>CAYSFK010000207.1:0-1501 GCA_964430345.1 uncultured Oscillospiraceae bacterium | reverse complement strand
CATCAGGTCCAGCAGCCTTTTTGATTCCGCCTTAAACTGCTTCTTTGACATTTTTGCAATACCTCCAATAATAAAAGCTCAGTAAATATAGAGTATACCACATTTCTCCCGGATTTCAACACCGGGAGACGGAATTTTACACACTGTTATCAAGGGCTGTCACTTGAAGTGCTTCCCTCTGTAGCCCGTGCCGGAGCGACGGGAGGGCGCGTCGGAGGAGTATCTGGCCCCGGAGCGGGAGGGGGCGTCCTCGGTGTCGGTCTCCTTGCGGCGGGACGGGGCGGCGTCCTCCTGGGGGATGGCTTTGCCGCGTCCGACCTTTGCCCGGGAGCCGAGGCCCCGGATATCCGGCAGAACCTGGGTCAAATCGAAGTCCAATATCTGTCCGATGACGGGCACGTCGCTTCTGTCCTCCAAAAACTCAAAGAGGTAGTGAGTGATGAGCCAGGCCACAAAGCCGGAGAACAGGCCGATAAGAGCGGCGGCCATAACATCCGTGGGGTAATGGGCCATAAGGTAATTGCGGGATACCGCCATGAGCACCACGATTATCACCGACGGCAGCACCAGCTTTTTCCCCTTCATAAGACTCAGGGCGGTCATACCGGCGGCGGCGGCGGTCACATGGCCCGAGGGGAAGGAGAAGCCGTCCTCCGCGGGACTGCCCACATACACCCACCACTGCCGAAATTGCTCCGACGCCTCAAAGGGCCGGGGGCGGGCCACCATGTCCTTGAGAATCACATTCGTGATAAGCGCGCCGCAGCACACAGCCCCGAACAGGCACACGCCCAGAGGCCGGGTGCGGGAGAAGCAGAGAAAGACCAGCGCCAGCAGGAAGAAGATAAGGCCCTTCTCCCCCAGCAGCGTTATAAGCTTCGCAACAGGCGTCATCACTACGCCGGCAAGCTCCGCCAGCTTATGCATAAAGCCGAGAATTGCGCTGTCATAGCCGCCGTAAATGGTATCCAGCCAGAGAGCAGCGGAACTGAGCTCCATATTGTTATCCTTCCTTTCAGTTGGTATCTCATATCAGTATACCCCAGACCGGGCCCGGCGGCAAGTATTTATCCGCAGCGTCGGGGCAAAACTATTTATTGACTAGCAGACAAATAAAATGTAAAATGAAATGATTATATCAGTATGTTTGGGAGGGGATACCGTGGCTATACCCGCGCTGCCGGAGTCCGGCAGGCTCTCCCACGCCTATCTTATCACCGCCGGCTCCCCTCAGGAAAGCCTTGAGTTTGCCGGGAGGATAGCCGCCGCCGCCGTATGCACCGGGCTTAAGCCCCCCTGCGGCCAGTGCCGCGCCTGCCGCAAGGCGGCCGCCGGGATACACCCGGACATCATTACCATAGGCCGGGAGGAGCAGGATAAGGGGAAGCTGAAGCGGGATATCGGCGTGGAGCAGATACGCCGCCTGTCAGCGGACGCCGCGGTGCTGCCCAACGAGGCGGAGCGGAAGGTGTACATCATCGACCAGGCGGACGCCATGAAC
>CAYSFK010000206.1:337-1504 GCA_964430345.1 uncultured Oscillospiraceae bacterium | reverse complement strand
ACGAGATATCCGCGGCCCAGAAGGAAAACGCCGTGCTCAAGAGCAAGATGAAGGTGCTGGTGGACAAGATAGAGGACTACCGCGCCAACGAGGAGGCCCTGAACATGGCGGTGCTCTCCGCTCAGAAGCTGGCCGTACAGATAGAGGCCGACGCCCGCAGCCGCGCCGCCGCCATGATAGCGGACGCGGACAGGCAGGTAAAGGCCACGGTGGGCTCCATAGAGGAGCGGGCCGCCGCCGAGCAGAAACGTCTGGAGGAGGCCAAGGCCGCCACAGCCAGCTTCCTGGACGGTGTGCGCAGTATGTGTGCCACTCAGCTTAAGAATATCGAGTCCATAGCCACGGGTATAGCCGCTGCCCCCCGGCAGGGGAGCGCGAAGCCTGCCCAGACCGCCAGTGTGGACGAGACAGTGCGCAGTATTGAGACCTCCGCCTCGCGAATACAGGCCGAGCCGTCCATCAATATAGACCTGCCCTCGACTAAGGAAGCTCCGCCCGCGCCGCGCAGCCGCGGCATGGACAGTACTCAACCCTTTTCCCTCTGAGCTCTCTTTCAGTTAATCAATTCGGGGCGAGCGCGACTGCGTACGCCCCTTTTTGTGATTTATATATAATTTTACAGACATATAGTCAGGAGAAACGCCATGTCACAGGATTATAACTCCAGCCTGAACCTTCCGAAAACCGCCTTTCCCATGCGCGCCGGGCTCCCCGCCCGTGAGCCGGAGATGCTCAAGCGCTGGCAGGAGCAGGATATATACAACGAGATGCTCAAGAAGAACGAGGGTCATCCCCGTTTTTCCCTCCACGACGGCCCTCCCTTCTCCAACGGCGATATCCACATGGGCCACGCTCTCAATAAAGCCATAAAGGACTTCATAGTCCGCTCCTACGCCATGCGGGGCTACTACACCCCCTATATCCCCGGCTGGGACAACCACGGTATGCCCATAGAGAGCGCCATCATCAAGCAGAACAAGCTTAACCACAAGGCCATGTCCGTGGCGGATTTCCGCAGCGCCTGTCAGGACTTTGCGGAGTTCTATATCGGCAAGCAGCGGGAGGGCTTCAAGCGTCTGGGCGTCATAGGCGACTGGGAGCACCCCTACCGCACCATGGACAAGGGCTTCGAGGCCGACGAGATACGCATTTTCGGCAAGATGTACC
>CAYSFK010000206.1:0-327 GCA_964430345.1 uncultured Oscillospiraceae bacterium | reverse complement strand
TCAGGACGACCCCTGCACCACGGTATACGTGAAGTTCCCCATGCACGACGACCTGGGCCTGCTGCCGAAGGTGGACAAGTCCAAGCTCTCCTTCGTAATATGGACCACCACCATCTGGACCCTGCCCGGCAACCTGGCCATCGCGCTGAACCCCCGGGAGGAGTACGCCATCGTCGAGGCCCCCAACGGCGAGAGCTATATCATGGCTCTGGCCCTTGTGGAAAAGGTCATGGCTCTGGGCGGCTTTGAAAGCTATAACATCGTGGAGACCCATCCCGGCAGCTTTTTTGAAAATATGCTGGCGGCTCATCCCTTCCTGCCCAAGAC
>CAYSFK010000205.1:0-1505 GCA_964430345.1 uncultured Oscillospiraceae bacterium | reverse complement strand
AGACTAAGAATGGATGTGGCTCTGGAGAATCCCAGCAATGGGTACCGAAGGTGCAAAGCGGCAATGCCGCTGAATCTCTCAGGTAAAAGGACAGGGCTTCCCTATCAGCGCTGCGGCAGTGTTCTGCCGCGTCGTCGGTGTTTTTTCGGGGAGCCATGCCTTCTGGGCAGGGCTCCCTTTCAGTTTGTCGGATATAAAATATAGGAGAAAAGAGGCAGCAAAATGAACAGCATAGTATCCTTCTTTACCGGCCCGCTCAACACCTTCGCCTGGCTATACGTGTTTCTGCCCTGCGCGGTATTGGGCGGCCTGTATCTCACCATCCGCAACAAGGGCGTACAGCTGACCCGCTTCGGCTACGCCATGCGCAACACCGTGGGCAAGATGTTCCACAAGCAGGAGGCCGGCAGCGGCTCCGTCACGCCGTTTCAGGCGCTGACCACCGCACTGTCCGCCACCGTGGGCACCGGCAACATCGTGGGCACCACCCAGGCTATAGCTCTGGGCGGCTACGGCGCTGTGTTCTGGATGTGGCTGACGGCGGTCATGGGCATGGTCACCAAGTACTCCGAGGTCACCCTGTCCATCAAATACAGGGAGCGCAACGAGCACGGCGACTGGGTAGGCGGCCCTATGTATTACATCAAGAACGGCCTGGGCGAGAAGTGGAAATGGCTGGGCGCGCTGTTCTGCGTGTTCGCGGCCCTGGCCTCCTTCGGCATAGGCAACGGCGCTCAGGCAAACTCCATATCAAACTCCATTAACAACGCCATCGTGGCCTTTGTGCCTGCCGCGGCGGACTCCCGCTTCACCATCAGCCTCATTATTGGTCTGCTGCTGGCCTTTCTGGTGGCGCTTATCCTGCTGGGCGGCATCAAGCGCATCGGCTCCGTCACGGAGAAGCTTATCCCCTTTATGAGTGTGCTGTACATAGTCTTTACCCTCATAGTCATCTTCGCGAACATCGGCAATTTGGGCCACGCCTTTGGGCTTATCTTCCGCAGCGCCTTTACGCCCCGGGCAGTTTTCGGCGCAGCCTCCGGCATAGTGCTGAAGCAGACGGTCATCTGGGGTATGCGCCGCAGCGCCTTCTCCAACGAGGCAGGCCTTGGCTCCGCCGCCATCGCCCACGCCGCCGCCGACTGCAAGAGTCCGGTGGATCAGGGCGTGTTCGGCATCTTCGAGGTGTTTATAGACACCATCGTCATCTGCACCCTCACCGCCCTGACGGTCATAACCAGCGGCGTGGACATAGCCTTCGGCGTCAAGCCCGGCAGCGAGCTTATCACCAGCGCCTTCGCCACGGTGTTCGGCCCCAAGTTCGCCTCCCTGTTTGTGGCGGTGGCCCTGATGCTGTTCGCCTTCTCCACAATACTGGGCTGGTCCCTGTACGGCACCCGCTGCGTCCAGTACCTGTTCGGCATGAAGGCCACCAAGGTGTTCCAGTACATCTTCATCGTGGTGGTAGTGCTGGGCTCGGTGGCCTCTCTGGATACGGTCTGGGA
>CAYSFK010000204.1:0-1531 GCA_964430345.1 uncultured Oscillospiraceae bacterium | reverse complement strand
ACGCCCACCACCCCGGCGAGCTGAAGGCCCTGCTGGACACGGTGGAGCGGCTCAACTATAAGCGGACTATCCTGGTATTCCAGCCCCATACATACACCCGCACGGCGGCGCTGTTCGAGGACTTCCTTGTGCAGCTTAAGCGGCCGGACGTGCTGCTGCTGGCGGAGATATTCGCCGCCCGTGAGAGCAACACCGTCGGCATATCCTCCTCTGCTCTGGCTGAAAGGATAGACGGCGCGTCCTTCTTCCCGGAGTTTGCCTCGCTGGAGGCGGCGCTGAGAGAGACCGCCTGCCCCGGCGACATCATCCTCACCGTGGGAGCGGGAGACGTGTACAAGGTGGGAGAGGACATACTGAAGTAATAAGTTACAGAGAAGATGTAATAAGTAGAAAAGCTGCCCCAAACATCATGTTTGAGGCAGTTTTCTTTACTTGCTCTGTATAAATTCGTCTATGCTCTTGGCTCCGGTCTTGCCGGCGCCCATAGCCAGGATGACGGTGGCCGCGCCCGTCACGGCGTCGCCTCCGGCGTAGATGCCGTCTCTTGAGGTCTTGCCGTTCTCGTCGGCCTCAATTCCGCCCTTGCGGGTGATGGCCAGACCCTGGGTGGTGTTCTTGATAAGCGGGTTGGGGCTGGTGCCGATGGCGATGACCACCGCGTCCACCTCCAGTATCCAGTTGCTGTCGGGGACCGCAACCGGGCTGCGCCTGCCCTTGGCGTCCGGCTCGCCCAGCTCCTGACGCAGGAGCTCTATGCCGGTGACGTGGCCGTCCTCGCCGCCGTGGATGGCCACGGGGTTATTGAGAAGCTGGAATTCTATGCCCTCGGCCTCGGCGTGCTCCACCTCCTCCAGCCTTGCGGGCAGCTCGTCCTTGCCCCGGCGGTAGGTGATGTACACGTGCTCCGCGCCCAGACGCTTGGCCACTCTGGCCGCGTCCATGGCCACGTTGCCGCCGCCTACGATGGCCACATTGTGGAAGTGCTTTATAGGCGTGTCGTAATCATCCCGGTAGGCCTTCATAAGATTGGTGCGGGTCAGCAACTCGTTTGCGGAGTACACGCCCAGCAGGTTCTCGCCGGGGATGTGCAAAAACTGGGGCAGGCCTGCGCCGGAGCCGATAAACACGGCCTCGAAGCCATCCTCGAACAGCTCGTCCACGGTCTCGCTCTTGCCCACGATGGCGTTGTTGATTATCTTTACGCCCATGGCCTTCAGGTTTTCTATCTCGGCGGCCACTATCTCCTTGGGCAGACGGAACTGGGGTATACCGTACACCAGCACGCCGCCGCTCTTGTGGAAGGCCTCGAATATCGTGACGTCGTAGCCCATTTTTCTCAGGTCCCCGGCGCAGGTCAGCCCTGCGGGGCCGGAGCCTACCACGGCTATCCTATGGCCGTTGCTCTCGGGCACCTTGACGGCGGGCTTGTCCTCTTTTGCCATGTGATAGTCCGCAACGAAGCGCTCAAGCCGGCCTATGCCCACGCTCTCGCCCTTGATGCCGCGAACGCATTTGCTCTCGCACTGCTTCT
>CAYSFK010000203.1:0-1585 GCA_964430345.1 uncultured Oscillospiraceae bacterium | reverse complement strand
TCAAAGAAGTCCTCGCGGACTTCTTTGACTGCGCTTCAACCGCCGAGCATTTTGGCCGTACACAAAATGCAGCTTCGCTCTAAAAGCTTGATACATCAAGCTTTTAGACGGCGGGTTATTGAATCACGAGGCGGGCCTTGCCCCCTCGCGCACCCCCGCTTCTCTGTTATCGGTAGCTGATATTATATTTTTTTGACAGTCTGAAGAAAAAACAGGGCTGCGGCCCTGTTTTTTCTTGCAATGGATTAAATACAGTGCTATACTGACGACAAGCAAAAGAAAACAATTCGCAAAATAATATAACACGAACGGAGGAACAACATGAAAAAAAGTCTGCTTGCATTGCTGCTTGTCATTGCACTCATTTGTACCTGCCTTGCGGGCTGCGGTACGGCCCAGCCTACGGCCACGGCAGCGCCTGCAGAGGTTCCCGCTGAAGCTACGGCGGAGGCTCCCGAGGAAGCGCCGGCGGAGGAGCCTGCTGCCCGTGAGTTCACCGATGACTGCGGCCGTACAGTAACGCTGCCGGCGGAGATAAAGGCCATAGCTGTCTCCGGCCCCTTGACACAGGTGTATGTGTTCCCCCTGTGCCCGGAGCTGATGGTGGGCTACTCCAACGCCTTCTCAGTGGCGGCACAGAAGTATATTCCACAGGAGTTTTTGAGCCTGCCGGAGCTGGGACAGCTTTACGGCGACAAGGGCACTATGGACCTTGAGGCGCTGCTGGCCGCCGCCCCCGACGTGGTTATAGACGTGGGAGAGGCCAAGGGCAGCATAAAAGAGGATTTCGACGCCCTCACGGAGCAGACCGGTATACCCTTCGTACATATTGACGCCACCGTTGCCACTGCGCCCGGGGCATACGAGAGACTGGGCGAGCTGACCGGCAAGACGGAGAAGGCGGCGGAGCTGGCAGCCTGGTGCACCAAGACCTACGCGGATATCAGCGCCATGATGGAGAAGGTGGACGCCGACGGGGCCAGAAAGAGCATACTCTATTGCCTGGGCGACAAGGGGCAGAACGTGCTGGCTCTGGGTTCCTTCCACGCGGAGACCGTGAATATGCTGGGCAATAATCTGGCGGAGCTGGCGGAGGTGGTGTCCTCCGGTATGGGCAACGAGGTGGATATGGAGCAGCTTATACTCTGGAATCCTGACATTATCGTTTTCGCTCCCGCCAGCGTGTACAGCAGTGTAGGTGAAGACCCAGCATGGCAGCAGATGAAGGCCATTGCTGACGGCGAGTACTTCGAGACTCCCGAGGGCCCCTACGGCTGGCTGGCCTCGCCTCCCTCAGTGCAGCGCTATCTGGGTATGCTGTGGCTGGCGGAGCTGATGTACCCGGACTACACGGACTTTGACCTGCAGACCGAGGTCACCGACTACTACAAGCTGTTCTACGGCTATGAGCTCAGCGACGCCGACTACGCAGAGCTTACGGTAAATTCTCTCAGATAAGTTTACATAATATATTGCCCCTAAATCCTATCGGATTTAGGGGCTTATAGACTGTCAAAAAACAATAATATTAGCTACCGATAACAGAGAAGCGGGGGTGCGCGAGGGGGCAAGGCCCGCCTCGTGA
>CAYSFK010000202.1:0-1693 GCA_964430345.1 uncultured Oscillospiraceae bacterium | reverse complement strand
CCCGACCTCGGGCATACGGGCGGACATGTATTCGGGTATCTCAGTCTGCGGGGTGATAGGGTAGCCGAAGAAGAAACGGGCGCCGGCGCGAATGGCGGCCTCCGCTATGGCTTCGCTGCCCTTCATAAGAGTCAATGCCATTTTCTTATCCTCCTTAATCCTTCTCAATGCGAATTGCCACATCCGGGCAGGTACGGGCACAGGACGCGCATGCTATGCACTCCTCGGGGCGGACTACCTCTGCGGGGTGGTAGCCCTTTGCGTTGAGCTTGGTCTTGGAAAGGGCAAGGACGCTTTTGGGGCAGGCACGGACGCAGAGCCCGCAGCCCTTACAGACAAGCTCGTTGATTGACACCTTTACCATAATACTACCTCTTTTCATTTACTTTTCGCTTATATCCTAAAATCGCAGCGGCGATTATTTCAGGCCCTTTACCCAGCTGTCCCAGTCACGCTGCATATAGGTGTCTATGACCAGGGGGGTGCCGATATACTTGGGGTCGTGTCCCTCAGCAAGAAATACGTCCAGCAGCGCCTTCTTGCCGGAGGTATACTTCACCGGGACTCCGGTCTTTTCCGACACCTGCCTGATGATCTCGTAGCCGTCCCTCAGCTCGTCCGGCCCTGTCATCCCGGCCAGATTTGTGTTGTTTATCATGCCGGTTATCTGCAGGCGGGAGTGGATCTGCATCTCCTCCTGCAAATGGATTATCTTTTCCACCGTTCCGGCCAGTGGGCGGCGGATATTCACCACGTTCAGCACCTCCAGCGAGCCGGGCTCCAGCCCCATGAAGTCCTGATGGTAGCGCCCTATGGCCGTGGCACCTACAGCGTCGCCGCCCACGTCAAACACCACCGTGTCCCAGTCCATATCGAAGGCCGAGGACACCTCCGCCGGCAGGGACAGCGTCTCTATACCGGAGCAGGCGTAGTTGGGGGACACAAGGCGTATCTCCTTCATCTTGGTCATAGTGCCCCGCTCGGTTATCCGAAAGTAGGTGTTGACCATATCCAGGTCCAGCAGCTCCGTCCTGCCGGTCTCGGCAGCCTTGAACGCAAAGTTCAGCGCCAGCTCCGTCTTGCCGCTGCCGTAATTTCCAATGAGAACATAGACCTTTTTCATGCCGCAGACCCTTTCACGGACGGACGCCGAAGTATGGAAACTAAATATCCCGCCACGTATACCATTCTAACATCACGCTCCCCTTCCGTCAAGCATCATAATGCCGATATTTACCTGTCACTAAATCGCAAATTGACGAAAAAATAAAATGATTGTATTTATTTAAATGCATTATTCCCGGCTGTCTCGGGAATAATGCATTGTTTTTAATAATGACCCCGGAGGCCTGCCTCCGGGGTCGTTAAGGTCTATTCAATTATCTCCTTCACCAGCAGCAGCACCTCGTTGTCCGCCACGGTGGCCACGCCCTCGCCCACGGTAACGCTGCCCGTCTCCCCGCCGGCAAATCTGAAGCGGAGCTGGCCCCGGCCCACGGCACAGAGCATAGGCGCGTGGTGCCTGAGTATACCCAAACTGCCGTCTGGGGTAGGCAGGTTCACATAGGCTACCTGTCTTTCAAAGCTGCCGCCGCCGGCTGTGCTGATGCTGAGCCTGATGACATCCTCCATGGCACTGCCTCAGTAGCTGCCGCGCTTTTTCAGCACGTCGTCGATGGAGCCGCACATCATG
>CAYSFK010000201.1:0-1716 GCA_964430345.1 uncultured Oscillospiraceae bacterium | reverse complement strand
TTCACACTCCCTCGCAGTCGGAGCCGGTAATGATGGGAGTGTGAACATACACGAAGCCCCGCTGCTGGAAGAACTCATGCACCGCCTGAGCCGCCGTGCTGCGGACCCGGAAGGTGGCGGAAAACAGGTTGGTGCGGGGGCGCAGATGCTGTATGGTGCGCAGAAACTCCACGCTGTGCCGCTTCTTTTGCAGCGGATAGTCCGGCGCGGACACGCCCTCTACGCTTATCTCGTCGGCCTTAAGCTCGAAGGGCTGCTTGGCCTCCGGGGTAAGCTTCAATTCGCCCTTGACCACCAGCGCCGCGCCAACGTTCTGCCGGGCTATCTCCTCATAATTGGCCAGGCTCTCCCGCTCGAACACCACCTGCAAAGACTTAAAGCAGCTGCCGTCGTTGAGCTCGATAAAGCCGAAGTTCTTCATGTCCCGAACCGTGCGCACCCAGCCGCAGACCGTCATGCTCTGACCAGTCAGGCTCTGCGCATCCTCAAATATACCGGATATCTTCTGACGCTTCATTTTTCAGCATCCCCTTCTACCATTATAACAAGGAACTATTATACATATTCTGCCCGCTCCGCGCAACTAAAAAATCAGCCGCAGGGGCGCGGGATAGTTGCAAAGCTCTATCTCCCGGTGCTCGCCGCCGGACTCCCCGTCTCTTGTCCAGGCCACAGGCCGGTCAAAGACGAAGCGGGCCCGCTTTGTGTGCAGCACCAGCAAAAACTCGCTGTCGAAGCGCTGGGTCAGCACGCTGTTGAGTATGTCACCAAGACCCACCAGAGTGCCGGGGTTTCTCACCAGCACCAGCTCCGATATCCCGTCGCCCAGGCACACCAGCTGCTCCGGCAGCCGCACTATACCGGCCACGGAGGTGGAGTTGGACATACTGCCGTACAGCACCTCGCCGTCGAACACGCCGCCGTCGTACTCCACATGGGTCTGATAGCTCTCTATACGCCCCAGCTGGGACGCGCCCTGCAGCACATAGGCCAGATGGCCCAGCGCCTTTTTCTGGTCCTGGGGCGTGGCGTAGCTCACCTCGGTAAAGGCGCCGAAGGCGGCTATATATGCGAAGTATTCCGAGGGCCCGAAGCCGCCTATATCGAAGGGATGTGGCTCGCCCGACACAAAGCGGCGGGCAGCGGCGACGGTGTCGTTCTTGGGCAGATCCAGCGTGGTGGCCACGTCGTTGGCCGTGCCCATGGGTATATAGCCCAGAGGCGGCGGAGCGGACAGCTGCATCAGTCCCGCCGTCACCTCGCTCAAGGTGCCGTCACCGCCGATACAGGCCACGGCGTCGTACTCACCCGCCGAGACTGCGGCGAAGCTCACGGCGTCACCCGGCTTGGCGGTGAAAAACAGCGTGGGCCGGTAGCCGCCATTGTCCAAGGTCAGCAGCGCGTCGCCCAGATTCTCCCTGTATGCGCCCCGTCCGGCGGCGGGATTGATTATCAGCATCAGCTTTTTCTTGTTCACGGCGCTCCCTTCCTTCGGCAGACGTCAGCAGCGTCTTTTGATTAAAAAAGGACGCAGCCAAAACTGCGTCCCTGTTTTCTGCGATTATGCCAGTTCGTTGAGCTTGCTTGCCATTGCGGACTTCTTGTGCGCCGCGTTGTTCTTATGCAGCAAGCCCTTGCCGGCCGCGCGATCGACTGTCTTGGCTGCGTCTTTATAGGCACTGACGGCTGTATCGCGGTCGCCTTCGGAAACAGCTG
>CAYSFK010000200.1:0-1787 GCA_964430345.1 uncultured Oscillospiraceae bacterium | reverse complement strand
AACCAGCTCTCCGGCGGCGAACAGCAGCGGGTGGCCCTGGCGAGAGCGCTGGTAATCGAGCCCTCGGTGCTGCTGTTTGACGAGCCGCTTTCCAATCTGGACGCCAAGCTTCGGGTCTCCATGCGCACGGAGATACGCCGCATCCAGCAGGAGGTGGGCATCACCGCCATATATGTGACCCACGACCAGAGCGAGGCCATGGCCCTGTCGGACAATATCATCATCATGAACAAGGGCGTTGTGGCTCAGGTGGGCACACCCAGAGAGATATACTATCACCCCAACAGCGAGTTCGTGGCCGACTTCATAGGCGAGGCAAACTTCCTGCGCGGCGTCATGACCGGGAAGGACGAACAAGGCCGCCCGGTGCTGAGCATTGAAGGCAGCGCCGTCTCCGTCACCGGGGAGGGGCTGGAGCAGGGCAGGGAGTACACCGTGGTGCTGCGCCCGGAGGCCGCCGCGCTTGCGGATGAGGGCGGTTTGCCCTGCCGGGTGGTGCTGTCCTGCTTCATGGGCTCCTACCAGAACTATCACGTCATGGTGGGTGAAACTCTGGTGAAGCTGGAAGAGCACAACCCCAAGAACAAGCGGATCTATGAGGTGGGGGACGCCTGCTGTCTGCTGTTCGAGCCGGACGCGGTACACATACTTTGAGACTGAGGCGAAATACATGGAATACGGATACTACGGCGCAGAGCATCAGGACGTATCGGCGATAAACGAAGCGTACCCCGGGATTAGCACACCCGGCGAGCTGTACAGGGCTTTGACTGGGGTCTGGTGCCTTGAGACCTGCAGCCCGTCTCTGCGCCATATGTGGTCGCCGGAGAACATGACGGTGGGTCAGTGCTCCATAACGGCGCTGCTGGCTCAGGATATCTTCGGCGGCGCGATATACGGGATGGACCTGCCCGGCGGCGCGGTACACTGCTATAACGTGGCTCAGGGCCGGGCCTTTGACCTTGCCAGTGAGCAGTTCGGCGAGGAGGCCGCCAAGCTTTGCTACGAGGGGAACCGGCTTATAGACAGAAAAGACCAGCTCTCCGACAAGGGAAAGCTGGAGCGCTTCGAGCTGCTGAAAAAGCGGCTGAGAGAGAGCCTGAAATAAAAAACAAGCGCCGGAAACCCCGGCGCTTATTTTATCCTTTGTATGCCTCAGCCCTCGTATACCGTTGGCATATGGCGCTTGTGCTCGCTGTTTCTGTGGTAGCGCTCCATTATGGCCATATCCTCCGGCGAAGCCTGACCCTCCAGCAGGAAGCGGTCAATGCTGGCGTAGCTTATACCCATCTCCTGCTCGTCGGTCTGCCCCTCGAACAGAGCGGCGGAGGGGGCCTTATCTATGACGCAGCGGGGGGCCTTAAGATATTCCAGAAACTCGTATACCTCTTTCACCGTCAGGTCGGCAATGGGGTTGAAGTCGCAGGCGCCGTCGCCCCATTTAGTGAAATAGCCCATATAGCTCTCGCTGCGGTTGCCGGTGCCTGCCACAAGCCTGCCCTCGCTGGCCGCTACGGTATACAGCGTTATCATGCGCAGCCGGGGGTTAATGTTGGCCTTGGCCATATCCGAAAGCTCCGTCAGCTTTGAAAAGCTTTCCACGCACAGCTCCTTCATAGCTGTCAGATCCACGCTGCGGGTCTCTATACCGTACTGCCGGGCTACGGTAAGCCCGTCCTCGGTGTCCATGCCGAAGTTGCGCCTGGAGGAGCAGGGCATGATTATCCCCAGAGTGTTGTCACAGGCGGCCTTGCACAGTATGCTCACCAGAGAGCAGTCCTTGCCGC
>CAYSFK010000199.1:0-1821 GCA_964430345.1 uncultured Oscillospiraceae bacterium | reverse complement strand
GGCCGGGGCCGACGTGATAACCCTGGGCAACCACACCTGGACCCGCACGGAGCTGCAGCCCTATCTGGACGAGCGCACCAGAGTGCTGCGTCCGGCGAATTTCGGCCCCCAGTGCCCTGGCCGGGGCATCGGCGTGTACAGCCGGGACTTCGGCGACGTATGTGTGCTGAGCCTGATGGGCCGCTTCACGCTGGACAGCAACACCGACAACCCCTTTCTCATTGCCGACGGCTATATGGCCGAGGTGAAGGAGAAGATAATACTGGTGGACTTTCACGCCGAGGGCACCAGCGAGAAGCGGGCCATGGGCTTTCTTCTGGACGGCAGAGCCAGCGCCGTATGGGGCACCCACACCCACGTGCAGACCTCCGACGCCTGCGTGCTGCCCAACGGCACCGGCTATATCACCGACATCGGCATGACCGGCGCCGTACACTCGGTGCTGGGCATTGACCCGGAGCAGAGCATAGGCAAGTTCATGGGCGACCCGCCCAGGCGCTATGAATCCGGCAAGGGCCCGGCCAAGCTGGAGGGCTGCCTTTTCGAGATAGACCCGGAGACGGGGAAATGCCTCAGCGCGGAGGGGATAAGGCTGACATGAGAAGCATAAAGATACTTCACGCCGCAGATCTGCATATGGACTCCCCCTTCGAGGCGCTGCCCGCCGGAAAGGCCGCTATCCGCCGCAGCGAGCAGCGGGAGCTTTTGGGGAGGCTGGCGGAGCTGGCAAGGACGGAGCGGGCGGAGCTGGTGCTGCTGTCCGGGGACCTGCTGGACAGCGACAACACCTTTTACGAGACCGGCGAGGAGCTGATACGCGCACTGTCGCGGATAGAGGCGCCGGTGTTCATCGCCCCCGGCAACCACGACTACTACTCCCCCAAATCCCCCTACGCCCGGCTGAAGCTGCCGGAGAACGTACACGTGTTCAGTTCCCCGGTGATAGACTGCGTGGAGCTGCCGGAGCTGGGGGCCAGGGTCTACGGCGCGGCCTTTATCGACCGGCACAGCCCCGCCCTGCTGGAGAGCTTTCGGGCCGCCCGGACGGAGGGTATGCTTAACATCCTGTGCATCCACGGGGAGGTCTGCCTGGGTCAGTCGGAGTATAACCCGGTGACCGACTTTGAGCTGGGCCTCAGCGGCATGGACTACGCGGCGCTGGGGCATATCCACAAGACCGAGGGCCTGAAAAAGGCCGGGGACACATGGTACTCCTGGCCGGGCTGTCCCGAGGGCCGGGGCTTCGACGAGACGGGAGAAAAGACCGTGAATCTGGTGACCCTCAGCCGACCCGGCTGCACACTGGAAACGGTCTCCATCGCCAGCCGCCGGTATGAGACGCTGAGAGTGGACGTAAGCGCAGCGGAGCCGCTGCTTGCGGTACACACCGCCCTGCCCGACGACACCGCCGCCGATATCTACAGAATAATCCTCAGCGGCGAGACCGACCAGGCGCCCAACATGAACCAGCTGTACGCCAGCCTGTCGGAGCTGTTCTTCGAGCTGCAGCTGAGAGACGAGACGAGACTGCGCCGGGACGTATGGGAGCGGGCCGGAGAGGACACCCTGAGAGGGCTGTTTCTCCGGCGGCTGAAAGAGAAATACGACGCCGAGAAGGACGAGGGGCAGCGCCGGCTCATAGAGCAGGCCGCCCGCTGGGGCCTTGCGGCGCTGGATAACCGGGAGGAGCTGGTGAGCCATGAAAATAAATAAGCTGACGGCCTCCTTCGGCAAACTGGAAAACCAGAGCCTGTCCCTACACGATGGGCTGAACGTCATATACGCCCCCAACGAGAGCGGCAAATCCACCTGGTGCGCCTT
>CAYSFK010000198.1:0-1823 GCA_964430345.1 uncultured Oscillospiraceae bacterium | reverse complement strand
CCCCAGACCTCAAATTGGAAGAGGACAGCGGTCATTAGCGTGGGGAAAAGCCTACAAAAAAACTCATTTACAAGCAGTAAAAAAATGTGTATAATATTTTGTCACTATCACCATGAAAGTAGTTGAGATAATGCTGGAATTTGAAGAATATAAGGTAAAGCTGAATAACGCCCGCCCGGCGCTGGAGGCTCTTGGCGCCGCGCTGAAGCTGGAGAGCGCCCAGAAGGAGATAGAGGAGCTGGAGGCCGCCAGCGAGAGGGAGGGCTTCTGGAACGATGTGGAGAATTCCCAGCGGGTACAGAAGCGGCTGAAAACGCTGAAGTCCAAATGCGAGAACTATGGGAAGCTCCGCGCCTCCTGGGAGGATATGCTGGCCCTGTGCGAAATGGCCATCGAGGAGAACGACGGCTCCATGCTGCCGGAGCTGGAGAGCGAGTATGCCGCCTATACCGAGAAGCTGGAGGCCACCCGGCTGGGTACCCTGCTCACCGGGCCTTACGACCAGAATAACGCCATCCTCACCTTCCACGCCGGCGCCGGCGGAACGGAAGCCCAGGACTGGGCCTCCATGCTCTACCGGATGTACAATATGTGGGCCGACCGCCACGGCTACGTCGTCAAGGTCATGGACTATCTGGACGGGGACGAGGCGGGGCTCAAGAGCGCCACCATAATGATAGAGGGCGAGAATGCCTACGGGTTTTTGAAAAGCGAGAACGGCATCCACCGTCTGGTGCGCATCTCTCCCTTTGACGCCGCCGGCAGAAGGCACACCTCCTTTGCCGCGCTGGAGGTCATGCCGGAGATAACCGAGGACAGCGAGATAGAGCTGCGGGAGGAGGACATCAAGATGGATGTGTTCCGCTCCTCCGGCGCTGGCGGCCAGAAAGTCAACAAGACCTCCTCCGCCGTCCGGCTGACCCATATACCCACCGGCATAGTTGTGTCCAGCCAGGTGGAGCGCAGCCATTTCCAGAACCTTGAGAACTGCCGCAATATGCTGCGTTCCCGGCTTGCGGAGATAAAGGAGCGGGAGCATCTGGAAAAGATAAGCGACATCAAGGGCGTGCAGATGAAGATAGAGTGGGGCAGCCAGATTCGCTCCTACGTTTTCATGCCCTACCAGCTGGTGAAGGACCACCGCACGGACTACGAAAACGGCAATATCCAAAGCGTCATGGACGGCGATCTGGACGGCTTTATAAACGCCTTCCTCTCCATGAAGGCGGAGAGCTGAAAAAACCCCCGGCGGGCTGGGCCCGCCGGGGGTTTTTGAAGTAATA
Source organism: uncultured Oscillospiraceae bacterium (assembly GCA_964430345.1). Lineage (GTDB taxonomy): Bacteria > Bacillota > Clostridia > Oscillospirales > Oscillospiraceae > Limivicinus. The sequence goes on along the minus strand of CAYSFK010000198.1, from coordinate 540 downwards.
GGTAATAGTGAATAGTGAAGAAGTGAAGTAATAGGTAATAGTGGATAGTGAAAAAGTTTGGTGTCGGCGGAGCCGACGGTTATGATCCGCCGCCAACGGCGGCACATTACTTATTACCTCTTCACTATTACCCTATTACTTGTCGCTCGGGCCCGGGTCACAGTCGCCGTATATCATGTCGTCAATATCCATATCGCAGTTACCTCCCTGATTTTTTCGGCATACCTTCAGTATATGCCCGCCGCGCCGGAGATATGACTGACGGACGAAAAGCTTGCCTCTATTTGCGCGGAGCGTTGCGCGGACTGTCTCCGCCCACTTTCGCTCCTGCCCTGTCGGTATAATATACAGCATCCGCGGCGAAAACTCATTAACAAGCTGAAAAATAAAGCGCGCGCCGTTCAAATCCTGCGAATGCGTCTTGAATCGACGGAGAACTTGAGTTATAATCATTAAGTCTGCATATGCTATGGGACAATCAACACAAAGGATGAGATGACATACTATGAGCGCATCGACCGAAAAGAAAAACCGTCAGGC
>CAYSFK010000197.1:0-1829 GCA_964430345.1 uncultured Oscillospiraceae bacterium | reverse complement strand
TAACGGTGCCGCCGGTGAGGGTGGCGATATCCTGAAGCATTTCCTTGCGCCTGTCGCCGAAGCCGGGGGCCTTGACGCAGATGCAGGTGAAGGTGCCGCGCAGCTTGTTGAGCACGATGGTGGCCAGAGCCTCGCCCTCCACGTCCTCGGCGATTATCAGCAGCTTGCGCCCGGCCTTGACTATCTGCTCCAGCAGGGGCAGGACTTCCTGGATGTTGGAGATCTTCTTGTCGGTAATGAGTATCAGCGCGTCGTCAATGACGGCCTCCATCTTGTCGGTATCGGTGACCATGTAGGGGGAGAGATAGCCCCGGTCGAACTGCATACCCTCGACCACGTCGCTGTAGGTCTCGGCGGTCTTGGACTCCTCAATGGTGATGACACCGTTCTGGCTGACCTTCTCCATAGCCTCGGATATAAGGCTGCCTATAAGCTCGTCGCCGGAGGATATGGTGCCCACGCGGGCGATGTCCTTGGAGCCGGACACAGGCACGGACACGGCCTTGATGGCGGTGACAGCCTCGGCGGCGGCCTTCTGGATGCCCTTGCGCATGGTCATGGGGTTGGCGCCGGCGGCCAGATTTTTCAGACCCTCGTTGATCATTACCTGAGCCAGCACGGTGGCGGTGGTGGTGCCGTCGCCGGCCACGTCGTTGGTCTTGGTGGAGACTTCCTTGATAAGCTGAGCGCCCATGTTCTCAAAGGCGTCCTCCAGCTCTACTTCCTTGGCGATGGTCACGCCGTCGTTGGTTATCAGGGGAGAGCCGAACTTCTTGTCCAGCACCACGTTGCGGCCCTTGGGGCCCAGGGTTATCTTCACGGTGTCCGCCAGCTGGTTGACGCCGCGCTCTATCGCTTTTCTGGCTTCCTCGCCGTAGATGATCTGCTTAGCCATTATCAATTCCTCCTTATTCGATGACCGCAAGAATGTCGGACTGACGCACTATGGTGTACTCCGTGTCGTCCAGCTTTACCTTGCTGCCGCTGTACTTGCCCACCAGAACGCTCTGGCCGGCTTTGACTATCATCTCCACCTCGTTGCCGTCTACCATGCCGCCGGGGCCAACCTCAACGACCTCGTATACCTCGGGCTTCTCCTGCGCGGAAGCGGTGAGGAAGATGCCGGAGGAGGTGCGCTCCTCAGCCTCGTTCTGCTTGAGAACGACTCTGTCAGCCAATGGTCTAAGTTTCATGCCTTATACCTCCAAATATATTAATACAAAAATCAGCATCGTTAGCACTCTTTTGACCGGAGTGCTAACGATGCTTATAATAACACAGTTTTCTTATTTTTCAAGTACCTTGCTAAAAAAAGTTTCGGGTATTTTTAAACTTTTTTTTAACGGACTTATACCGTGGCGGCTTCGGGCTCCCCGCTCTGGCTGAAAAACTTCATACCCCTAGGGACGACCAGCCGCATAGCCCGCGGCGACAGCCTTATTCTGGCGTCGTCGGAGTAGATGGCCTCACCGTCGATGTTTATAACATTCTCGTCGTCGAAGATGATCTCCACATTGTCAGTGCGCAGGTGGATGATATATTTTTTCAGCTCGTCTGCCCGGCCCTTGGCGTACTTGCCGATAAGCGCGGCAAAGTGCAGCAGGTTCACTTTCTTCACTATGTAGATATCCAGTATGCCGTCGTCGGGCAGGGCGTACAGGCTGGGGTTGAAGCCGCCGCCGTAGAAGCGGCCGTTGCACACGCACACCATGGCGAACTGGCCGTCGGCCTCGAAGTTGTCGGAGAGGATGCGCATATGCCGGTTCATGCCCTTCAAGACGTTTACGATGGATGAGACCACATAGCCGGTGGCGCCGCCTATGAGGGGG
>CAYSFK010000196.1:0-1904 GCA_964430345.1 uncultured Oscillospiraceae bacterium | reverse complement strand
CAAGACCGGCGGCTGGGTGAGCACCTGGTTCGGCACCAACTCCATCCCCTACGCCATAGTGTACCTGCTGCTGATAATCTTCTTTGCTTACTTCTACTCCACCATCCAGTTCAACCCCATCGAGGTGGCAAACAACCTCAAGAAGAACGGCGGCTATATTCCGGGCTTCCGTCCGGGCAAGCCCACCAGCGAATTCATACAGAAGGTGCTCAACAAGATCACCCTGTTCGGCGCACTGTACCTGGGCATTGTTGCGGTGGTCCCCATACTGGTGGCCCACTTCAGCCAGTCCGCCTCCCTTACCGGCATATCCCTTGGCGGCACCTCCATCATAATCGTTGTGGGTGTGGCTCTGGAGACGGTGAGAGCACTGGAGGCCCAGATGCTTATGCGCAACTACAAGGGCTTCCTCTCCTGAGAAGCGGGGCGTCTTTATGAGACTTATACTTTTAGGAGCACCCGGTGCGGGCAAGGGCACCCAGGCTGAGATCCTCAGCCGGGAGCTGAATATCCCCACCATATCCACAGGCAACATCCTCCGCGCCGCCATGAAGGCCGGCACGGAGGTGGGCCTGAAGGCCAAGGCCTATATCGAGGCGGGCGAGCTGGTGCCGGACGAGGTAATAATCGGCATCATAACAGAGCGTCTTGCCCAGGAGGACTGTAAAAACGGCTACATCCTGGACGGCGTCCCCCGCACTATACCACAGGCAGAGACCATGGAGAAGATGGGCATCAGGATAGACTGCGCCCTGTCCATCGAGGTGGAGGATCACGTTATTATCCGTCGTATGTCCGGCCGCAGGACCTGTAAGGACTGCAGCCAGACCTTCCACGTGGAGAACAACCCTCCGAAGAAAGATGGCGTGTGCGACTTCTGCGGCGGTAAGCTCTACATCCGCGAGGACGACAAGCCCGAAACGGTCAAGAGCAGACTGGAGACCTATCACCGCGAGACAGAGCCGTTGAAGGAATTCTACGGTAAAAGAGGTCTGCTCAAGTCGGTGGATAACCAGCCCAGCATCGAGGCCACCACCGCCGTGATAAGAAAAGCTCTGGGGATGAGATAATGTCGGAAACGATATATGTCAAGTCCCACTCGGAGATCGAACTGATGCGTCAGGCCGGCAAAATAACCGCCGGCGCCCGCACAGTGGCCAGACAGGCGCTGGCAGCAGGCGTGACCACCGGTGAGATAAACAGGCACGTGCATGATTTCATCGTTAAGTCCGGCGCCCACCCCACCTTCCTCAACTACGCAGGCTTCCCGGGCAGCGCATGTGTCTCCGTAAACGATGAGATAATCCATGGCATACCCGGCAAGCGAGTCATCCGGGAGGGGGACATCGTCTCTCTGGATGTAGGCGCCACCTTCAGAGGCTTTGTGGGCGACTGCGCCGGTACCTTCCCCTGCGGTCAGGTCAGCGAGGAGGCCGAAAAGCTTATCCGTGTCACCAGACAGAGCTTCTTTGAGGGCTTGAAATTTGCCAGAGAGGGCTACAGGATATCCGATATCGGCGGAGCCGTGCAGGACTATGTGGAGAGTTTCGGCTTCTCAGTGGTTCGCGAATACGTGGGTCACGGCGTGGGGCACCAGCTCCACGAGGCTCCCGAGGTCCCCAACTACCGGATAGACCGGGGGCCAGGCCGCCGGGCAAACCCGAGACTGGTCAAAGGTATGACTATCGCCGTAGAGCCAATGGTCAATATCGGCGGCTATGAGATAAAAACTCTGGCCAACGGTTGGACAGTGGTCACGGCGGACGGCTCCTTATCCGCCCACTATGAGAACACCATCCTCATTACCGACGGCGAGCCGGAGATACTCACGATGGCAGAGGACATATGACGCGGCAGCGTCACACCGACTTTGGAGGAATTTTACTTTGGCAAAAGACGATGTA
>CAYSFK010000195.1:0-1911 GCA_964430345.1 uncultured Oscillospiraceae bacterium | reverse complement strand
AGGTGCTAACCTTTTTGGGGACCTTTTGCTAACATTTTTACTTGACGAACACAATCAGAAAGAGTAAAGGAGAAATATTTATGAAAAAACCGCTGAAAACCGCGCTTATCATCCTCATTGCCGTTGTCCTGCTGGGCTGCGCCATTGGCGGCTACTTTATCTGGAGACACACCACCACCTATATCGGCCAGGACGCCGCCATGCAGATAGCTCTCAGCGACGCGAAGCTGAGCATAGCCGCCGTGCACAATACCGACGTCGATTTCGATAATAACAAGTTCACCGCGTGGTACGAGATAGACTTTGATTCCGCCGACACGGAATACGAATACTCCATAGATGCCGTCACCGGTGAAATACTGTACAGCTACTCCGAACCTGCGCACAAACACTAAGGATACTCTCACTCTCACACACTGAGTTCTATCCCCCTTTTACATTTACCCCCCAACCCCAGCACAAGGCCCGGCGCGAAAGCGCCGGGCCTTGTTTGCTATTCCTATTATTTGGTGCAGTCAATGATTATCTTACAGATATTCTGGCCGTCCAGCATCATGTGCAGGGCTTTTTCTATCTCGCCCAGAGTGAGCCGGTCGGTGACCATGCGGTCAAGACGCAGCTCTTTCCAGTTGTCCTCCACAAAGCGCACACCCTTTTCAAAGTCCTCCTGAGAGTACAGGCGGTTGCCGATAAGAGTTATCTCCTTGAAGGAGACCTTGCCGATGATGAACTGATAGGCGTCTCCGGAGAGGTTCAGGCTCATCATCTTGCCGCCGCAGCGGCAGAGGTCGGGCATTTGCAGAGTGCAGGCCGCCGCTCCCGAGGTGTCGTACACCATGTCGAAGCCGCCGCCTCCTGTGACGGTGCGCATCAGGTCCATGGCGTCGGTCTCACTGGGGTTGATGGTCTCGATGCCCATAGACTCCACGAACTGCCGTCTGGCCTCGTTTATCTCGGAGATTATCACCCGGCCCGCGCCGAAGGCTCTGGCAAAGATGGCGATATACAGGCCCACAGTGGCGCCGCCGGAGATAAACACGGTGTCGCCCTTTTGAAGCTGGCTGCGCACCATGACGTGATAACCAACGGCGAAGGGCTCGCCCAGGATGGCCACGTCGTCGGGGATGTCCTCGTCCAGAGCCACCAGTTTATCCACGGCCACCTTGGTGTATTCCGCGAAGCCGCCGTCCACATGGATGCCCAGCAGCTTCAGGTTCTCACACACATGGGTCAGTCCCCGCTTGCAGGCGGAGCACTCTCCGCAGGAGATTATGGGGTTCATCAGCACCCGCTGGCCAACTGTAAATTTGCCCTCGTAGCCCGCCGGCAGACTTTCTATGGTGCCCAATATCTCATGACTCAGCACCGTAGGCACGGTGGCGGTCATATGCTTGCCCTTATACACCACTATATCGGAGCCGCAGACTCCGGCCAGACGCACCTTGATAAGCGCCTCGTTGTCCCCCGGCACAGGCTTGGGGATGTCACATAGCTCAAGATCCAGCCAGTTTTTAAGTACAGCTGCTTTCATATTGTTTCTCCTTCACCCTTATGGCTGCTTGCCAATATAGGCCAGGATACCGCCGTCCACGTACAGCACATGGCCGTTGACGAAGTTGGAGGCGTCGGAGGCCAGGAACACCGCCGGGCCCATCAGATCGTCGGTAGTGCCCCAGCGCTCCGCCGGGGTCTTGGCCACGATGAACTGGTCGAAGGGGTGACGGCTGCCGTCAGGCTGGAGCTCCCGAAGCGGAGCGGTCTGGGGCGTGGCTATGTAGCCGGGGCCTATGCCGTTGCACTGGATATTGTACTGGCCGTACTCGGAGCAGATGTTCCGGGTGAGCATCTTTAGGCCGCCCTTGGCCGCCGCGTAGGCGGAGACGGTCTCCCGGCCCAGCTCGCTCATCATGG
>CAYSFK010000194.1:0-1943 GCA_964430345.1 uncultured Oscillospiraceae bacterium | reverse complement strand
GAATAATAAAAGGATTGACCGTAGCATTGTATCAATGCTACGGTCAATGTTTGGCGGACAGGGTGGGATTCGAACCCACGGACGGTTGCCCGTCACCTGATTTCGAGTCAGGGCCGTTATGACCACTTCGATACCTGTCCATATCTGCTGTGTAATTATAACCAATAAAACGGGAAAAATCAAGTCAAACATCAATGCAAGCCTGCACTGTTATTATATATCTTTTGTATTTTAATTTATATATATTACTTGACAAATTTATGCCTGGGCGTTATGATATGCACAAAGCTAGGAATAGGAACGGTAATACTATGAAGAAAACTCTTTACAGCCTTATGCTTAACGACGAGGTGGTGCGGGAGGTGGACGCTCTGGCCCATCGGCTGGGTACCAATCGCTCCAGTCTCATAAACCAGATACTGGCGGAGTACGTGGACTACACCACGCCGGAGCGCAGGATAAACGACGTGCTGTCCGCTATTGAAGAGCTGATGCGGCCATCCAGAGAGCTGGTGCCCTTTTTCTCCCCCAATAGCTTTTCCATGTCCCTGAAAAGCTCACTGGAGTATAAATACCGGCCCACGGTAAAGTACGAGGTGGAGCTGTTCCGGGGTGAGGACGGCTCCATTGGCCAGCTTTCGGTGCTCTTTCGCACACAGTCCATGGCCCTTATCCGGGGCATGACCGATTTCTTCCGGCTGTGGAAGCAGATAGAGGACGCGCATCTGCGGCCACTAACCGGCGGCGAGATAGACTACGCCCTTTACGAGGGGAAATTCTTGCGCTCCATTGCCCCGCCGGAGCGGGACTGCAGCCCCAGGGAGCTGGCCGCGGCATTGTCCCAGTACATCACGCTGTTCGATAAGCTGATGAAGGGCTATCTCTCGGGGCAGTACGACAGCCACGACGTGGAGGCCGCCTACTATTCCCATCTTGTCAATTCCCAGCTGCATATTTAAGTTCTGTTATAAGGAGGATGCTTCATGAACGCTCAAAACTACACTCAGAAAACCATTGAGGCTCTCCAGACAGCCCAGAGCATGGCCGAGGAGAACCATAACAGCTATATAATGCCGGAGCACCTGCTCTACGCCCTCATAGACCAGGACGGCGGACTGATACCCTCTCTGCTGGGGCGCATGGGCGCAGACTGCAACGCTTTGCTCTCGGAGCTGGACACCGTGATATCCGCCATGCCCAAGGTCAGCGGCGACGCCAAGGTCTATCTCTCACCGGAGACGGACCGGCTTATGGGTGCCGCCGCCAAAGCGGCAAAGTCCATGGGTGACGAATATCTGTCGGTGGAGCACCTGATGCTGGGCGTTTTTGCCGCTGCCACCCCCGCCATAAAACGCATACTCTCCGACCACGGCGTCAGCAAGTCGGGGTTTACTGCGGAGCTGAGCAAGGTGAAATCAGCCCCGGTCACCGGGGATAACCCGGAGAGCTCCTATGACGCCCTGAATAAATACGGCACCGATCTTGTGAAGCGGGCAAGGGAAAACGAGCTGGACCCGGTCATAGGCCGGGACACGGAGATACGAAACGTCATCCGTATACTCTCACGCAAGACCAAGAATAACCCGGTGCTCATAGGCGAGCCCGGCGTGGGCAAGACCGCCATCGCCGAGGGTCTGGCCCAGCGTATCGTCCGGGGTGACGTGCCCGAGGGGCTGAAGGACAAGACAATATTCTCCCTGGACATGGGCGCGCTGATAGCGGGGGCCAAGTACCGGGGCGAATTTGAGGAGCGTCTGAAGGCAGTGCTGGAGGAGATAAAGAAGTCCGAGGGCGGCATACTGCTGTTCATAGACGAGCTGCACACCATTGTCGGCGCAGGCAAGACCGAGGGCAGCATGGACGCGGGAAATCTGCTCAAGCCTATGCTGGCTAGGGGCGAGCTGCACTGCATCGGCGCCACCACCCTGGACGAGTACCGAAAG
>CAYSFK010000193.1:0-1944 GCA_964430345.1 uncultured Oscillospiraceae bacterium | reverse complement strand
AACATATGAGCATGATAAAATACAGGATCCACGAGGTGGCAAAGGATTTCAACGTCACCTCAAAGGTCATTTCAACTATACTGACTGACTATATCGCAGCCCCCAAGAACCATATGCAGGTCCTTGAAAACAACGAGCTGGACGTTATCTTTGAGTATATGACCCAGCATAATCAGGCGGCCAGCCTTGAGGAGATATTCAAGACCCCGGCAAAGCCGGCAGCTCCCAAGCCCACGGCAAAGCAGGAGACTCAGAGCGCGGAGGCCAAGCCTCAGCAGAGCGCTCCCGCAGCGGCGACCCAGCAGAATGCGGCGGCAGCGCCGACGCCGACCCCTCAGCAGCATACGCCTGCGGCTCCCAAGCCCGACAAGCCCCACACGCCCAGACAGGTGGCGGAAAAGCGGGTAGTGGACACCCGGGGCGGAGCCACAGTCAACATCGAGAAGTACAACGAAAAGTTCGAGGCTCTGGCAGGAGCCAAGACCGGGAATAATATGCGCAGGGGCAGCAAGGAGAAGATAGGCGGCAGCAAGCCCAAGCAGCGCCCCACCTCTCAGGCCGCCTCCGCCAAGCGCCGCCAGGAGGAGCGGGACAAGATGAACAGGCTGCAGCTTGAGATAGCCAAGAAGCAGCAGCTTAAGGTGGAGATACCCAACGAGATAAGCGTAGGCGATCTGGCCTCCCGCATGAAGAAGACCGCCGCCGAGGTCATAAAGCAGCTGTTTAAGCTGGGCGCCTTTGCCTCCGTGTCGGACGTCATCGACTTCGACACCGCGGCGCTGGTGGCTATGGAGCTGGGCTGCAAGGTAGAGAAAAAGGTAGAGGTCAGCGTCGAGGAAAAGCTTATAGACGACCACAAGGACAGCGAGGACGAGCTTATAAGCAGAGCGCCGGTGGTGGTGGTCATGGGCCACGTGGACCACGGCAAGACCTCACTGCTGGACTATGTGCGCCACGCCAACGTGGTATCCGGCGAGGCCGGAGGCATCACTCAGCATATCGGCGCCTACACCGTGGAGATAAACGGCAGTCCTATCACATTCCTGGATACGCCGGGCCACGAGGCCTTTACCTCCATGCGCGCACGCGGCGCCATGGTGACGGATATTGCCATACTGGTGGTGGCAGCCGACGACGGCATAATGCCCCAGACCGTAGAGAGCATCAACCACGCCAAGGCCGCCGGTATCCCGGTGGTGGTGGCCATAAACAAGATGGACGTGGCGGGAGCAAACCCGGAGCGTATAAAGCAGCAGCTTACGGAGTACGAGCTGGTCAGCGAGGAGTGGGGCGGCGACACTATCATATGCCCCATATCCGCAAAGACCGGCGCGGGAATTGACGACCTGCTGCAAAACCTGGTGGTGCTGGCAGAGGTGCAGGAGCTGAAGGCCAACCCCGACCGGGCCGCCCGCGGCGCTGTGATAGAGGCGCGGCTGGACAAGGGCCGCGGCCCCATAATGACCGTGCTTGTGCAAAACGGCACCTTGAAGCAAGGCGATATAATCATTGCCGGTACCTCCGTGGGCCGTGTGCGCACCATGATAAACGACAAGGGCCAGCGGGTCACCGAGGCCGGACCCTCCACCCCGGTGGAAATATCCGGCTTCTCCGAGGTGCCCAGCGCCGGAGACACTTTCAACGCCGTTGACGACGAGCGCATGGCAAGAGAGCTGGCCGAGCAGCGCCGCGTCCAGATGATGGAGGGCAGCGTGGTAGGCGCCAAGAAGGTGAGCCTGGAGGATCTGTTCAGTCAGATCCAGGCCGGTGAGATGAAGAGCCTGAACATTATTGTCAAGGCCGACGTCCAGGGCTCAGCGGAGGCTGTCAAGACCTCACTGGAGAAGATATCCAACGACGAGGTACAGGTCAAGGTCATCCACAGCGGCGTGGGCGCTATAAACGAGTCCGACGTTATGCTGGCCGCCACCTCCGGCGCCATAA
>CAYSFK010000192.1:0-1958 GCA_964430345.1 uncultured Oscillospiraceae bacterium | reverse complement strand
AGGCGCAGATGCCGTTCTTGTCCAGCATCAGCAGCAGGCTCTCTCCCTCAATGCCCTCGAAGCACATATTCACCGTGCCTGGGACGTGGTGCTCAAGACTGCCGTTTATCTTGCTGTGGGGTATCTTGCTCAGCTCCGTGAACAGTCTGTCCCGCATGGCGCACATCTTCTCGGCGTTCTGCTCCATATTGTCGCAGCTCTCCTTCAGCGCCGCCGCCAGGGCCACGATGCCCGCCACGTTCTCCGTGCCGGCCCGTTTGCCCCGCTCCTGAGCGCCGCCCTCGATGAGGTTGAAAAGCGGGATGTTCTTTCTCACATACAGCACGCCCACGCCCTTGGGCGCGTGGAACTTGTGGCCGGACATGGACAGCATATCGATGTTCATGGCCTCCACGTCTATGGGCGTGTGCCCTGCGGCCTGCACCGCGTCGGTGTGGAAGGGTACGCCCCTTTCACGGCAGAGCGCGCCTATCTCGGCGATGGGCTGCACCGTGCCTATCTCGTTGTTGGCGAACATGACCGTCACCAGGCAGGTGTCCTCCCGCAGGGCGGCCTTTACATCCTCCAGCCGCACTACGCCGTCCTCGTGGACGTCCAGCAGCGTGACCTCAAAGCCCTCTTTTTCCAGGCGCTTGAGGGAGTGGAGCACCGCGTGGTGCTCAAACTTGGTGGATATCAGATGCTTCTTTCCCTTACGGGCGCCCACTCTGGCGGCGGAGAAGATGGCCTGATTGTCGGCCTCGCTGCCGCCGGAGGTAAAGTATATCTCCCGGGGCGAGGCTCCTATGCAGGCGGCCACGGTGGCCCTGGCCTTGGCGACAGCCTCGGTGCTGCGCTGGGCAAAGCCGTAGAGACTGGAGGGATTGCCGTAATCCTCCGTAAGATATGGCAGCATGGCATTCAGCGCGGTCTTGCTGACGCTGGTGGTGGCTGCGTTGTCGGCATATACAAACATAAGCCTTATTTCCTTTCTTTTATTTCCTATCTTTATAGTAGGAATTATAGCACGGTATCAGCTTTTGTCAAGGCCTTTTCTCCATTTGGAGCCGGTAAGCAGGTCTGTGAGACTAACGGTGTCCAAATAGCTGTTGGTAATATCGTCCAGCTCCTTCCACATACCCACGGTCATGCACTCCCCGGCCCGCTCGCAGTCCACGGTGCCGGCCTTTATGCAGGCCACGGGGGCAAGGCTGTCCTCGATGCAGCGCAGTATCTCCCCCACTGTGTATTCCTCCGGCGCCCGGCAGAGCCTGTAGCCGCCGTCCTTGCCTCTGGAGCTCTCCACCAGACCGGCCTTCTTTAGGTTTCCCACTATCATCTCCAGATATTTCATGGAAAAGCCCTGTCTGTCGGCCACTGTTTTAAGGGAGATATACCCGTTGTCCGGATGCTGGGCCAGGTCAAGCATCACCCGCAGCGCGTATCTGCCTTTGCTGGTTACATTCAATCGATCGCCCCCCTACTGTCTAATTCCTATGGTTTTAATATACCATGACTTTAGTAGGAATTACAGTAGTGAGAGCAACTTTGCTGTGCATAATCCGCACAGCAAAACCGGCAAAAAGCTCTTGCTTTATTTCGCTAATGTGTTATTATGCTACCGTAATAACAACACAGGGCGCTGGGTCGCCCGCAATGGAGGAAATGAAAATGAAAAAACTGTTTGCAATGCTGCTGGCTCTGGCCATGGTCTTTGCCCTCTGCGCCTGCGGTCAGGCCGCCGCTCCCGCCGCCCCTGCCGCCCCCGCCGCCGAAGCTCCCGCGGCCGAGGCCCCTGCTGCCGAGGCCCCTGCTGCCGAAGCTCCCGCCGCTGACAGCGACCTGGCCTACATTCAGGCTCAGGGCAAGCTGATAGTGGGCATAACCGATTTCGCCCCTATGGACTACAAGGACGATGCCGGACAGTGGATAGGCTTTGACGCCGACATGGCCAAGGCCTTTGCGGAGTCTCTGGGCGT
>CAYSFK010000191.1:0-2007 GCA_964430345.1 uncultured Oscillospiraceae bacterium | reverse complement strand
TATCCGTTTTCCTGAGCGGGTATGTCTGGGCCGTCGGAGAATATCCGCCGGACTGTCGCGAAAGCGGAGAGCTGTCAGACCGAAGGAATATCAGGCCTTGTGTCATGAACAGTATCTGCTCTGTTCATGATTTTTTTATTTGGAGGAAAGAGAAATGTACGGAACCTTCTGGGCCCTGGTGCCCCCCATCCTGGCCATAGTGCTGGCCCTTATCACCAAGGAGGCCTACTCCTCGCTCTTTATAGGCGTACTAATAGGCGCTCTGTTCTGCTCCAACTTCGCCCCGGTGGCAACCCTGGACACCGCCCTTAACGGCGGCTTCGTGGCCGCCATCTCCGACAATGCCGGTATTTTCCTGTTTCTGGTGCTGCTGGGCATAATCGTGGCACTGGTGAATATCTCCGGCGGCTCCGCTGCCTTCGGGCGCTGGGCGGAGAAGAACATCAAGACCCGCGTGGGCGCCATGCTGGCCACCTTCGTGTTGGGCGTCCTTATCTTCATCGACGACTACTTCAACTGCCTGACTGTGGGCTCGGTGATGCTGCCGGTCACCGACAGACACCAGATATCCAGGGCTAAGCTGGCCTACCTTATAGACGCCACCGCCGCCCCCGTATGCATGATAGCCCCCATATCCTCCTGGGCCGCCGCCGTATCCGGCGTGGCGGACGACCTGAACGCGGGCTTCACCGGCATCGAGCTGTTTATTAAGGCCATTCCCTATAATTTCTATTCGCTTCTGACCTTCGTATTCATTATAGCTATCTCTCTGATGAAGTTTGACTTCGGCTCCATGCGCATCCACGAGATGAGTGCCCAGCTGGAGGGCAAGCTTGGCGGGCTGGAGCCCGTGGACGACGGCAAGCCCAACCCCAGAGGCCGGGTCATAGACCTTATTATCCCGGTGGTCATCCTTATCGTCGCCTGCACCGTGGGTATGCTCTACGTGGGCGGCTTCTTCGGCATCGACGCCTGGGGCGGCACCGACTGCGCCGGGGACTTCATCGGCGCCTTCGGCAACACCGACGCCTTTGTGGGTCTGCCCTGGGGCGGCATTATCTCCCTGGTGCTGATACTGATATATCTGCTGCTGCGCCGGGTGGTCAGCTTTAAGAGCGCCATGGAATGCATACCCAAGGGCTTCATTGCCATGGTGCCCCCCATTATCATCCTGACGCTGGCTGTGTCCCTGAAGTCCATGACCAGCTCCCTGGGCGCCGCCGAGTTCGTCCACGACCTTATGCAGGGCGCCGCCGGAAGCCTGTACAGCCTGCTGCCCGCCGTCATCTTCCTGGTGGCCTGTATCCTGGCCTTCGCCTCCGGCACCAGCTGGGGCACCTTCGGCATACTTATTCCCATAGTCTGCGCTATTTTCCCCGCCAGCAGCAAGCTGCTTATAATCGGCATCTCCGCCTGCTGCGCCGGCGCCGTCTGCGGCGACCACTGCTCCCCCATCTCCGACACCACCATCATGGCCTCTGCCGGAGCACAGGTGAACCATCTGGACCATGTGTCCACCCAGCTGCCCTACGCCATCACCGTGGCGGCCATAAGCTTCGTCACCTACATCGCGGCGGGCTTCATCCAGAACGCGGTGATAAGCATAATTATCGGCGCCGCTCTAACCGTGGGCACACTGTATGTGATACGCTCCATTGAGCGCAAGAAGGACGACGCCGCCTTCAGGACCCAGGACGTGTAAGTCCAACAACGCATGAACCACCGGGGCGGACATCTGTCCGCCCCGGTTTTGCTTTGCCCACCCTCTGCGCCCGGAGCAGGAGCGGAGGCGAGGCAGTCAAAATCTGTCAACTGTACTATTGTGATAAAAATACTGCGACAAATTTCAGCATAAATCACAATAATATTTTATTGTTGCCTCCGCACTTGAAATCCCTGTCCGTTTGAATTAGAATATACCTCGGTGTCAGTTCGCGCTATTCGCGGGCCGACACTATATTTTGTGGTCTGATTACAGATGAAAGCAAATTTTAACCAATATGTAGT
>CAYSFK010000190.1:0-2118 GCA_964430345.1 uncultured Oscillospiraceae bacterium | reverse complement strand
TCGGCCTCCGCCCAGAACTCCACAAGATGCTCCCAGCCGCCGGTGAGATGGCGGCGCATAACGCCTGTCTCGTAATTGCGGGCTATACCTGTGAGCGCGCTGTCCAGAGAATCGGTGGGTATGGTGATGTTGCCGGAGAAATTATCCATGGCCGCCACCACCAGTACGCCCCAGCAGTTATACAGCCAGTTTGGGAATTGCAGCCAGTAGCAGGCGGGGCCGCCCCACATGATAGCTCTGTGCCGGGCCTTGGGGAAGCAGTTGGTCTTTTCGCTGTAGGCCTTCTCCATTATTTTGAGTATCTTCTTGTCAGCCTCCAGAATACAGGGCAGCCTGCCGCCGGAGAAGGTGAAGTAAAAGGCGTGGAACAGCGCGCCCATAGTGCCGCCGTTGGCGGAGTACGGGGTTTTCATGTACTCCCACTTTTCCAGCTCGTTTGCGACCTCCCGGTTATGGGCCTCTATCACCTTCCAGAAGGCCCCCTCGTCGAACTTCTCGCCGGTGTGCTTTTCTATAAAGGCGATGGCGTTTTTCATCTGCGCCAGAGAATACCTGTCCGTGTTCCTGTCCTCCCAGCGCATGGGTACCTCCGCCGTCATGGAGGGCAGGCCCAGCCGCCGGTCGATAAGCTGGCTGTTCATCGTAGATGAGTCGCAGGGCATATTGTTTGCTATTACGCAGGCGCCCACCTTTGGGAAATCGTCGCAGATGGCCACCCCGGCGGCATTGTTGGAGAGACGGCAGGAGTCGGACGGCAGCCCCGCCAGTTCCATAGCGTCTATGTAGTGGGGACAGAGGTTTTGATCCATGTAGCAGCCCTCCAGACCCTGATATACCTCCAGCGGCATGGGTATCAGGTTGGGAAAGCCCGCCAGCAGCTCCGGCGCCATGGTCTGCTCCAGCATTACCAGCTTCTTTGAAAACTCATTGTCGCCGAAGCGCCTGTCGCCCTTCATCATCTGACCCAGCTGGGTGGTAGCAGTTTTCATAACGGGGATGAGCTCGGTTCGCGCTACTCGCAGGGCCGGACCCCGCAGTCCCTCCACGCATTTGTCTATCATGTTGAAGGCCGCCAGGTATGAGCCGAACCAGCGGTACTCAAAAAGCCCCTTTACAATGCGCACCGGAGCGATAGTCACGAACTTTGCCATTATCCCCAGCACCTGCATCCACTGGGTATAATCATACCATGTATCCTTAAGTCCGCGCCACTCGCGGTGCTTAGCCAGACCTGAGCCGGGCATGAAGCGGCTGGCCGCGCCTTTCTGCTTCTTTTCAGCCATTGCTCTGTCCTCCTTGAATCTTCTTTATCTCCAGGCTCTCGATAAAGGCCTGGAAGCGGGTGCGGAGCTGTCCGGCGGAGGCGAGGGTGTACTCCCGTTCAATGCCTATGGTGGGTATGCCCATTTCCTCAGACAGGATGTGTACGCCAAGCACCCGCTCGTAGCTCCAGAATTCGCAGAACTTCATCTGGTTGTATATGACCCCGTCGGCCTTATATTCCCTGACCAGCTCCCGGATGTACTCCTTGCGGCCGTCGGACTTTTCCTTGTTCATGAAACGGGGGCACTGACTGGTTTTGAGATAATGCCGCGCCACAGCCCGCAGCGCCGTTTCGCCGTCCAGTATCTCTATCTCCTCCCGTCCGGGCAGAGAGCCGTAGCAGTATCTGTCCGCTACTACCAGCGCGCCGCAGCTCTCCAGCAGCTTGGTGAATTCCGGGTCGTCTATCTCGGAGCCGGTCAACACTATCCGGGCACGAAACCGATTCCCCTCCGTCTGGCGGGTCTTAAGCTCCTCCAGCGTTTCCTTAAGCTTGTCTATAATGAGATAGTGGGGGCAGACCAGGGAGACAAGCTGGATAACATGAAACTCATATCCGGTTATAGGCGGGTCATCCAGTTTGCGCATTTCGCCTATTTTGCGGATGACGGTGCAGAGCCGGTTGTGTTCCTCGATGGCCTTGCGTATCGCCTCGTCAGAGACGTCCACGCCCAGATTATCATGTATCGGGTCCAGTATTTTGGTCTGCAGCTGGTTTTCGTAGTGCTCTATGGCTATGTCCGAATCGTTGAAGGGCACGTCCATCATGCTCATGAAGAACTTGGGGCTGTTCTT
>CAYSFK010000189.1:0-2194 GCA_964430345.1 uncultured Oscillospiraceae bacterium | reverse complement strand
GCTTTCTGCCGGACAAGGCCATAGACCTGCTGGACGAGGCCGCGGCGGCGGTACACGTGGAGGGCCGGGGGCTTTGCGTGGACAGCGGCGAGATAGCCCGCATCCTCTCACTCTGGACGGATATTCCCGTCACCGGTCTGGACGAGAGCGAGAGCGAGCGGCTGATGACCCTGGAGCTGCAGCTTAAGGAGCGGGTCATCGGTCAGGACGACGCGGTGTCCGCCGTGGCAAGAGCCATACGCCGGGGCAGGGTGGGCCTGAAAGACCCGGCCCGGCCCGTGGGCAGCTTTCTGTTCCTTGGCCCCACCGGAGTGGGGAAAACCGAGCTCTGCCGCGCTTTGGCCGCCACGGTCTACGGCGACGAGAAGGCAATGATACGTCTGGATATGTCCGAGTATATGGAAAAGCACTCCGTCAGCCGACTCATAGGCTCACCGCCGGGCTATGTGGGCTATGAGGACGGGGGCCAGCTCACCGAAAAGGTACGGCGGCGGCCCTGGTCGGTGGTGCTGTTCGACGAGATAGAAAAGGCCCACGAGGACGTATGGGGCATACTGCTGCAAATAATGGACGACGGCCGGCTCACCGATTCCACCGGACGCAGCGTGGATTTCAGCAACACCGTTATTGTCATGACCTCCAACATCGGCGCCAAGGTCATAACCGACAACCGTCCGCCTCTGGGCTTTGCCGGGGACAGCGGCCGGGGAGCGGACAATATGAAGGCCGCCGTAATGGAACAGCTCCGGGAGACCTTCCGGCCGGAATTTCTCAACAGGGTGGACGAAACCATAGTTTTCCGGCGGCTGGAGCGGGAGGATATGCTGGAGATAACCCGAAGCCTGCTTTCCCAGGTGGCCGCCCGCTTCGAGGCGCTGGGCCTGGACCTCACCGTCACCGAGGACACGGCCCGCTGGCTGGCGGAAAAGGGCTACGACGACCGCTTCGGCGCAAGACCCCTGCGGCGGACAGTGCAGCACTCACTGGAGGACGCGGCGGCGGAGCTGCTGCTGGACGGCAGCATCAGGCCCGGCGACAGCGTAACGGCCATTGTCAGCGGGGACGCGCTGAGGCTGGTACGGGAGGAACGCTTATAAGGCCGCAGCGTATACACCCGGCAGCAAGCCTTACTGTCCGCAATAGCTGTGAACGAGCACGCAACTCGCCCCTACGGCTTCGATAGAAATTCTTTCAAATCATAAAAGAGCCGTATCTTCCTTTTGGCTTCGATCACACGCTTCTTTTCTCCGCAGCCCTCGCAAAGATCGATGTCCTTCCCTAGAATATACTCCCGCTCGGTATAGCTGGTCTGATTAAGCTTGTTCCAGCAGTCCAGGCAAAACTCCGCCATATAAATCATTTCCCGCCTTAGTCATTATTGGAATAATTCTAACATGGCGCCCATGCTATTGTCAAACTGTAATACTCATCATTGAGGTAGGTTTGACGGAATGAAAATATACGCATACAATGGCCGCTGCAACCTTGCCGGGGCACGCATCCGGGAACGTCGGGCGGAGCTGGCGCTGTCGCAGGAGCAGCTTGCGGCGAAGCTGCAGCTTCTGGGGCTGGAGCTGAACCAGAAGGTGATAAGCCGGGTAGAGACCGGGCTGCGAGTGCTGCCCGACTATGAACTGCCGTTTTTCGCGCAGGCGCTGGATTGCTCCGTGTCCTGGTTGCTGGACACGGAAGCGCCCTGACGCAGTTTTTTGCGGCGTAACAATTTGATATGTTCGCAAACCGAACAGCGCCCTGCGGTTTCCCGCAGGGCGCTGCAGACTATCAAAAAACTATAATATCAGCCACCGATAACAGAGAAGCGGGGGTGCGCGAGGGGGCAAGGCCCGCCTCGTGGTTCAATAACCCGCCGTCTAACAGCTTGATACTTCAAGCTGTTAGAGCGAAGCAGCATTTTGTGTACGACCAAAATGCTCGGCGGTTGAAGCGCAGTCAAAGAAGGCCTCGAGGGCTTCTTTGACAAGCTGCAGCGCCCTGCGGTTTCCCGCAGGGCGCTGTTTGGTTTGACTGTGAAATTACTCGTAGAGGGCCTTGAGCTTCATGAGATGCTCGTAGCGGGCCTTGGCATTCTCCTCGGCCTTTCCAAAGAGGGCGTCGGCTCTCTCCGGGAACTCCCGGGTAAGACGGCTGTAGCGGGCCTCGTTCATCAGGAACTCCTGATAGCCGCCGGCCGGCT
>CAYSFK010000188.1:0-2258 GCA_964430345.1 uncultured Oscillospiraceae bacterium | reverse complement strand
CTGCTTAAAAGGCGTGTTCAGCGGCGGGGACTCACTGTCCATAGAGCTTAAAAAGCGGGTGGACAAATTCCTGCTGGAACACAAGGCCCCGGTGCAGGTGCGGGAGGGCTACGGCACCACGGAGTGCGTCACCGCCAGCTGCCTGACCCCGGCACATATGGCAAAGGAGGGCTCCATCGGCCTGCCCTTCCCGGACACCTACTACAAGATAGTTAAGGTGGGCACTCAGGAGGAGCAGCCCTACGGCGAGGAGGGCGAGATATGCATAGCCGGGCCCACGGTGATGCTGGAATACATGGACCACCCCGACGAGACGGCCAAGACCCTGCAGACCCACGGCGACGGGCTCAAGTGGGTACACACCGGCGACCTGGGCATTATGGACGGGGACGGCTTCATATACTTCCGCCAGCGTATCAAGCGCATGATAGTCACCAGCGGCTACAATGTATACCCCTCCCAGCTGGAGAACATACTGGACGCCCACGAGCTGGTGCAGATGAGCTGCATCATAGGCGTACCGGACAGCCTGAAGATACAGAAGGTGAAGGCCTTTGTGATGCTCAAGCCCGGCGTCAAGCCCAGCGAGGAGCACCGGGAGACGCTGATGGCCTACTGCCGCAAGAATATTGCCAAGTACGCCCTGCCCTACGAGATAGAATTCCGGGAGCAGCTGCCCAAGACTCTGGTGGGCAAGGTGGCCTACAGGGAGCTTGAGGAGGAGGAGCTGGCAAAGCTGAAGGCCCAAAGCGGGTCACCGGCCGAGCCCGTGTCCGTGGGCAGATAGGCGTTATTCCCGCCGCCTGAAACTGAATAAAGAAAAAGGACGCGCCAACCGACGCGTCCTTTTTATAAATGAAATCAGCAGAGCTGGGCGCCTGCGGGTACGGAGTCGTCCAGTATCATCAGGTGCAGCTCCTCCTTGCCCTCCACCTCACGCACGGCGGAAAGCAGCATACCGTTGGAGTCCTGGCCCATCATCTTTCTGGGGGGCAGATTCAAAATGGCCACCACGGTCTTGCCCACAAGAGCCTCCGGCTCATAGAACTTGTGGATGCCGGAGAGTATCTGCCGGGGGGTGCCGCTGCCGTCATCCAGACTGAACTTCAAAAGCTTCTCGGACTTCTTCACAGCCTCGCAGGAGATGACCTTGCACACACGCATATCGCATTTGGCAAACTCGTCGATGCTCACATCCGGCAGCACCGGCTTTGCTTTGGGAGCCTTGTGGTTCAGCTTATCCAGCTCCTCCAGCTCCTTTTGCATATCCAGACGGGGAAACAGAGTCTCGCCCTTGCGCACGGCCACATCGGCCGACAGGGCGTTCCGGGTCAAAACAGCGTCCCAGCTTCTAAGCACGTCCCCGGCGCCTATCATATCAAGGGCCTTGGCGCAGCTTTCGGGCATGAAGGGCGTGAGCATGACCAGAGACACCCGCAGGGCCTCCAGCAGATTATACAGCACCGAGGCCAGCCGGGGCTTCAGGCTCTCGTCTCTGGCCAGGACCCAGGGCGCAGTCTCATCGATGTACTTATTGGCCCGCTGAATGAGCTTAAAGACCTCCTCCAGCGCAAGATGGAGCTGGAAGGCGTCCATCTGGGCAGCGTACGCCGAAGGAACACTGCCGATAAGCTCCATCAGCTCCACATCCTCGGGAGCGGACTGCCTGTCGGCTATGAGCCTGCCGCCGAAGTACTTCTCCACCATGGCGGTGGTACGGGAGACCAGATTGCCCAGGTCGTTGGCAAGGTCGGTATTGATGGTGCTGATAAGCAGCTCGTTGGAGAAGTTGCCGTCGGAGCCGAAGGGGAAGGTGCGCAGCAGGAAGAAGCGCAGGGCGTCCACGCCGAACATTCCCGCCAGCACATAGGGATCCACCACGTTGCCCTTGGATTTGGACATTTTGCCGCCGTCGATCACCAGCCAGCCGTGGCCGTACACGTGCTTGGCCAGGGGAATGCCAAGGCTCATCAGCATGGCGGGCCAGATAATGGAGTGGAACCGGACGATCTCCTTGCCCACAATGTGGTAATCGGCGGGCCAGTACTTGTCGTAATCGTTGTAGCGCTCGTTGTCATAGCCCAGGGCGGTGATGTAGTTGGAGAGGGCGTCCACCCAGACGTAGACCACATGGCCCGGGTCAAAATCCACCGGCACTCCCCAGCTGAAGCTGGTACGGGAGACGCAGAGATCCTCCAGGCCGGGCTTAATGAAGTTGTTTATCATCTCGTTGACTCTGGAGGCGGGCTCCAGAAAGC
>CAYSFK010000187.1:0-2263 GCA_964430345.1 uncultured Oscillospiraceae bacterium | reverse complement strand
TCCTCCTTTCTTCAGTCATTACACACAAAAGAACCGGCTGTACAGCAGGCTTTTGCGGTATATTTGCATGAGACGCGCAAAATGGGCGCACTGACCCACGCGATTAATGATTTTAGCATATTACACAAATTTAGTCAAGAAATTTCGTGAAATAAAATAGAAACAATCCGTCATGACATAAGCTTCCGCCGCCGATGGGTCTATAAAACGCGGGGCGGGATGCCGACATCCTGCCCCGCGAATCGTATTATCGCCGCTGTACGCTATGCCTTGGCAAAAACTATCTCCAGAACATGGTCGGCCATTACGTCGTCCAGGGTGAGAACGCCGTCCAGCAGCTTATCCAGAATACTGACGCCGTCCAGCAGCACATCCTCCACCTCAAAGCCCGCGTCAGGCCTTATCTCAAAGTTCATGGTTCCGCCGGCGGTCACAGCCGCGATGCCGTTGGGCGAGACGCTGCCGCCCTCATTTGCCTTCACCGTGAAGTAGTAATACTTAAACACCCCGGTCACGGGCTCGTCCACGGATCTTAGCCCAGGAACATACTCCGTGCCTCCGATATAGGCGCAGCGGCTGGCGGCGGCGGTCCCGTCGGAATTGTAGTTATACGTATCTGGAGACGCCGCATATCCGTATCTGTCTATGCTGTCCCAGTTCGTTACAGGCTCGTCGGACAGCTTCACTTCCATAGCCTTGCCGGCCGCCGGGCTGACCACCAGACCCGGATGATCGCCCACAGCAGATATGGCCTTGCCGCCCTCTGCCGCAGCTGCGGTCAGTGTGCCGCCGGATATATTGGCTGTTCCGTTGCCCTGAAGAAGCAGCGCGACGCTCTCGCCGTCGCCTAAGCTCTCTTGGCTGGCGGCCGAGAGAGAACCGCCCTCCATAGTGAAGTCGCTTACCGAAACGCCGTAGGAGGAGCCGTTGTCGGAATTTCTGTTGATGCCGTGGCCTATAGCGGTGACGTTTCCGCTGTTAATCGTAAGCTGGTCGGCGGAAATACCCACATTGCCGCTTATGCCGCCACCGGCCTCGGCAGTGAGGGAGGCGCCCTCCTCGCCGTTTATGGTGAGGGAGCGTTCCTCGCCGGAGTCCGGTCCGGAGCTGACGCTGATCGCGTTGCTCCAATGAGCTCCCACATCTCCCACCACATCGCAGTTTACCGTGTTTTCACCCTTCAGGTTTATGACCAGGTCCTCCGTAGTCGAAATTGCGGAACACTCCGTAGGAGGTACTGAGGGCATCGGCTTATATATGATATCAGCGTTATTCAGCGTCACCGTTGCCGTCCCGCTGGCGTCGGTATACGCAACATTATAATTATTCTCGTCCGCGCCAACTGTGCTCAAGCTCGTGGATTCATCATTATGCGCCGGAGCTTCTGTCACCCAGTACGGCGCTGTGGACACGTCGGTCCCCGCTACATACACCTCGGCAAAGGCCTGTATGGGCATCATGGCCGCAAACAGCAGCACCAACAATAATGTGATCCTTCTCTTGGTTTGTCCCGTCATTTCTGTTTCTCCTCTGTACTCTACGTTGGTGTACTCACACCACAATTTTCCGAGACTTATATTAGTCTGAAATCAGGGCATTGTCAACATCAAATGTGTTTACATAAAGAATGAGCTTTACATAAAGAATGTCCAAAGAGCAAAATGAACAGCGCCGCAGGCCGCCCTAGGCGGTCCTGCGGCGTTGTTACACTATTTCGGTTCTCTTACAGCGCGTTGGTCTTGCTCACCAGCGCGGACAGGTCAACATACTCCTCCGGGGCGGCGGCGACGGTGTCGTCGGTCTCCTCCTCGAAGTCGCGGTAGACCGCGAGCCCGCTGCCGGCGGGGATGAGCTTGCCTATGATGACGTTCTCCTTCAGGCCCACCAGATGGTCAACCTTGCCCTTTATGGCGGCGTCGGTGAGCACCTTTGTGGTCTCCTGGAAGGAGGCGGCGGACAGGAAGCTCTCGGTAGCCAGGGAGGCCTTGGTGATGCCCATGAGCAGCTGGGTATAGGTGGCGTGGGTCAGGCCCTCCTCCCCTGCCTCGCTGCGCACGTCCACGGCGCGGTTCGCGGCCTTCAGGGCGGAGATGTCCACCGTTGCGCCGGAGAGCAGGTCGGTACTGCCGGCGTCCTCGACTCTCACCTTACGCATCATCTGGCGCACAATGACCTCGATGTGCTTGTCGTTGATGTCAACGCCCTGCTGACGGTAGACCTTCTGGACCTCGGCGATCAGATAATCCTGAACCGAGAGCGCGCC
>CAYSFK010000186.1:0-2270 GCA_964430345.1 uncultured Oscillospiraceae bacterium | reverse complement strand
TCGCTGAGATCCTCTGTGCCCACGTCCAGGCCGTTGACCTTGTTGGCGATATCCATCAGGACCTGGGTGCGCTCCCGGGCCTGGGCATTTTCAAAGGCGATGCTGTAATCGTCATGGGCGTGGCCGATATCGTCAAAGTGCTGGTACACGGACTTGCCGATGTCTATGACTCTGACCTCGCAGCCCCACTGCTCCGCCACCACGATGGCGTTGGACTTGGTGCGTGACGAGGTGCCGAAGCAGGGCATGGTGCAGGCCACCACGTTCTCCGGGGGCAGGCCCAGCTTCTTCACCGCCATGGCCGACACCATAACCGCCAGCGTGGAGTCCACGCCGCCGGAGATGCCAACCACGCAGTGGTCAAGGTGGGCGTACTCCATGCGCTTGACAAGGCCGGACACCTGGATATCCAGCATACGCCGGCAGAAGGCGCCCATATCACCGCTGTCCTCCGGCAGATGAGGGTACTTGCGGTAGACCCGCGTCAGCTTAGTCTCCTCTGCCTCGCCGCCCCAGGGACACAGGTAATACTCTCCCCTGCTCTCCTCGAAGCCGCCGTCGGCCCGGCGCAGATTCATCATATGCTCCACGTCGATCTCGCTGAATGCAAGGCTGTTCTCTCTCTCGTCCTGAGCCAGAATGACGCCGTTTTCCGAAACGGCGCAGAGGCCGGAAAACACATTGTCAGTAGTGGACTCACCCTTGCCGGGAGCCGCCATGACCATGCCGCAGCGGAAGCGGCGGGACTCATACTGGGCGTCCAGCAGGGCGTTGTCGGTGGAATACACCGTCTCCGGGAAGGAGGCCATCTGGGCGATTACGGTGGCACCGGCCAGGGCGTGCCTCTGGGCGGGAGGGCAAACGGCGTCCATATCGGCGCCCAGCTCCACCGCAACGCTGAGGCCCGGCACGGCGCGGCTTTCAAACAGCACCCGGGAGGACAAAAACACCGTGCTGCCGCAGAGCTCCGCCTCGTCAGCCTCGGCATCGGGCTTGGCGAAGTGGCTGCCCCGGACATTCTCTCTGGGCACCAGAGCCAGCAGCTCCCCCGAGTATACGGCGGCGGCGCAGCTATATAGTCTTGAGCCCAGGGCGTAGGGCAGGCCAACAAAAACCAGCATATCCAGGCCCTCGGTGCTCTCTATCACCTTGTCCAGAGCCCGGCGGGCTCCGTCCAGAATGACCCGGTGGCCGATGATGTCATAGCAGGAGCAGCCCGTAAGCGTGAGCTCCGGGAACACCAGCAGCTTAACGCCCAGCTTTTCCGCGTCCCGTATGCAGTCTATTACCCGCTGCGCGTTATACTCCGCGTCGGCCACCTTTATAACGGGAGAGGCCGCCGCCGCCTTTATAAAACCATGCTTCATTTCAATTCACCTGATATATCTCTTATTTGCTCAGAATCTGATACGCTCTGTGATATACGCCTTGACCTCGGAGACGGGGATGCGCACCTGCTCCATGGAGTCCCGCTCCCGGACGGTGACGCAGTTGTCAGCGGGGTCGGTGTCGGTGCCGACAGTATTGAAGTCGAAGGTGACACAGAAGGGGGTGCCCACCTCGTCCTCACGGCGGTAACGCTTGCCGATGGAGCCGGTCTCGTCGTAGTCGCACATGAAGTCCTTGCTGAGCTCGCTGTACAGTTCCATGGCGGGGCCGGTGAGGATATCCTTCTTGGACAGGGGCAGTATGGCGCACTTGAAGGGGGCCAGAGCCGGGTGCAGATGCAGCACCGTACGCACATCGTCGTTGCCCTTCTTGTCCTGGCCCACAACCTGCTCGTCATAGGCGTCGCACAGGACGCTGAGCACACTGCGCTCCACGCCGAGAGACGGCTCGATGACATAGGGGATGTAGTGCTCGTTCTTCTCCTGGTCAAAGTAGCTCAGGTCCTGACCGGAGACGGTTTGGTGCTGGGTAAGGTCGTAATCCGTGCGGTCGGCCACGCCCCAGAGCTCGCCCCAGCCGAAGGGGAACAGGAACTCAAAGTCGGTGGTGGCCTTGGAGTAGAAGCACAGCTCCTCCGGGTCATGGTCACGCAGCCGCAGGTTCTCGTCCTTCAGGCCGATGGACAGCAGGAAGTTATGGCAGAAGCTGCGCCAGTAGTTGAACCACTCCAGATCAGTACCCGGCTGGCAGAAGAACTCCAGCTCCATCTGCTCAAACTCGCGGACCCGGAAGATGAAGTTGCCGGGGGTTATCTCGTTGCGGAAGGACTTGCCTATCTGGCCGATGCCGAAGGGCAGCTTGCGGCGGGTGGTGCGCTGGAC
>CAYSFK010000185.1:0-2330 GCA_964430345.1 uncultured Oscillospiraceae bacterium | reverse complement strand
AGTGGATAGGCTTTGACGCCGACATGGCCAAGGCCTTTGCGGAGTCTCTGGGCGTGGATGTGGAGTTCATCGAGATAGACTGGGACAACAAGATAATGGAGCTCAACGCCAAGAGCATCGACTGCGTCTGGAATGGCATGACCCTGACCCCGGAGGTCACCGGCGCCATGGACTGCGGCAAGCCCTACTGCAACAACGCTCAGGTGGTGGTGGTCAAGGCTGAGGTGGCTGACAAATATACCACTGCGGACAGCCTCAAGGACCTCGCCTTCGCAGTGGAAGCCGGTTCCGCCGGTGAAGCCGCCGTCAAGGAGTTGGGCATAGAGCCCACCGCCGTCCCCACTCAGGCGGACGCGCTGATGGAGGTTGCCGCCGGTACTTCTGACGCCTGCGTTATCGACCTGCTGATGGCCGGCGCGATGATAGGCGCAGGCACCAGCTACGAGCAGCTGACCTACACCGTGGAGCTGACCACCGAGGAATACGGCGTAGGCTTCCGTCAGGGCAGCGACCTGGTCCAGGCCTACAATGAGTTCTACGACGCCGCCTTTGCCGCCGGTTCCGTCAAGGAGATAGCCACTGTTTACGGCGTACAGGAATCTATTATTGATTAATGCTCCGGTATAGTATATAATTATTCCGGTAATGCGCTGAATTGTTAAACAAGCAGAGAGGCCAATGCCTCTCTGCTTGATACTGTCACAGAAAGAGGAGCCGCTATGTTCCAATCGGTCTTTTCCGCTCTGAATCAGGGCTTTCTTAAATCTTTGGAGATATTTGCCCTGACTTTGCTTGGGGCAATACCCCTGGGCATGGTGATATCCTTGGGCGCCATGAGCCGCTTTAGGCCCCTTAAGGCGCTGGTGAAGGCCGTGGTGTGGGTTGTGCGCGGCTCGCCGCTGATGCTGCAGCTGCTGATAATCTACTACGGCCCCGGCCTTATCCTGGGCAACAACTGGTGGGGCAGCGGCGCCGCCGGGCGCTTCACTGCGGCCATGGTGGCCTTCATCTTCAACTATGCCTGCTACTTTTCCGAGATTTTCCGGGGCGGCATTGAGAGCGTCCCCATCGGCCAGCGGGAGGCGGGGCAGGTGCTGGGCATGACCAATACCCAGATATTTTTCCGGGTCACACTGATGCAGGTGATAAAGCGTATCGTGCCCCCCATGGGCAACGAGATAATCACTCTGGTGAAGGACACCTCCCTGGTGCGTGTCATCGCTGTGTACGAGGTCATGTGGAACGGGCAGAGCTTTATCAAGTCCGCCGGCATAATCTGGCCCCTGTTCTTCACCGGGGTCTACTATCTGGCCTTCAGCGGACTGCTGACGGTGCTGCTGGGCCGACTTGAGCGGAAGCTCGACTATTTCAGAGTGTGAGGTGAGGACATGGCTTTACTTGAAGTGAACGAACTGCGCAAGAGCTTTGGCGACCTGGAGGTATTGAAGGGCGTCAGCTTTTCCATGGAGCAGGGGGAGACCGTGTCCGTCATCGGCCCCTCCGGCGGCGGCAAGACCACGCTGCTGCGCTGCCTGAATTTCCTTGAGATACCCACCTCCGGCAGCATAGTGATAAACGGTGAAAAGGGCCGGCACGTGCTTTTTGACGGGGCGGATGCCCGTGGCCTCAGCGAGAGCGAAAAGCGGCTGAACCGGCTCCACTTCGGGCTGGTGTTTCAGAGCTTCAACCTTTTCCCCCAGTATACGGCGCTGGAGAACGTGTCCCTGGCCTCCAAGCTCCAGGCTAAAGGGCAGCCTGGCTACGCCTCCGACCGCAAGGCGACGGTCGCCCGGATAGAGGAAAAGAGCCGCAGCCTGCTTTGCCGGGTGGGGCTTGGCGACAAGCTGAACTTCTATCCCCACCAGCTCTCCGGCGGCCAGCAGCAGCGTGTGGCCATCGCCAGAGCTCTGGCGCTGACGCCGGACGTGCTGTTTTTCGACGAGCCCACCTCCGCCCTTGACCCGGAGCTCACCGGCGAAGTACTCAGCGTAATAAAGCAGTTGGCCTCGGAGAAGATGACCATGGTGGTGGTGACTCATGAGATGGCCTTTGCCGCCGCGGTGTCGGACAGGGTGCTGTTTATCGACGGCGGAGTAATTGCGGAGCAGGGTCCCCCCAGTCAGGTGCTGTCCGACCCCGCGGAGGAGCGTACCCGCCAGTTTCTCAGGAGCTACGGCGGCTGAGCAGAGTGCCGGGTTTTGCCTTATTTTTAAAGAAATCAGTTGACAGTGGCCGTTCAAGTATGGTATTATCTCTTGGCTGAATAGGGAACGGCCCATGCGGGTGTAGTTCAATGGTAGAACACCAGCCTTCCAAGCTGGATACGTGGG
>CAYSFK010000184.1:0-2419 GCA_964430345.1 uncultured Oscillospiraceae bacterium | reverse complement strand
GGAGGCGGCGATGACCAGGATGGCGCCGTCCATCTGAGCTGCGCCGGTGATCATGTTCTTGATATAGTCGGCATGGCCCGGGCAGTCAACGTGAGCGTAGTGGCGGTTCTCGGTCTGATACTCGACGTGAGAGGTGTTGATGGTTATGCCGCGCTCTCTCTCTTCGGGAGCCTTATCGATGGAAGAGTAGTCCGTGTACTCGGCGTTGCCCTGCATTGCCAGGTACTTGGTGATGGCAGCGGTAAGAGTGGTCTTGCCGTGGTCGATGTGGCCGATGGTGCCGATGTTCACATGGGGCTTGGATCTGTTATACATCTGTTTTCCCATTATAGTATCCTCCTAAAATAGAATGAAATTAATTTGCTTACCTATACTGATTGCCCAGGTGAGTGTTCACCAGGGAATCCTGCAAGTTTTTGGGCAGCTCCACAAAATGGCTGGGCTCCATGCTGTAGTTGGCCCTGCCCTGTGTTTTGCTGCGAAGGTCGGTGGCGTACCCGAACATTGTGGACAGAGGGACGTTGCTCTCAATGACCGCAGCGCCGTTTCTGATGTCGGAGCCCGATATCTGGCCGCGCCGGGCGTTGATGTCGCCCATAACGTCGCCCATATAGTCCTCCGGCGAGGTGACGACCACCTTCATGATAGGCTCCAGCAGAGTAGGCTCCGCCTTCATGCAGGCCTCCTTAAAGGCCATGCTTCCGCATATCTTGAAAGCCAGCTCCGAGGAGTCCACCTCGTGGAAGGAGCCGTCTATCAAAGTGACCTTTACGTCCACCACCTGATACCCGGCCAGAACACCCGAGAGCATAGCGCCCTGAATGCCCTGATCCACACAGGGGATGTACTCCTTGGGTATGGCGCCGCCGGTTATCTTGTTGACGAACTCATAGCCCTTGCCGCTCTCGTTGGGCTCTATGGTCAGCTTCACGTGGGCGAACTGGCCCTTGCCGCCGGTCTGCCGGACATAGCGGGTGTCCACCGTGGCGGACTTCTTCACCGTCTCCTTATAGGAGACCTGGGGCTTGCCTACGTTGGCCTCTACCTTAAACTCCCGCAGAAGTCTGTCCACGATTATCTCCAGGTGGAGCTCGCCCATACCGGCGATAATGGTCTGCCCCGTCTCGTTGTCCGTGTAGGTCTTAAAGGTGGGGTCCTCCTCCGCCAGCTTTTGCAGGGCAATGGCCATCTTTTCCTGCCCGGCCTTGGTCTTGGGCTCAATGGCTACGCGTATTACCGGCTCGGGGAATTCCATTGATTCAAGGACGATCTGGCTCTTGTCATCGCAGAGGGTATCGCCGGTGGTGGTGTTTTTCAGGCCCACGGCGGCGGCTATATCTCCGGAATAGACCTGAGTCAGATCCTCTCTGTGGTTTGCGTGCATCAGCAGTATCCTGCCCAGCCGCTCTCTCTGGCCCTTGGTGGAGTTCATGACCGTCTTGCCTGTCTCCACTGTGCCGGAGTAGACCCGGAAAAAGCTGAGTCTGCCAACATAGGGGTCGGACATTATCTTGAAGGCCAGGGCCGAGAACGGTGCGCTGTCGTCGGCGGGCCTGTGGTCAGTCTCCCCTGTTTTGGGGTTAACGCCCTCTATTGCGGGAACATCCAGCGGAGAGGGCATATAGTCCACGATAGCATCCAGCAGCTTCTGTACGCCCTTGTTCTTATAGGACGTGCCGCAGGTGACGGGGACCATCTTCACGGCCACTGTTGCCTTTCTGATGGCGGCGCGTATCTTATCGGCGGGGACCTCCTCACCGTTGAGGTAGAGATCCATTATATCATCGTCGAAGTCTGACACTGCCTCCAGCAGCTTGTCCCTGTACTCTGCCGCCAGCTCACGCATATCCTCGGGTATCTCGCCGGTGAGCATATCCTTGCCCAGGTCGTCCAGATAGATACGGGTGTTCATATCCACCAGGTCAATGATACCCTGGAAGCTGTCCTCGCGGCCAATGGGGAGCTGAATGGGAACGGCGTTGCACTTGAGTCTGTCATGCACCATATCCAGCACATGATAGAAGTCCGCGCCCATGATATCCATCTTATTGACGTATATCATTCGGGGGACGTGATAGTGGTCAGCCTGTCTCCAGACAGTCTCGGACTGGGGCTCAACTCCCCCCTTGGCGCACAGAACCGTGACGCAGCCGTCCAGCACTCTCAGCGAGCGCTCGACCTCCGCGGTAAAGTCCACATGACCCGGGGTGTCGATGATGTTTATGCGGGTATCGCGCCAGTGACAGGTGGTGGCGGCGGAGGTTATGGTTATGCCTCGCTCCTGCTCCTGAGCCATCCAGTCCATGGTGGCAGTACCCTCATGAGTCTCACCGAGCTTGTAGTTAACGCCGGTGTAGAAAAGAATACGCTCCGTGGTGGTCGTCTTTCCGGCGTCGATATGAGCCATGATACCGATATT
>CAYSFK010000183.1:0-2423 GCA_964430345.1 uncultured Oscillospiraceae bacterium | reverse complement strand
GTTAATGGGGCCTGCGCCGGCGATAGAGGAGAAATGGTGTCCCATCAGGACGGCGGGATTGGCAGGAACAAAGTCCTTTCCGTCGTAGCTGGTGTGTGCAGGGGTCTCGTGGTTCGGGTCAACGCCCCACTTCTTGGCAAGGAAGCTGCCGTAGAAAACGTAGCCCAGTGCCAGCAGGACGACTGCGATGAGAAGAATAACAATTGCGCTCACACTTTTCACTCCTTAAAAAGTATTTATTCCATTTGCCCGACAGATTTCTCCGCCGCGGCAAATAGTTTTTTGAAGTAGTCCTCCAGCTCATGGCCGGCGGGGTTGGGGAAAGCCCTTTTCTCCGACAGGTCCACGGCGGCCGTCTTAAGCTCCGTGAAGCCGTGAAGGGAGAGCTTGTAGTTCTTGGAGAATTTCCTGCCGCGTATGTATTTCACCGTGTCCTTATTGAAGCTGTCCGCCACCAGCAGCACCTTTATATTGGTGTACTGATGCTCCTTGTGGGGCTTGACCCTGGGCAGGCCCTCCTCCAGCGCGAAGTCTATGCATCGGCCCGCCAGTTCCCTGTCAAAGGCCGGGGCCGAGAACACATAACAAAACTCGTTGGTCTCGTTGCCCCAGATGGGAATCTTCTTACTCAGCCAATACCGCTCCGCTCTGGAGTAATAGTTCGCCAGAAATGTAAGAGGCAGCTCCGTCAGACCGTCGTTTTCGGTGATGTCGTAGTAGGCACTGTACGATTCCGACAGAGTATCAAGGAATTGAAGACGGTCCATGCTCATGGGATATCCTCCGCGCAAAAATGAACAAACTGTTACTTAGCCTAATATAACGCGATAAGCATAAAATTTCAATAGCTTTTTTTGATTTTGATAAATTTTTGTTAATAATGAACATCTATACGCAAAGGAGTTTAGCCGCCTATACAATCGGTCGGGGCCTTTCCGTTAATTTTTACAATTTCATTTACAACAAAAATAAATTGTAGTATTATTCCCTTTAAGAACTTAGAAACGGAGATAGCCCGCTTTTTGCGGACTATATGTATGAAGTATAATGGATTACAGGCTGTGCGTTCCCTGTCTTTTGGGTCTTGAGGGCCCTATTGCCGACGAGCTGAGGCGGCTGGATATCCCCGATGTGAACTCGGAAAACGGCAGAGTATACTTTTCCGGCGGCCCGGCGGAGCTGGCCAGAGCCAACATCTGCCTGAGAGTGGGCGAGCGGGTGCTGGTGGAGCTGGGTCAGTACGACGCCTTCAGCTTCGACCAGCTGTACGAGGGCGCCAAGGCCCTGCCCTGGGAAAGGCTGATACCCAAGGACGGGGCCTTCCCCGTAAAGGGCTACAGTCTCAACTCCAAGCTGTTTTCGGTGACAGACTGTCAGAAGCTCATTAAGAAAGCCATTGTGGACAGGCTGGCCGGTGTATACGGCATTCAGTGGTTTCAGGAGACGGGGCCCGTATATCAGGTGCAGTTTTCCATAATGAAGGACAGGGTCTCCCTCTGTGTGGATACCTCCGGCGCTGGCCTCCACAAGCGGGGCTACCGCCCGGCCCATAACGCCGCACCCTTGAAGGAGACTATGGCGGCGGCCATGGTGAAGCTTGCCCGCTACAACGGCCGAGGGGACTTCTGCGACCCCTTCTGCGGCAGCGGCACCATCCCCATAGAGGCGGCGCTTATCGCGAAGAACCGGGCTCCCGGTCTGGAGCGGGAGTTCACCGCCATGGGCTGGCGGGATATTCCCGCAAGCGTCTGGGAGGACGAACGGCAGGCCGCCAGAACACGGGAGTATAACGGGGACTACAGCATACTTGGCTCCGACATCGACCCCGCCGCCGTGGAGATGGCGAGGGAGAACGCGGAGCGCGCCGGCGTTTCCGACATAGTGCGTTTTGAGGTGGCCGACGCCATGGACTTCAGCAGAGAGACAGACCGGGGCGTCATAGTCACCAATCCCCCCTACGGCGAGAGGATAATGGAGCGCAGCGAGGCGGAGGAGCTGTATAAGGGCTTTGGCAAGGCCTACCGGGCAGCCCGTAACTGGCAGCTTTATCTGCTGAGCTCTCACACAGAGTTTGAGCGCTGCTTCGGCCAGTCGGCGGATAAAAAGCGCAAGCTCTATAACGGCATGATAAAGTGCGACCTGTTTATGTATTATTTGAATAAATAACTCGGAGGAAGCTGAAGCAAGATGAAGCATCTGTTTATCGTAAATCCCACGGCGGGAGGAAAGGATCACACCGCAGCGATACGCGCCAAAGTGGAAAAGGCCTTTCAAAGCAGGACCGACGAATACGAGATATACGTGACCAAGGCCCCTATGGACGCGCCGGACAAGATAAGAGCCGCTGCGGCGGAGGCAGAGCATCTCAGGGTCTACGCCTGCGGCGGCGACGGCACCTTCAACGAGTGCGTCTGCGGTGCGGC
>CAYSFK010000182.1:0-2461 GCA_964430345.1 uncultured Oscillospiraceae bacterium | reverse complement strand
CCGGATATAAGCGAGAAACGATATAACAGGCTGAGCCTGAAAAACACGCTGCGGCGGGAGCTGTGGGGCGAGGAAACGGAGGAGAAGCCCTTGGACTTTGCTTTGAGCTATACGGAAGAAGCCCTGAAAATGATGGACGACAGAATGATACTGAAGGACGACGTGGCAGCCGTGCTTCAGGATTACAAGGCCACCGGAGAGGCAGTGGAGAACACGGAGAGCGGCCTGCTGGTAGCCCGCAAGCGGGTGGGCAACGTGACCTTCTGGGTGAACTTCACCGAGGACGAGGCCGGAGGGCTGACGGTACACCGGGCCTACAGCCACAGGATGACCGTACAGCGCAGGACGAAGGGAGGCTGAGGGCCATGGATGATAAAAACTACTATTCCGTTAACCCCGAGGGCAAGCTGCTGTGCCGCAAGTGCCGGGTACTGCTGGTCAAGGACAAGGCGAAATTCATGTATCTGGACAACGGCTTCCCGGTGGAGCTGCCGGTATGTCCGGTATGCGGCTTCGTATACGTGCCGGAGGAGCTGGCCATGGGCAAGGTGCTCAGCGTGGAAAAAGCGCTGGAGGATAAATAGAAAAGAGGGCTGCTATGGACCTGTTTGACAGAATAATGGAGCTGAGCCGCTGCGGCTACTTCTGCTCACAGATACTGGCGATACTGCAGCTGGAGACGCTGGGGGAGGAAAACCCGGGGCTTATAAAGGCCATGGAGGGCCTCAACGGCGGCGTGGGCTTCTCCGGCGGCTGCTGCGGCTGCATGACCGGCGGCGCCTGCATCATCTCCTATCTCACCGGCAAGGGAGAGGACACCGAGATGGACCACCCGGAGCACAAGAGCGCCATGGGCGAGTTCACCAAGTGGTTTGAGGAGGAGATGCTGGTAAACTACGGCGGCACCGACTGCCGCGATATTACCAAGGGCAACCCCGCCAACCGGGTGGAGCTCTGCCCGCAGATAATCGCGGAGACCTACCAGAAGTGCATGGAGATACTGGAAGAAAAGGGGCTGCTGTAATGCTTATAGGCAGAACAAAAAGCGTCTGCCCCGTGTGCCTCAGGGTACTGGAGGCGGAGAAGCTCACCGGGGCAGACGGGAACGTATATATGGAAAAGAGCTGCCCGGAGCACGGTGACTTCAAAAGCCTTATCTGGGAGGGCGACGCCGGCAGCTACCTGCGCTGGAGCCGGGAGAACGCCGCCGTGGAGCCGCCGGTAGACGGGAAGGCCGTAGACAGGGGCTGCCCCTACGACTGCGGCCTGTGCACCGAGCATCTGCGGAAGGGCTGCTGTATGCTGCTGGAGCTGACCAGCCGTTGCAATCTCCGCTGTCCGGTGTGCTTCGCCGCCGCCGGAGATAGGGAGGGCCGCGATCTGCCCATGGAGGAGATAGCGAGTCAGTACGACTTTCTCATGGCCCACGGCGGCCCCTTCAACATCCAGCTCTCCGGCGGCGAGCCCACTGTCAGAGACGACCTGCCCGAGATAATAAGGCTGGGCCGGGACAAGGGCTTCAAATTCTTCCAGCTGAACACCAACGGGATAAGGCTTGCCTCTGAGCCGGGATACGCCGAAAAGCTGCGGGACGCGGGGCTGAACACCGTGTTCCTACAATTCGACGGCCTGGACGATGAGGTTTACATAACTCTAAGAGGCCAGGCATTGCTGGAAACAAAGCTGGAGGCCATAGAGCGGGGGGCAGCCGCCGGGCTGGGCGTGGTGCTGGTGCCGGTGATAGCGCCGGGAGTCAACGACGGGCAGGTAGGCGATATCCTCCGTTTCGCCCTGTCAAGGATGCCGGAGGTTCGTGGGGTGCATTTCCAGCCCATAAGCTATTTCGGCCGCTGCGGACTGGAGAGGCCGGACAGGCCCGTCACCATACCGAGGATGCTGCGGCTCATAGAGGAGCAGACGGCGGGGCTGATGAAATACGCGGACTTCGGCGGCGGCGGGGCGGAGAACCCCTACTGCTCCTTCCACGCAAGCTACATGAGAAGGCCTGACGGCACATTGAAAGCGCTGGCCCGCAAAGGCGGCTCCTGCTGCTGCACCGGCTCCGACGACTCAAGGGAGTTCGTGGCCAATCAGTGGAGCGGCGGCTGCTGCGACAGCAGCGCTTTGGACGGCGACAGCGACACTGTATCGCTGGACGCTTTTCTGGCTCAGGCCAGGATGAACACGCTGGCCGTGTCCGGCATGATATTTCAGGATGCCTATAACCTTGACCTGGACAGGCTCAGGCGCTGTTACATCTGCGAGGTAGACAGCGAGCGGGGCATGGTGCCCTTCTGCGCCTATAACCTGACGGACATTCACGGCAGGGCATTATACAGAAAATGAGGCGCAGTCGGGTAGACGCCTTTCTGCAAAAGCAGGAGGGGCTGGAGCGAATAGACCGGGAGAGCATAGAGGCTATGCAGCTTATGAAGCTCAACGCCCTGCTCTCAAGGGAAAA
>CAYSFK010000181.1:0-2538 GCA_964430345.1 uncultured Oscillospiraceae bacterium | reverse complement strand
CCCGACTTATTGACGCCGGTGCGTACGAGATAGGCAGCTATGAATTCTTCAAGGGGCTTATCTGCGGCATACACGCGGGGAACTACGATATTACTCACTTCTTTATCGACAACTTCTACAAGCTGGTAGAGGACAGATCCCAGGAAGCGCTCATAGGCTTTGTGGCCTGGCTGGACAAGTTCGCCGAGCAGGAAAAGGTGGACTTTATCATCAGCATGACGGCCGACCCGGAGGCAGCCCCCCAGGAGCTCAGGAAGTATTTGATATAATATATGCACACCGCCCGTCATATGGGCGGCAGGCGCGGGCGGCACATGGGTTCTTCTCCATGTGCCGCTTGGCGTACTGGCGGGAGGATGGAGGCGCTGACATTGACTGAAAAGATACTGCTGGTGGACGACGAACGGGACATTGTGGAGCTGCTGGAGGACGTTTTGTCCAGAGAGGGCTTCGATAATATCAGGAAGGCGTATACGGGCCGGGAGGCCGTGGAGCTTTGCCGCGTGTTCCGGCCGGACGTGGTAGTGCTGGATGTGATGCTGCCGGATACGGACGGCATAGAGGTCTGCCGCCGCATCCGGGAGTTTTCCCACTGCTCCGTCGTGTTCCTGTCCTCGAAAAACGATGACGTGGACAAGATTCTGGGCCTTGCCTCCGGAGGCGATGATTACATGGCTAAGCCGTTCAGTCCCAAGGAGCTGGTATATCGCGTCAAGTCCCAGCTCCGCCGACAGCGGTACGCAAAGGCTGACGCGGTGCCGGAGCTGGGGCGCGTACTGGAGCTGGGGGCCCTGTCTTTGGATACCGGCGCCTCCACGGCTTACAGGGACGGCGCCGTTCTTGAGCTGACGGCTAAGGAATACGGCCTTCTGCGCTTTTTCATGGAAAACCCGAATAAAATAATCAGCAAGGAGCGGCTGTACGAGCAGGTGTGGGGTGAGGAGAGCGCCGTATGCGACAACACCATCATGGTACACATACGGCATCTGCGTGAAAAGATAGAGCTTGACGCCTCGCAGCCGAAGCTGCTTGTCACTGTAAAGGGTCTGGGCTATAAGCTGCTGCCCGGTGAGAAGCCATGAAAGTGTCCAGGGATTTTTTGCGGCTGAACATCATCCCGGCAGTTTTGCTGCTGGGTGTGCTGCTTACCGTTGCCTTTACCTTTTTCTACTCCTCCACCACCCGCAGCCACGACGGCAGAATAATATACAGCAACTGGCCCAGAGACTTTACCCTGGACTTTTCCCGGTATATAGTCAGCGACGGCGGACAGCCGCAAGTGTCCCCGGAGGGTATAGCTCAGCTTTGTGAAAACGGGCTCTGGCTCCAGCTCTTGGACGAGAGCGGAGCTGAGCTGCTGAGCTTTTCCAAGCCCGCCTCCGCCCCCGCCGGATATAAGCCCTACGAGCTTTTGCAGCTGTATCAGTACGGCAGCGGCCGCTGTTCCGTATTCGTCAGCAGCGCGGAGGTGGGCGGCGACTCCTATACCTATCTTATCGGCTTCCCCCTTAACATCTCGAAAATCACCATGTATGTGGACAGCGCCCGATACTCCTCGGGTAAGCTGGTGGCTCTGGCAACCGTTGCGGTGACGGCGCTGCTGATACTGTCTCTGGCGTTTTTCTTCAACGCTGTCATATCCAGGAATCTGGAGCGGATATGCAGCTCTCTGAAGTCCGTGGCTTCAAGGGACTACACCCCAGGCCCATCGGCATCCTTTCTCCGGGAGATATACGCGGCCATAGACGCTCTGGATGGGGACCTTGCGGCGGCGGAGGAGGGGCGGCAGCGGGACGAAAGGGCCAGGGAGGAGTGGCTTGCCAACATAAACCATGACCTAAAGACGCCTTTGGCGCCCATCAGGGGCTACGCGGAGCTGCTGGCTGAGGGCACGCCCACCAAGGCGGAGTGCGTCCGGTACGGAGGCATCATATTGAAAAACGCCCTGTACGCCCAGGAGCTGGTGGACGATTTGAAGCTGACATATCAGCTGCAAAGCAATATGCTCCCCTTGAAAAAAGAGCAGGGCAGCATGACGCGCTTTGTCCGGGAGCTGCTGATAGATATACTGAATTCCCCGGAATGGGAAGGTCGGGTAATAAGCTTTGACCCCGGAGCCGAGGATATCACGCTTTGTTTTGACAGCCGTCTCATGCGCCGGGCGCTGACAAACGTAATAGTAAACTCCCTCAAGCACAATCCTCCCGGCACCGGGATACGGCTGAGCCTGAGTCGGAGCGGCGGCGTCAGCATCACGGTGGGCGACAGCGGAAAAGGCATGACGGCTCAGGAGCTGGCGGGTCTTTTCAGCAGATACTTCCGGGGCACCGATACCGAAGCCGGAGCCGATGGCTCCGGGCTGGGTATGGCCATCGCAAAGCAGATAGTGGAAGCCCACGGCGGCCGGATATCCGCCGAGAGCGGCGTCGGCAGCGGCACCACAGTCATCATGAGCTTCCCGGAAAATTAAGGTTTAATTAAGCTTGGTCGATTGTAAAATGAAGTTGGACACTTAGCAAAAATCCATAGTGATTTGCC
>CAYSFK010000180.1:0-2616 GCA_964430345.1 uncultured Oscillospiraceae bacterium | reverse complement strand
ATACTTCGATAGTCCGGTCATTTACGGCGTCCGGGTAGAAACTTCAAATCCATATCATTTGCTATATATCGAAAGCAATATTCAATTCTGACGCTATTAGCTTATCAGCTACAGGGGCAAAAGTCAAGCCGGACTTTCGCCGATTTTGACATTTATTGCTGGTGATATTTGTACAATATTCACAAGGGATGCGACATATGTGAACTTTTGTTTATATATTCCAGCGGGTATTAGTCAAAGCTCAGCCCGCTGTCGCTCATGGCCGTTACCCGTGCCAGAGCTTCCACCCGCAGGCCCTCCGCCCGGAGCCTGTTGCCGCCGCCCTGGAACACCTTTTCTATGGCCACGGCCGCGCCCACGCAGACGCCGCCGGCCTGAGCCACCAGCTCCCGCAGCCCCACCAGCGCCGCGCCGGTGGCCAGAAAGTCGTCGATAAGCAGCACCCGTTCCCCCTGGCAAAGGTACTCCTTGGATACCAGCACGGTGTTGGTGTTGCCGTGGGTGAAGCTCTCCACCTCTGCCGAATACACGTTCTGGGAGATGTTTTTGGTCTTGCTTTTTTTTGCAAAGACCAGAGGACAGCCCAGCACATAGCCGGTCATGGCGGCCATGGCGATGCCGGAGGCCTCCACGGTCAGCAGCTTGTCTATCCGCTCCCCGTCAAAAAGCCGCTTTATCTCCATTGCCATCTCGTAAAGAAGCGCCGGGTCTATCTGGTGGTTCAGAAAGCCGTCCACCTTAAGTATGCCGCCGGGAAGCACCCTCCCGTCGGTCAGTATGCGTTGTTCAAGCAGCTCCATTTTAGTTCTCCTTTTGTGTCTTTATTTAGGCTTCCCCCTGGGGGAAGCTGGCGAGCGAAGCGAGACTGATGAGGGGTGCCGGCTTATTAGGGAAACCTGCATTTCTGAATAACTGCCGGTCTCCTCATCCGCCGCTTCGCGGCACCTTCCCCGGAGGGGAAGGCTTTAAAAGGCTGCTTCTATCACTTTTTCCGCGCAGCGCAGTCCGTCCACGGCGGCGGAGGTGATGCCTCCGGCGTAGCCCGCGCCCTCGCCGCAGGGGTAGAGCCCCCACACCGAGGCCTGGAGGCTTTCGTCCCGGACTATGCGCACCGGCGAGGAGGAGCGGGTCTCCGGCGCTGTCAGCACCGACTCCGGGTCGTCAAAGCCCTTGAGCTTTTTTCCCAGCTCCGGCAGCGCCCGTTCCAGCACCCGGGTTATCCGCTCCGGCAGCAGCCCGTAGAGCTCGCCCCAGAATACACCCGGCTCATAGCTGGGCTTTATCCGGCCCGGCCCCACGCTGGGGGCGCGCCGAAGAAAATCCCCCAGAAGCTGGGCGGGCGCCCGGTAGGAGCCGGTGTACTCATAGGCCCGGCGCTCTATCTCCCGCTGCCAGCGCATCCCCGCAAGGGTACCGGAGCCGGGGAAGTCCTCCGGATGCAGGGTCACCAGCAGGGCGGAGTTGGCGTTTTCCCCGTCCCGGGCGGAATAGCTCATGCCGTTGGTGACAACGCCGCCCGCCTCCGAGGCCGCGGCAAACACCTGCCCGCCGGGGCACATACAAAAGGTGTAGGCGCTGTCCCCGTCGGGAAGCCGGACGTTCAGACTGTAGTCCGACGGCGGCAGCTCTCCCCGCTCCCGGCCGTACTGGGCCAGGTCTATGTCCGCCTGCCGGTGCTCTATGCGCACACCCATGGAAAAGGCCTTGGGCTCCATATGTATGCCCTGCTCAAGCAGCGCCTCAAAGCTGTCTCTGGCGGAGTGGCCTATGGCCAGTATCAGCCGGGAGCAGCTTATCCGCGACAGCTCGCCGTCCCGCAGAAGCTCCGCGCCGGTGAGCCGCCCGTTTTCCGTAATAAGCCGCTCCAGCCGCGTTTCAAAGCAGAGCTCTCCGCCCAGCATGATTATCTCCCGCCGGATGCTCTGCACCACGTCTATGAGGATGTCCGTGCCTATGTGGGGCTTGGCGTCGTAAAGTACGCTTTCCGGCGCGCCGTGCCTGTAAAACTCCTCCAGCACGAAGCCGATCCGGCTGTCGTGGGTGCCGGTGTTCAGCTTGCCGTCGGAAAAGGTGCCTGCGCCGCCCTCGCCGAACTGGACGTTGCTCTCCGGGTCCAGCTTGCCGCCCCGGCGAAAGGCCTCCACCGCGGCTTTCCGCTTAAGGGCCTCCTGCCCCCGCTCGATGACCAGGGGCTTCGCCCCGGCCCTCGCCAGCAGCAGCGCCGCGAACATCCCGGCGGGGCCGAAGCCCACCACCACCGGCCGGTCGGCGCCCCGGTACTCCGGGACGGTATAGACGCGCTGCACATACTTGCTGACGTCGGCGCTGTCCAGACGGGCGATGAGCCTGTCCTCGTCGGACTTCACCGCCACGGCCACGGCGCAGACATAGTGGATGTCGTTCTTCTTTCTGGCGTCCAGCGAACGCTTTACCAGCTTCAGACTCTCTATCTCCTCCGGGCGGATGCGCAGCCGCTTTGCCGCCCGCGCCCTGAGAGCGGCCGTGTCCTCGCCGGGCAGCAGCCGCAGGCCCCTTATCATTACCATTCTTCCAGCTTTCCGGCCAGCCGTCCGCTGGCCCAGGCCCATTGCAGGTTATAGCCGCCGCAGTCCCCGT
>CAYSFK010000179.1:0-2625 GCA_964430345.1 uncultured Oscillospiraceae bacterium | reverse complement strand
AGCACCTGCCCCTCCGCGCCGATGTTCCAGAAGCGCATCTTGAACGCCGGGGTCACAGCCAGCGAGATTATCAGCAGTATGGACAGGTTCTGCACGGTTATCCATGCCTTGCGGGCGGTGCCGAAGCAGCCCTTTATCATGGAGCCGTAGACCTCCAGCGGGTTCAGCCCGGTCACCGCCAGGGTTATGACGCCGCAGAACACCAGCGACAGCACTATGGCGCCGCCCCGTATGAGCCAGGCACGCCCCGCCGGAACAGCGGCCCGCTTGGATATATGTATCAGAGGCTCCTTGTTATTCATCGGCTTCGGCTCCTCCCAGCTTTGTCATCATCATGCCCACGTCCCGCTTCTTCGCGCCCCGGCCGGGAACTATGCCGCTGACCTTGCCGCCGCACAGTACCAGTATCCTGTCGGACAGCTCCAGCAGTACGTCCAGGTCCTCGCCTACGTATATCACCGCCACGCCCTTTTCCTTCTGGCGGTTTATCAGGTCGTATATAGTATAGGAGGAATTGATGTCCAGACCCCGCACGGCGTAGGCCGTCAGCAGCACCTTGGGGGCGGAGGCTATCTCCCTGCCCACCAGCACCTTCTGCACGTTGCCGCCGGAGAGCCGCCGCACCGGTATATCCACGCCGGGGGTACTCACGTCCAGATCATGGACCACCTCCTCCGCCAGCGCGTGGGGGGCCTTCCTGTCGGTAAATACGCCCCAGCCCCGACGGTAGGAGCGGAGCATCATGTTGCCGGACAGGTCCATGTTGCCCACAAGGCCCATGCCCAGCCTGTCCTCGGGTACAAAGGACAGGGCAACGCCCATATCGGCAATGGCCAGGGGGTCCTTGCCCAGCAGCTCCTCCCGCTGTCCGTCGTCCTCGATATAGCTGATGCTGCCGCTTTCTGTGGGCTGCAGTCCCGCAATGGCCTCCAGCAGCTCCTTCTGGCCGCAGCCGGATATGCCGGCCACGCCCAATATCTCTCCGGAATTTGCGGTGAAGGACACGTCGTCCAGCTTCAAAACGCCGTCTATGCTGCGCACCGTGAGGTTTTTCACCTCTATGCGGGGCTTGGGCTCCACAGGCTCCGGCCTGCTGATGTTCAGGCTCACCGCGTGGCCCACCATCATATTGGTCATTTCCTGGGCGTTGGTGTTTTTCGTGGGCATATCGCCGATAAACTGGCCGTGGCGCAGTATGGCCACCCGGTCGCTGAGCTCCTCCACCTCGTGGAGCTTATGGGTGATTATGACGATGGCCTTCCCGGCGTCCCGCATATTGCGCAGCACCGCGAAAAGCTTGTCCGTCTCCTGCGGGGTCAGCACGGCGGTGGGCTCGTCCAGGATAAGAATGTCCGCCCCGCGGTACAGCACCTTGATTATCTCCACGGTCTGCTTCTGGGACACTGACATATTGTATATCTTCTGCCTGGGGTCTACCTCAAAGCCGTAGAGCGCGCATATCTCCCGCACCCTGTCGGACACCTTTTCCATGTCCAGCTTGCCCGGCTCCTTAAGGCCCAGCACGATATTCTCCGCCGCGCTCAGCACGTCCACCAGTTTGAAATGCTGGTGTATCATGCCAATGCCCAGGTCGAAGGCGTCCTTGGGAGAGCTTATGACCACGTCCCTGCCGTCCACGCTTATATCGCCCTCGTCGGGGAAATAGATGCCGGAGAGCATATTCATCAGCGTGGTCTTGCCGCTGCCGTTTTCACCCAGCAGCGCCAGTATCTCGCCCCGGTATATGTCCAGCCACACCTTGTCGTTGGCTTTCACGGAGCCGAAGGTCTTTGTGATATTGCGCATTTTTACTGCGGCGGTCTTGCTGCTGTCCAAAGGCGTCACTCCTTTTATAAATGAAACAATACTGCAAAGGGCAGCGCGGCGGCTGTTCGCTGCGCTGCCCTTCGCAGCACTGGCTAATGAGGGGAATAGGGAAGCCCCGGTTTGCGGGGCTTCCCTGATGTTCACAATGGAGAGGAATCAGCCGAGAACGGTGATGCCGTCGATGATGCAGTAGAGGTAAGGAGCGGAGCGGTTCTCGCTCTCGTGGAAGTAGCCGTCGGATACAACGTTGGTCTCGCCGGTGAAGGTGCCGTCGTTGATGACGTCGGCCAGGTAAGAGGTGAGCACACCGTTTTCGTCAACGGTGGTCACGCCGCTGTTGTTGTTGAAGAAGTTGGTGGCGGTGTTGTCGTCCTCGATGGTGACGGTAAAGGTGGCGGTGTCAAAGACCTTCAGGGAACCGTCCTCGAGCATAGCCTTGACCTCGGCCAGCTTCTCGGCGGTGCCGGCAGCGGCGACAGCCTCGTTTATCTCAAGGGTCTGCACGGCGTCGTCAGCCAGAGTGCCGCACCAGTCAGTGGGGATAGCCTCGCCGTCAAGCATGCACTGGACCATCAGCTTGAAGTAGGGACGCCAGTTGATGCGGGAGCCGGTGATATAGGTGTTGGGGGTGTCGTTCTTGAAGCTGAGGTTGTAGGAGATGTTGGGGACTCCGGCAGTCTCACAGGCGGTGGGCGCGCCCATGGAGTCGGCGTGCTCGCTTATGAGCTTGCAGCCGCCGTTTATGAGGTTGTTTGCAGCTTCCTTCTCGAGGGTCTCGTCAAACCACTCGCCGGTGTA
>CAYSFK010000178.1:429-2635 GCA_964430345.1 uncultured Oscillospiraceae bacterium | reverse complement strand
CGGCATACAGCCCTCGAACACTCCCGCATCGTCAAAGCCGTGCACCTCCGCCTCCTTGGCGTGTACCAGCTCCTCCACAAAGGCCA
The DNA here is from genome assembly GCA_964430345.1 of uncultured Oscillospiraceae bacterium. Taxonomy (GTDB): domain Bacteria; phylum Bacillota; class Clostridia; order Oscillospirales; family Oscillospiraceae; genus Limivicinus. The sequence continues at coordinate 2,549 of CAYSFK010000178.1, read as the reverse complement.
GATACTCGTCCTTTGTCATAGGGCAGTTTACATAATCCGCTGTTCCCTTGCCGTAGCGGGAGGCGAAGAAGGCGCTGTCCATGTCCACGCTCTCCAGCGTGACTATGGGGGCCACCGCGTCGTAGAAGTGCAGGTCGCTGTCCGGGCACAGCGCCGCAATGGCGTCGGCAATGGCGTCGCTGGACAGGGGCCCGGTGGCGACTATTACCTCGCCCTCCGGGATGGCGTCGGCCTCGCTGCGGATAAGCTCCACATTCGGCAGAGACAAAAGCTTATCGGTGATATACCTTGCAAAGCCCTCCCTGTCCACTGCCAGAGCGCCCCCGGCGGCCACCCGGTTTATATCCGCGCTCTCCATGATAAGGGAGCCCATAGCGCGCATCTCCGCCTTAAGCAGACCCACGGCGTTGGTAAGCTCGTCGCTTCTCAATGAGTTGGAGCAGACCAGCTCCGCAAACCAGGGGGACTTATGGGCGGGGCTCATCTTCTCCGGCTTCATCTCCACCAGACGGACGGCTATGCCCCTTTTGGCCAGCTGCCACGCGCATTCGCTGCCCGCAAGGCCCGCGCCCAAAACTGTGACTTTATCCATTATCCTCAACCTTCTTTGACGCAGGCTTTTTTGCCGTCGGCTTCTTTTCGGCGGGCTTCTTGGCCGCGGTTTTCTTGGCGGTGGGCTTCTTAGCTGCCGGCTTCTTGGCCGCTGTTTTCTTTGCTGCCGGCTTCTCCGCTGCGGGCTTTTCCTCGGTCTTGCTCTCGGCTTGGGCCTTCTCGTCCTTCTCTGCCTGAGCCGCCGCCTTCTCCTCGGGAGTCTTTTTCTTGAACCGGCGCTTGTCCTCGGGCACGAAGTTGGTGCACTCCTCATTGACGCAGAAGGATTTCAGCGGGCCTCTGCCGCTGCTTTTGAACATGGTCTTTCCGCAGGCGGGGCAAAAGTCCTTTGTAGGCACGTCCCAGGTAATGAAGCCGCAGTCGGTGCCCCGCTCGCAGGCATAGAACACGTAGCCCTTTTTGGAGCTGCGCTTGAGTATCTTACCGCCGCACTTGGGGCATTTGCCGGGCATCTCTATAACTATGGGCTTTGTGAAGGTGCATTCCGGGAAGCCGGGGCAGGCCAGAAAATGGCCGAACTTGCCCTTTTTCACCACCATCTGGCGGCCGCACACGTCGCAGTACTCATCGCTGAGCACATCCGGCACCTTCAGCTTCACGCCCTCCAGCGCCGTCTCCGCGTCGTTCATCTCCCGGCTGAAGCCGCCGTAGAACTCCGAGAGCACCGTGCGCCAATTGGCCTTGCCGCTCTCCACCTCATCCAGCTCGCCCTCCATGTGGTTTGTGAACTTCAGATCCACGATGTCGGCGAAGTGCTCCTTCATCAGTCCCGTCACCACGCGGCCCAGCGGCGTGGGCCGGAGGTACTTGCCCTCCTTTATCACGTAGTCGTGGGCGGTTATGGTGGATATGGTGGGCGCGTAGGTGGATGGCCGACCTATGCCCTTTTCCTCCATAGCCCTGATAAGGGTGGCCTCAGTGAAGCGGGCGGGCGGCTGGGTAAACTGCTGGTCAGGCAGCATCTTTTCCAGAAATACTCGCTGTCCTTCAGAAAGACTGGGCAGAGGGTTGTCTATCTCGCTGCTCTCCTCGTCCCGGGCCTCCTCGTATACGGCGGTGTAGCCCTTGAATTTCAGCTCGGAGTAGTTGGCCTTGAAGATACAGCGGTTGGAGCTGATGTCCACGGCCACGCTGTCGTATATGGCGTTGGCCATCTGGCTGGCGGTGAAGCGGCCCCATATGAGCCGGTACAGTCTGTACTGCTCCTGAGTCAGATCCTTGCGCACCAGCTCCGGGGTCAGCTCCACATCGGTGGGGCGTATAGCCTCGTGGGCGTCCTGGGCTCCGGCCTTGGTCTTGAACCGCCTGGGGCTGCCGGGGTAGTACTGGCTGCCGTAGCGGTTGATGATAAACTTTCTCGCCGCCTCCAGCGCGTCCTCGGACAGACGCAGGGAGTCGGTGCGCATATAGGTGATAAGTCCAATGCTGCCGTGGCCGCTTATCTCCACGCCCTCGTAGAGCTGCTGGGCGATGGACATGGTGCGCCTTGGCGTCATGCCGAGTCTGCG
>CAYSFK010000178.1:0-419 GCA_964430345.1 uncultured Oscillospiraceae bacterium | reverse complement strand
TACCCAGACGACGGGAGGCCTCCTGCTGGAGGGTAGAGGTGATAAAGGGGGGCGCCGGTGACTTCTGCTTTTCGCCCCGCTTGACGGCGCTGACCGCAAAGGGAGCCTCCGCCGTATCGGCGATCACCCTGTCCACGTCCTCCTGTGATCTCAGCTCCTGCTTCTTATCGTCTCGGCCATAGAACCGGGCGTTAAAGGCGGCGCTGCCCTCGCCGCTGTTGAGAGAGGCGTCCAGAAGCCAGTACTCCTCGCTTTTGAAGGCCTCAATCTCCTCCTCCCTGTCCACCACCATCCGGGTGGCCACGGACTGGACGCGACCGGCGGAAAGCCCGGTCTTTATCTTGCGCCAGAGCAGGGGCGACAGCTGATAGCCCACGATGCGGTCAAGGATGCGCCGGGCCTGCTGGGCGTCCACCAGG
>CAYSFK010000177.1:0-2638 GCA_964430345.1 uncultured Oscillospiraceae bacterium | reverse complement strand
TGATGAGGTCATAGCCCTCGTCAAGGAAGGTGCCTATGTTGGTCTGATAGTCGGCGTCGGTCTTGGACTCCAGGTAGTTGACCTCGAAGCTGGCATCCTCGGCGGCCATAGCCTGCAGGCCTTCCCAAGCGGTCTGGTTAAAGGACTTGTCGTTGATGCCGCCCACGTCGGTGACCATACCGATCTTTACGGTCTCGGCAGCGGGAGCAGCAGCCGGGGTAGCGCCGCAGGCGCACAGGGCAAAGACCATTGAAACTGCCAGAAGCATTGCAAGAAGCTTTTTCATGTGTTTTCCTCCATAAAATTTATTGGATATCGCACGTTGTGCTGTTAACACATTGATCATTATAGCACGGGCCATAAGGGCAAATCAAGGGCAAAATGTAAATATAGGTATTTCCGGGGCTCAGTCCGCCACATTCACACGGGCGTTGGAGAAGCTCGGCTGCGCCATGGTCCTGCCCTGCGCCTCCGGGTACTCGCCGTCTATCTCGGGGCCGCTCTCCGTCCAGGACTCCAGCAGGGCCGTATAATCCGCCTCTGTGAAGCTCTCAAAGGGCCAGACGCCGGACGGCGCGCTTAAGGATACGGCCCCGTCGGCCAGGCCCAGCGTGACGGCGCCGCCGCCCAGGTCCTCCCAGCGCCCCTCGAAAAAGGCGCTGACCGCCCGGTAGGCCGCGGTGTCGAAGCTCTTCACCACAGAGCACAGCACAGCCTCCGGCTGCGCGTTCCCGTCTGTCTCCGCGGCAATAACGCGGCCGCCGCCGTTCTCCGCCGCGGCCGCGGCGGACAAGTACAGCTCCCCGCCGCAGGCCAGCACCAGCTCCGTGCCCGCCCCGTACCAGCTTTCGAGCAGTGCTTCCAGCTTGTCGGAGGGGGCGTAGGACGCGCCGTAGAGCCAGGTATAGTGTATCTCCAGCTCTACATCCCTCTCCGCCGCGGCGGCGTTGGCGCCCTGGACGAAGCCATAGCCCCAGCGGCAGCAGCGGGCGTCCTCACCGCCTCCGGCGCCGCAGAAGCCCAATCTGGTGCAGCCCTCGGCCACAGCGGCCCAGCCCGCCAGATAACCGCCGAACAGCGGGTCAAAGCCTATACCGGCGCTGTTGGGCAGGGGCTGCCCTTCCACGTCCAGGCCGGCTGTGCCGTCTATGCAGGCCCACTTGATATCCGGCCAGGCCGAGGCCGACCTTGACAGCGCGCTTACCGGGATGGGGCCGCAGCAGATAACCACCTGCGCGCCGCCCTCCGCCGCCCGGCTCATGGCGTCAACGATGGCGTCCTCGTCAGGGCTGTGGCCCTCCGGGATGTAGTATTTATACGCCGCGCCGTTGGCGAAGGCGCAGGTCTTGACCCCGCGCCACACGCCCTCGTTCACGCCGCCGTCCCGCAGCTCACCGCCGCCGGTGACCATGGCCACGGTATATTTGCCGTCCGCCGGATAGCTCTCGTCGGGAAGGCCGGTGCCGTCGTCGGGGATCGGGGTGGGGGCGGGACTGCTGTCCGTCACAGGCTCCGGCTGTGCGGTCACTTCATCGGGAGCGGAGCTTTTGCCGCAGCCGCCCAGCAGCAGGGCGCAGATCAGCAGCAGCGCGGTTATAAGCTGTATTCTCTTCTTTGACAGTTTCATCATATTGCTCCCTCTACAATTGCGTTTCCGGGCAAAGCCCTCCCCACAGGGAACGGCTTTAGACGGCGGACATCTTTACGGCGGTGTCCAGAGCTATCTCCATCATCTGGGTAAAGGAATTCTGCCTGTCCTGGGAGGAAAGATATTCCTTCCTGTACAGGTGGTCGGACACGGTGCAGACGCACAAAGCCCGCTTACCGGCGTAGGCAGCGTTGCAGTATAGCCCGGCGGCCTCCATCTCTATGGCCAGCACACCCATGCGCTTCCACTTATCGTTGCAGTCCTCACCGTCGGCGGAATAGAAATTGTCCCCGGAGAGGAGGTTGCCCACGCGCACGGGAACGCCCCGCTCCCTTGCGCAGTCCACCGCCGCCGACAGCAGAGTATAGTCCGCAATAGGGGCGAAGCTGCCCTTGACTCCGAAGGTGTTGACATAGTTGGAGTTGGTGCAGGCGCCCTGGGCGATGACGATATCCATAAGCTTCAAATCGTCCTGCAGGGCGCCGGCGGAGCCGATGCGGATGATATTGTCCACATCGTAGAAATTATAGAGCTCCCAGCTGTAGATGCTGATGGCGGGGATGCCCATGCCGGAGGCCATAACCGTGACCGGAACGCCCTTCCAGGTGCCGGTATGGCCCTGAACGCCCCGGACGTTATTCACCAGCACCGGGTCAGTGAGGAAGTTTTCGGCGATGAACCTGGCCCGCAGCGGGTCGCCGGGCATAAGGACGGTCTTGGCTATCTGCTCCTTGGCAGCGGATATATGGGGGGTGGGTATGGACATGGCGATACCTCCGATACAGTTTTTCTCAATTATATTAGCCCGGAGCATAAAAGTCAAATTGAAACCGGGAAAGCCCTATGGTATAATACGGGAAGAAAAACATACAGCGGAGGAAAGCTATATGAGCGACACCATGGTGATAGGCATAGCCGGCGGCACAGGCAGCGGCAAGACCACCATTACCAGAAAGCTGATGCAGCGCTTCGGCGGCGATGTGAGCGTTA
>CAYSFK010000176.1:0-2654 GCA_964430345.1 uncultured Oscillospiraceae bacterium | reverse complement strand
CTGCCCGTGGTGGCGCTGGTGGGCTATACCAACGCCGGCAAGTCCACGCTCTTCAACGCCCTGACCGGCTCGGATATCCCCGCCAACAACAGGCTTTTCGATACTCTGGACACCACCACCCGGCGGCTGCGGCTGGACGAGAGCACACAGGTGCTGCTGTCGGACACGGTTGGCTTCATCCGCAAGCTCCCCACCCATCTGGTGGAGGCCTTTAAGGCAACCTTGGAGGAGCTGCGCTACGCCGACGTGCTGCTGCACGTTATAGACATCTCAAACCCGGAGTGGGAGGAGCAGGCCCGTGTGGTGGACGAGCTCACCCGCCAGCTGGGCGCGGAGAGTACCCCCTGCGTCCGGGTCTATAACAAGTGCGACGCCTATATAGGCATCCTGCCCCACGGCGAAAACTGCGTGTGTATGTCCGCCAAAAGCGGGGAGGGCGCGGCGGAGCTGGTAAGCCTGCTGGCGGAGATGGTCTCCGGCGGCAGACACACGGTGCAGCTGCAAATACCCTACAGCGACGCCGGGCTGGTGGATACCCTTACGCGGGAGGCGACGGTGCTGTCTCTGGAATACGGGGAGGCGGGCATCTCCGCCCAGGCCGTAGTGTCCGGGGAGCTTTTCGGCAGGCTCAAAAAGTATAACCCCGGCTATACCGAGCCTACGGAGGACTGGGAATGAGCGTCTTTCTTGTGCCCGCCGGAACAGGTGAGAGCGAGTATACGGAAAAGCGCTCCCGCTTTCTGGGCCATGTGAGCCCGGCAGGCAGCGAGGAGGAGGCCAGGGCCTTTATTGCCGACGTTAAAAAAACTCATTACGACGCACGGCACAACTGCTGGTGCTATATCATCCGGGGCGGCCCGGAGCGCTACGGCGACGACGGAGAGCCCCAAGGCACGGCGGGCCTGCCCATGCTGGAGGTCTTTCGCCGGGAGGGTGTGGAAAACGCGGTATGCGTGGTCACCCGGTACTTTGGCGGAGTGCTGCTGGGGGCCGGGGGCCTGCTGCGGGCCTATACCAAAAGCGCCAAGGCGGCGCTGGACGACGCCGGTATCGCGGAGATACGGCCCTGGGTCACGGCGGAGCTCTCCTGCTCCTACGCTATGGCGGAGCCGCTGAAAACGGAGCTGTGCAGTCGCGGCTGCATTATTGAGGACACGGACTACGGAGCTCAGGTCACCGTCCGGCTGCTAATCCCCAAGGAGCTGACCGACGCGGTTTCGGCCAGGGTCTTTGATATGAGCCGGGGCGCCGTCACCGTGGCAGTTACCGGCGAGACCGGCCGCGCGGTACCGCTGAGTAAATAAATAAAGGGAAAACGGCCTCGGCGTCGTATCTTAGCTAACGGACGGTTCACGTCCGTTAGCTTTAGCTTGTTAAAGAAGGCCACGCGGCCTTCTTTGACAAGCTAAAACCGCCGAGCATTTTGGCCGTACACAAAATGCTGCTTCGCTCTAACAGCTTGAAAACTCAAGCTGTTAGACGGCGGATTATTGAATCACGAGGCGGGCCTTGCCCCCTCGCGCACCCCCGCGGCTCTGATATCGAAGGCCGATTTTATTTTTTTGACAGTCTGTGAAGCTAACGGACGATTCACGTCCGTTAGCTTTGTTTCCCCGGAAATATTTTTTGGGCAATAAAAGAGGGAAAATCCTGCGTCCGGCGTATTTATATTATAGGCTATTGCGAGAGAAAGGCGGTGTTCATCATGTCCTCACCCCGCGAAGACAGACAGAGAGCGGAGCATTACATCATAGGCCCCTACGGACTGCTGTCGGAGAATTCCCGAGGCAGGGCCGTGCCGGAGCCTGAATGCGAGATACGCACCTGCTTCCAGCGGGACGTAGACAGGATCACCCACTCAAAGGCCTTCCGGCGGCTCAAGCATAAGACTCAGGTGTTTCTCCGCCCGGAGGGTGACCACTACCGCACCCGCCTGACCCACACTCTGGAGGTGACAAGGCTGGCCAGAACCGTGGCCCGGGCCCTTGCGCTTAACGAGGATCTGGCGGAGGCCGCCGCCCTGGGGCACGATCTGGGGCACACCCCCTTCGGCCACGCCGGAGAGCGGGCTTTGGACAGGATATACCCCGGCGGCTTCAAGCACTATGAGCAAAGCCTGCGGGTGGCGGACGTGCTGGAGCGTGACGGCAGAGGGCTTAACCTGTGCTATGAGACCCGTATGGGCATACTCCACCACACCCACGGCGCTCCCGACGACACGCCGGAGGCTACCGCCGTGCGGTTGTGCGACAGGATAGCCTACATAAACCACGATTTGGACGACTCCATAAGAGCCGGGATAATCCGGGCGGAGAACGTGCCGCAGCTTATCCGGCAAAACTGCGGCGAAAAGAACAGCGAACGCATTAATTCCCTGCTGACAGACCTAATCGAAAACAGCGGCGGAGGCGTGCTGAAAATGTCCCCCCGGATGCAGGAGACCTTCGACTTCTTCCACCGGTATATGTACTCCGACGTGTATCTGAATCCCCAGGCCAAGGGCGAGGAGAGCAAGGTAGACGGCATACTGGAGCGGCTGTACGAATACTACGTGAAGCACCCGGAGACCTTACCGGCGGATTTCGCCGATGTAATAGAACGGGAGGGCCGGGAGCGGGCCGCCTGCGACTATATCTCCGGCATGACCGACGGCT
>CAYSFK010000175.1:0-2729 GCA_964430345.1 uncultured Oscillospiraceae bacterium | reverse complement strand
ACACCGGCGAGATCTCCGCCGCCCAGCTTGCCGACGTAGGCGCCAAGTACTGCATCGTCGGCCACTCCGAGCGCCGCCAGTACCACGGCGAGGGCGACCTGCTCATAAACGCCAAGGCCAAGGCTCTGCTGGAGCAGGGCATCATCCCCATCATCTGCGTGGGTGAGAGCCTGGAGCAGCGCGAGCTGGGCCTTACCATGGAGTACGTGGCCTATCAGGTGAAGGCCGCCCTCAGCGGCATTGAGGCCGGGCAGCTTCGCCGCTGCGTCATAGCCTACGAGCCTATCTGGGCCATTGGCACCGGCAAGACCGCCACCGCACAGCAGGCTCAGGAGGTCTGCGAGGGCATCCGCGCCGTCATCCGCGGCATCTACGGGGCCCGTCCCGCCAGAGCCGTCAGCATACTCTACGGCGGCAGCATGAACGCCAAGAACGCCTCCGAGCTGTTGGCAATGCCCGACATAGACGGCGGACTTATTGGCGGCGCGTCCCTGAAGCCCGTTGACTTTGCCACAATAATCAAGGCCGCGGACCAGGGCTGATAAGGAGAAGGATGACGAACAAAGCTGTTTTGATAATCATGGACGGCTACGGCCTGGCTGCGCCCAGTGCGGGCAACGCCATAGCACAGGCCAAGACGCCCAATCTGGACAGGCTCTTTTCCCAGTGGCCCCGAACGGCCCTGTCGGCCTCCGGGCTGGACGTGGGTCTGCCGGAGGGGCAGATGGGCAACTCCGAGGTGGGACACACCAATATGGGGGCCGGTCGTGTTGTCTTTCAGATACTGCCGAAAATGAGCCAGGAGATAGCAAACGGCAGGTTTTTTAGTAACCCCGCATATATCAAGGCCATGGAGGACGCCAAGGCGTCCGGCCACAGCCTGCATATCATGGGCCTGCTGTCCGACGGCGGAGTACACAGCCACCTGAGCCATATCTTCGCCATTCTGGACATGGCAAAGCAGAGAGGCGTGGAGAAGGTGTATGTCCACTGCTTCCTGGATGGGCGGGACGTGGCCCCTACCAGCGGCGCAGGTTTTGTAAAGGCTCTTGCCGATAAATGCGCGGAGCTTGGAAACGCCAGGATAGCCACCGTTCAGGGCCGGTTCTACGGCATGGACAGGGACAAGCGCTGGGAGCGGGTGCAGGAGGGCTACAACGCCATAGTCTGCGGCGAGGGTCTGAGAGCCGACGATCCGGTGGCTGCTGTCCAAGAGAGCTATGATAAGGGCATTACCGACGAGTTCGTAAAGCCTATAGTATGCTGCCCGGAGGGCGTTATTGAGCGCAGCGACAGCGTTATCTTCATGAACTTCCGCCCGGACAGGGCCAGAGAGATGACCTGGGCCCTGAATCTGCCGGACTTCGACGGCTTTGACAGGGGCAAGACGGTATATCCGCTGTCCTATGTATGCACCGCCCAGTACGACGAGACGCTGCCTCTGCCCATTGCCTATCCGCCGGAGACCATAGAGAACACCCTGGGCGATTATATAAGCTCCCTGGGCCTCAGCCAGTTCCGCGTGGCGGAGACGGAGAAGTACGCTCACGTCACCTTCTTCTTTAACGGCGGCGTGGAGAAGCAGGCTCCGGGTGAGGAGCGCTGCCTTGTGCCCTCCCCCAAGGAATTTGCCACCTACGATCTGGTGCCGAAGATGAGCGCCGAGAAGGTCTGCGACAAATGCGTGGAGGCTATCGCTTCCGATAAATTCGCGCTGATAGTCTGCAACTTCGCCAACTGCGACATGGTGGGACACACCGGCATAATGGACGCCGCCGTCACCGCCGTGGAGACCGTGGACGCCTGCATAGGCCGTATTATGGACGAGAGCGCAAAGCACCCGGATACGGTGCTGCTGGTCACCGCCGACCACGGCAACGCCGACTGTATGTTCGACGAGGCGGGCAAGGTCAACACCGCCCACACCACAAACCCCGTGCCTCTGGCGGTCTGCCGGAAGGGGACAGCGCTGAAAAGCGGCAGGCTTGCCGATATTGCCCCCACCATACTGCACCTTATGGGCTTGGAACAGCCCAAGGAGATGACCGGGGAGAATCTGGTCGTCGGTGCGTAATCCGCGTTTGGTCTAATTTTGAATATAGAAGGGAAATTGCTATGATCTATACTACTGAAGTACAGCATATGTGCCCGGTGGCAAAGGGCGCTTACCACGGCCCCGCTCCCATACCCGAGGAGGGAAAATGGGTGCAGGTCAAGGAGATATCCGACGTCTCCGGCTTTACCCACGGCATAGGCTGGTGCGCTCCCCAGCAGGGAGCCTGCAAGCTGACGCTTAACATCAAGAACGGAGTTATCGAGGAAGCGCTGGTGGAGACTCTGGGCTGCTCCGGCATGACCCACTCCGCCGCTATGGCCTCCGAGATACTTATAGGCAAGACCATCCTTGAGGCTCTGAACACCGACCTGGTGTGCGACGCTATCAATACCGCCATGCGGGAGCTGTTTTTGCAGATAGTCTACGGCCGCTCCCAGTCCGCCTTCTCCGAGGACGGCCTCGCTGTGGGTGCGTCTTTGGAGGATCTGGGCAAGGGCCTGCGCTCCCAGATAGGCACCATGTTCGCCACCAAGGAAAAGGGACCCCGCTATCTGGAGCTTACCGAGGGCTACGTCACCCGCATCGCCCTCAACGCCGAGGGTGAGATAATCGGCTATGAGTTCGTGAGCCTGGGCAAGATGATGGACTTCGTCAAGAAGGGCATCGACGCCAA
>CAYSFK010000174.1:0-2732 GCA_964430345.1 uncultured Oscillospiraceae bacterium | reverse complement strand
TATGGGGGGAAGACAGTGAGAGACCTAAAGCATCTGACCTACTTTGAAAACCTCCTGCAGGAGGCCAGCAACGAGCTCATCCGCAAGGCTCAGGGCGAGGGGAAGGTCTGCGTCGCGTACGTATGCGAGAACGAGCCGGAGCCCTTGATGAATCTGGGCAACGCCTTCGGGATCCGCCTTTTCGCGCCGCACACCGGTTCCATGGACATCGCCACCTACTACATGACCAGCCTCCTGTGCGAGACCAGCAGGGCGCTGCTGGAGCGGGCCATCGAGGGCGGCTTCAACTTTGCCGACTGCCTCATTGCGCCTGACGGCTGCACCATGATGAACCGCTGCGCGGAGAACATGGAGCTGCTGAAAACCATGGGCAAGGACAAGGAGAAGTTCTTCTGGGAGTACATGGAGCTGCCGCTGAAGAACGACGACAACAACCTGAACCTGTACAAGCTCCAGTGCGAGAACCATATCCTCAAGCCCCTGCGTGAGAAATACGGCATAGACACCTCCGACGCCGCCATCAGAAAGGCCGTGGAGGAGCACAACCGGGTGTGCAGAGTGATACGCGCCCTGGGCGACTTCCGCAAGGAGGCAAAGCCCAGAATAACCGGCTACGAGTTCCATGTGTTCACCCTGGCTACATATGTTGCCCCCAAGTATCTGGTGATAGACAAGCTGGAGGAGACGCTGGAGGAGGTCAAAACCAGAGAGCCCGACGACAAGGACTACAGGGCCCGCATATGCCTGGTGGGCTCCGAGGTGGACGACAGCGCGCTTATCAAGCTCATCGAGGACACCGGCGCCTATGTCTGCGCCGACAGGTACTGCTTTGGCTCCCTGCCCGGACGCGACGAAATAGCGCTCACCGAGGATGAGGACGCGCTGACCCAGGTCTGCCGTCAGTATATGCAGCGCTGCCAGTGCCCCAGGATGATGAACATGGAAAAGGTGTACGGCCGCAAGCAGTACGTCAACGACATCGCCAAGGAGTACGGCGCCGACGGCATCATCTACGAGCAGGTGAAGTTCTGCGACCCCTGGGCCTATGAGCGTATGCTGGGCTCCACCATGCTGCGGGAGGATTTCGGCTTCCCGGTGCTCTCCGTGGACAGACCCTACAACATCAGCGCCTCCGTGGGCCAGATGCGCACCCGCGTGCAGGCTTTCGTGGAAAGCATTGAGATCAAAAAGCTCAGGGGAGGTGCAAACTGATGAAGACTATATACGGCCCTGAAAAAGTCGGCCAGCAGGAGCTGGGCACACTGTATGACGGCGGCAAGGTCCGCAGGCGCCGGGAGTGGCGCGGCCTGAAGGACACCATGTACGACTATGTCAGATGGCTCTACATCCTGTCCATACTGGCAAAATTCATCGCCAAGCCCCGGAACATCAAGGCCATGTTCAGATACCGCTGGATGGCAAACTACCTTGCGGTGCCCCATATGGTGGATAAGTTCACCATCGGCCTGAGAGACGAGCCCCTGCGCATAGTACATACGGCCATGGACTTCGTCGTGTACGACGTGGCCTCCACCATGGACAATATCTTCAGAGGCGACAGGCGCACCGGCAACGATGTGGCCTACTCCAACACCTGTGTGCTCACCGACGAGAACGCCATGACAGCCTTCATGATGGGCTTCCCCAATGTCAAGGCCATACTGCGTGAGGTGCCCACAATGTTCGTGGCAAACCTCCTCAATCAGTACTCCACCACTCACTATCTGGATGTGGCCCAGCAGTTCGGTCTGGCTGGCGACGTGTGCCCCATGCCCGAGGCCGAGGCCGGTATCTCCATCGACGACGACTTTGCGGTGCTGGGCTGCTGCGCGGTGCAGGTCAACACCACCTGCGACGGCTCCCTCATGGGCAACGGCATCATCGCCAAGCGCCTTGAGCGGGAATACGGCATACCCACCTTCCAGCTGCTGGCCCCCATGCGCCACCGGGAGGAGGATGTGCAGACCTACGCCGCCGAGGATATCAAGAATGCCATCGCTTTTGTGGAGAAGCACACCGGCCAGAAATGGGACTGGGACGCTTACTTCGAGTGCGCCAAGCGCGTCAACGACGCTACCCGCAACCGTCTGGCCTGGCTGGAGGTCAACAGCACAGACTATCCCCAGTTCGTGGGCGCCACCTTCTCTCTGTATAACGACACCAACTATATGGGCAACTGCGGCCGCTCTCCGGACTTCCCGCCCATAGACAAGAAGATAATGAAATATGTGGAGCGGGGCGCCAAGGCCAAGCGCATGATGGCCAAGGAATACCGCCACAGGGCTATCATATGGGGTGTGCAGCCGCAGTACAACATTGATATGCTCAACTGGATGATACATTGCTGGGGCATAGTGCCGCTGACGGATATGCTCTCCATGATAAACACCCGGGAGATAGCCGAGGTGGACACCCCCGAGAACAGGGAGCAGGCCTATTACGACATGGCCTGGCTCAACGAAAACATGATAATGCGCAACCGCACCCACGGTGGCTATAAGGTGCTGGTGGATGAGCTCTGGGAGTTCTGCGAGCAGCTCAACGCCGACATGGTCATCATGTGGGAGCATATGTCCTGCAAGGCGCTGACCGGAATGCACGGTCAGTTTGAGGAGCAGGCCAGGGAGCGGGGCATACATCTGGTCTGGGTCTGCCATGATTTGTGCGACCCGAGAGTGTTCACGCGACAGGCCATCCGCGACGAGCTGAGCACCTATATGCGCACCGTCATG
>CAYSFK010000173.1:0-2855 GCA_964430345.1 uncultured Oscillospiraceae bacterium | reverse complement strand
TGCGCACAGGAAAAGGACTATGTAGAAGCCCTTACCTGTAAAAAATCCCTCCAGCCTTTTGCCGGAGCTGTTGCTGCTCATAGTACAAAACCTCCGTTTAAGATTTTACATCCCTATTTTGTACGGTAAACGGAGATATTATACATATGCGGCATAAAAAACCAGTCTTATTTGGCTTTCTTGGCGGCGTCCCGCTCCCGGCATATCTCTGCCCAGGTTTTTTTGCCCTGCCGCGCCTGCGCCAGCTCCTTCATGAAGGCGGGCACGTCTATGTTCTGAGGACAGGCCTCCCTGCACTTGCCGCAGCCGATACAGGCGGCGGCGTTCTTTTCGCCCAGCGCTTCGTAGCGTATGGCGATGTTGATGCTGTCGCTGACCCGCTGGTCGCTGCAAAGGTTCATGAGCATAGGTATGTTCAGTTCCATGGGACAGCCGGCGCAGCAGTAGCGGCAGCCGGTACAGGGTATGGTGTATTTAAATCTGTCCGCAACGGAGTACAGCAGCGCCGTCTCCTCGGCGCTCAAGGGCTTTTCCTCGGTGAAGGTCTTGACGTTATCCCGCATTTGGCTGATGTCGGACATACCGCTGAGCACCATGGTCACCTCAGGCACGGTCTGAAGCCAGCGGAAGCCCCAGGCGGCGGTGCTCTCCTCCGGACGCAGAGCGCGAAGCGCGGCTTCCGTCTCCTCGTCCAGCTTCGCAAGCTTACCGCCCCGCACAGGCTCCATCACCCATATGGGCAGGCCCCGTTCCTTCAGGAAGGCGCATTTTTCCCGGGCGTTCTGGAGACTCCAGTCCAGATAGTTCAGCTGTATCTGGCAGAACTCCACCTTGTCCCCGTGCATATCCAAAAATTCCTTTATGTTATCCACGCTGCCGTGGCAGGAAAAGCCCAGGTGCTTTATCCGCCCCAGCTCCTTCTGCTTGACAAAATAGTCCACACAGCCGTTGGAGCTGTCATTGTAGTATTTGATGGAGTTCTCGTTCACATTGTGCATCAGGTAGAAGTCGAAGTATTCCACGCCGCACTTTTGCAGCTGCTCCTCAAAGGTCGCCTCCAGCGGCAGCTCCAGGCCATTAACGGCCTGATGGCCAGGGAATTTGTCCGCCAGATAGAAGCTGTCCCGCGGATAGCGGGCCAGGGCTCTGCCTATGGCTGTCTCGGAACGGCTGCCGTGGTAGGGTACAGCGGTATCGAAGTAGTTTACGCCGTGCTCTATGGCGTAATCCACCATGGCGTCCACCTGCTCCTGGTCGATGTCCGCCACCGTACCGCCGGGCAGCAGCGGCAGGCGCATGGTGCCGAAGCCAAGACCCGAGAGCTTCAGGTCCTTAAACTGTCTGTATATCACTTGTACTGGCCCTCCTTTTCCGATATATAATTTTTATCTTATGGAGAAGAATGCGGCTTCGCCGGGGTACTGGGCCACGTCGAAAAGCTCCTCCTCTATGCGCAGAAGCTGGTTGTACTTGGCCACTCTGTCCGTGCGGGAGGGGGCGCCGGTCTTTATCTGCCCGGCGTTCACAGCTACGGAGATATCGGCGATGGTGCTGTCCTCCGTCTCGCCGGAGCGGTGGGAGACCACCGCCGTCCAGCCGGCGCGGTGGGCCGTCTGTATGGCGTCCAAGGTCTCGGTGAGTGTGCCTATCTGGTTGAGCTTTATGAGCACGGAGTTTGCGGCCCGGAGCTCTATGCCCTTATTGATGCGCTCCGTATTGGTGACGAACAGGTCGTCCCCAACTATCTGGATGCGGCTGCCCAGGCGCTGCGTCATAAGCTGCCAGCCGGCCCAGTCGTTCTCGCCCATGCCGTCCTCGATGGAGATTATGGGATACTTGTCCACGAAGTCCTCCCACATATCCACCATCTGGTCAGAGCTCATCACCGTGCCCCGCTTGGGCAGGTGGTAGCAGCCGTCCTTCTCATCGTACCAGTCGGACACGGCGCCGTCTATGGCTATCTTGAAGTCCACGCCGGGCTTGTAGCCCGCCTTCTCCATAGCGGCCACCAGCGCCTTCAAAGCGTCCTCGTCGCTGTCAAGATTGGGGGCGTAGCCGCCCTCGTCGCCTACGCCGGAGGCGGGCACCAGCTTTTTCAGCGCGTGGAAAACCTCCGCGCCCATGCGCAGGGCCTCCTTGAAGCTATCCGCGCCCACAGGCATTATCATGAACTCCTGAATGTCCACATTGGAGCCGGTAGCGTGGGCGCCGCCGTTGAGCACGTTCATCATGGGCACCGGCAGGGTCTTGGCGTTGACGCCGCCGATATAGTTATAGAGACTGACCCCTGTGGCAATGGCGGCGGCCTTGGCGCAGGCCAAGGACACGCCCAGAATGGCGTTGGCGCCCAGGCGGGTCTTGTTGGGGGTGCCGTCTATTTCTATGAGCATCTTGTCTATGGAGCTCTGGTCCAGCACGTTCAGGCCCAGCAGCGCCTCCGCCAGTTCGCCGTTGACATTCTCCACGGCCATCTGCACACCCTTGCCGTTATAGCGGCTCTTATCCCCGTCCCGCAGCTCGCAGGCCTCGTACATACCCGTGGACGCGCCGGAGGGCACCGCCGCCCGGCCAATGGTGCCGTCGTCCAGGGTGACCTCCACCTCCACGGTGGGATTGCCCCGGGAATCAAGTATCTCCCGGGCCATAACGTCTACTATCTCAAAATACTGTTTCATAATCATACCTCCGATTCTGGATAAGGGTATTATAACCCAGCGCCGTGGAAAAATAAAGACGGATATGTTAATAAAACCGCCGCAGGGATCCCTGCGGCGGTCTGTCATTATACGGTGGTTATGAAATTACTTCTTGGCCATACCCTTCTGGCGGGCATACTCGGCCGCGCCCAGAGCGCC
>CAYSFK010000172.1:0-2879 GCA_964430345.1 uncultured Oscillospiraceae bacterium | reverse complement strand
CTTATAGACTGCAAGCGGGATGGGGATAATTACCCCAACAAGGAGCTGGCCGGGGTGGGCGTGGCACTGAAGCTGGCCTGCGCCTGCGAGGGCGGCTCCGGAGAGCTGCTTTCCAGATACGCCGACCTTGTGGCCGTGGGTACCGTGGCGGATGTGATGCCACTGACCGGGGAGAACCGCGCTCTGGTGCGGCTGGGTCTGAAGCAGGTAGAGGAGAGGCCAAGGCCGGGTATCGCCGCCATGCTGAAGGAATCCGCCGCGGACGGGAAAAAGGTGACCGCCGCGTCGGTGGGCTTCGGCCTTGCGCCCAGGCTGAACGCAGCAGGCAGACTGGGTCAGGCCGCCACGGCGGCGAGGCTGCTGATGAGCCGGGACGGGGAGACGGCGGCGGCGCTGGCCACGGAGCTGTGCGAGCTGAATCGGCAGCGGCAGAGCATAGAGACAGAGATATGGCGGCAGGCCAACAGCAGCCTTGAGGGCACGGAGCCGGAGGCGCCTATAGTGCTGGCCAGCGAGAACTGGCATCAGGGAGTCATAGGCATCGCCGCGTCCAGACTGGCGGAGCAGTATTCTCTGCCGGCCATAATGATATGTCTCAACGGGGACGTGGGCAAGGGCTCCTGCCGAAGCTACGGCGGCTTCAACCTATACGAAGCCCTCAGCGCCTGCAGCGAGCACCTGATAGGCTTCGGCGGTCACGCCCTGGCGGCGGGGCTGAACATCCGCCGGGAGGAGCTGGAGCTGTTCCGGGAGGCTTTGGCGGAGTACTACAAAAACAACCGGCCCAGCCCGGTGCCGGAGGTGCAGTGCGACCTTTTGATAAACGAGCCGGAGCTTTTGAGCATAGACAACGTGCGCTCCCTGGACCTGCTGGAGCCCTACGGCAACCAGAACCCCAAGCCCGTAATGTGTCTCAGCGGGGCGCTGCTGGAGTCGGCCATGGCGGTGGGCAGCGGAAAGCACCTGAAGCTGAGGGTACGTCTGGGTCGGGAACGCTTTGAGGGTATTTTCTTCTCCCACACCGCAGGTGAGCTGGGCATTGAGGAGGGGCAGCTTATCGACCTTGCCTTCTCGCCTCAGATAAACGAGTACCGGGGAAAGGTGTCGGTGCAGCTGGTGGTAATCGCCGCCCGGCCCCATGAGCCGGAGGCGCTGTGCGAGGCTATACTTAAGGGCGAGTCAGGCGCCGCCTGGGCCGCCGCCCCCTACTGCCCGGAGCGGGCGGACTTCGTGCGGATATGGCGCTCTCTGGGGAAGGATTTCTCCGTGGGCAAAAGCGCGGCGGAGGTCATAGCCCAGCGGGTGCCGGGGATGTCGCCGGAGAAGTTCTGCCTGTGTATGATGGTGCTGCTGGAGGCGGGGCTATTGAAAAGCGACGACGGCGGCATATTCGGAGCCAGGTGTTCCACAGTCTCCGGCAAGGCCGACTTGGGAGCGACAAAGCTGATAAGGGCATTGAAGAAGCGCAGATAGCGCGGGGCGAGGGTATACTGTATGGACGAACAGCAGATAAAAGCCAACAACCAAATAGACACCGACGCTCTGTTCGACGCGCTGGAGGCCAAGATACGGGAGAACTGCCACGGCATGGACCTGGGCAGGATTAGAGCCGCCTATGAGATGGCGCGCATCGCCCATTCCGGCCAGTACCGGCGGGACGGCTCACCCTACGTGACCCATGTGATAGCCGCGGCGGACATCGCCGTGGACATGGGTCTGGACGAGGACTCCGTTATATCCGCCCTGCTCCACGACCTTATCGAGGACACCAATCTCACCCACAGCGATATCGCCCGACAGTTCGGAGAGCCGGTGGCGGATATCGTGGAGGGCGTTACAAAGCTGACCCGAGTCCAGTACACCAGCAAAGAGGACGAGCAGATGGAGAATCTGCGGAAGATGCTGATGGCTATGGCCAAGGACATCCGGGTCATCCTTATAAAAATTGCCGACCGGCTGCACAATATGCGAACCATGGCCTACCAGACCGCCGAGAAGCAGCGGGCCAAGTCACTGGAGACTATGGAGATATACGCGCCCATAGCACACCGCCTGGGTATGCAGCGGGCCAAGTGGGAGCTGGAGGATCTGTCCCTGCAGTACCTGGACCCCACCGGCTACAAGGAGATAACCGACTCCCTCAACGCCCGCATGGGCGAGCTGGAGACGTTTATGTCCGGCATGGAGGAAAAGATTCAGGCCCGGCTGAAAAGCGAGGGCGTACAGGCCACTATATACTGCCGGATAAAGCACGTGTACAGCATTTACCGGAAGATGTACGCCCAGAAGCTGGACATCAACGGCATTTTCGATCTCTGCGCCTTCCGGGTGATAGTGGACAGCATACCCGACTGCTACAACGTGCTGGGCATTATCCACGATATGTTCAAACCCGTGCCCGGGCGGTTCAAGGATTATATATCCACCCCAAAGCCCAATATGTACCAGAGCGTACACACCACGGTGATAGGCTCAGAGGGCATACCCTTCGAGGTGCAGATACGCACCTGGGAAATGCACCACACGGCGGAATACGGCGTGGCCGCCCACTGGAAATACAAGCTGGGAGACAGCGCCGCCGCCCTCCGGGGCGAGGAGGACAAGTTCGCCTGGGTGCGGCGTCTTTTGGAAAACCAGCAGGAATCCGACGCTCAGGACTTTTTCCACAACCTGAAAATAGATATGTTCGCCGACGAGGTGTTCGTGTTCTCACCCAAGGGGGACGTGATAAACCTGCCTGCCGGGGCCACGCCCATCGACTTCGCCTACAGCATTCACTCCGATGTGGGCAACCACATGGTGGGCGCCAAGGTGAACGGACGCATAGTCACCTACGACTACGCTCTGCAAAACGGCGACATTGTGGAGATACGCACCTC
>CAYSFK010000171.1:0-3005 GCA_964430345.1 uncultured Oscillospiraceae bacterium | reverse complement strand
CCCGCATCGAGGAGGCCAAGCGCCGGGATCACCGGAAGCTGGGCAAGGAGCTGGGTCTGTTCGCATTCCGGGATGAGGCCCCCGGCTTCCCCTTCTACCTGCCCAAGGGCATGGTGCTGAAGAATACCCTTATCGAGTACTGGCGCGAGGTACACAAAAAGTGGAACTACGTGGAGATATCTACGCCTCAGATAATGCGCCGCACCCTGTGGGAGACCTCCGGCCATTGGGACCACTATAAGGACAATATGTACACCACCCTTATCGATGGGGAGGACTTTGCCATAAAGCCCATGAACTGCCCCGGCAGCATTCTGGTCTACGACCTGGAGCCTCACTCCTATCGGGACCTGCCGCTGCGCTTCGGCGAGCTGGGCCTTGTACACCGGCATGAGCTGTCCGGCGCGCTTCACGGTATGTTCCGTGTCCGCTGCTTCACCCAGGACGATGCCCACATTCTGCTGGCCAAGGAGCAGATTAAGGATGAGGTGGTGCGCATCGCCATGCTGTTTGACGAGGTGTACTCTCTCTTTGGCCTGCCCTATACCATCGAGCTGTCCACCATGCCCGACGACCATATCGGCTCCGTGGAGGACTGGGACGTGGCCACCGCCGCGCTGGCCGAGGCCATCACCAGCATCGGCAAGGAGTATGTGATAAACCCCGGCGACGGCGCCTTCTACGGCCCCAAGCTGGACTTCCATATACAGGACTCCCTGGGACGCACCTGGCAGTGCGGCACCATACAGCTGGACTATCAGCTGCCCGGCCGTTTCGATCTGGAGTATACCGGCGCCGACGGCGAGAAGCACTGCCCCGTCATGATACACCGGGTGGTGTTCGGCTCCATTGAACGCTTTATCGGCGTCATCACCGAGCACTTTGCCGGCGCCTTCCCTGTGTGGCTGTCCCCGGTGCAGGCTATGGTCATGCCCATAACCGACAGGGCCGCCGATTATGCCAAGAGCGTGGCGGCGAAACTGGAGGCTCAGGGCGTACGGGTGGAGACGGATCTTCGCAACGAGAAGATAGGCTACAAGATTCGTGAGGCCCAGATGCAGAAGCTGCCCTATATGCTGGTGGTGGGCGACAAGGAAGCCGAGAACGGCACGGTCTCCGTGCGCACCAGAGCCGGTGTCGATATGGGCGCCATGAGCTTCGAGGACTTTACCGCAAGGATACTGGACGAGATAAAGAATCGCAGCAACGGCTGAATCACGGTATAATTTCGCAATACCCTCACAGACTAACAGAAAAGTCTGTGGGGGTATTTTTGCATGAGCAGGGAAAGAAAAAAGCTGATACTGGTGCTGGCCGTTATCTTCGCCGTGAACATCTTCATAATCGCTCTGGCCCAAAGCGCCTCTGCCGATTTATATAAGAAGGGCAACTCCGGCGACGTGGTCCGGGAAATACAGACCAGACTTAAGAACTGGGGCTACTATTTCGGCGGCGTGGACGGTGTTTTCGGCAGCAAGACCGAGGAGGCTGTGCGTTACTTCCAGCGTACAAACGGCCTCTCCGCCGACGGACAGGTCGGCAATCTTACTCTGGCGGCGCTGGGCATCACGCCTACCGGCAGCTCGGAAGGCGGTGGAGGCGGCGGCTCCGGCGGCGGCGGTGAGAGCGGCGATCTGGACCTGCTGGCGCGGCTTATTTCCGCCGAGGCCAGAGGCGAGCCCTACGAGGGACAGGTGGCGGTAGGCGCGGTAGTGCTGAATCGGGTGGAGCACGCCTCCTTCCCCAATTCCGTCTCCGGCGTCATATACCAGTCCGGGGCCTTCTCCTGCCTGTACGACGGCCAGTTCGACGAGCCCGTAGCCGAGAGCGCTTACAGAGCCGCCAGGGACGCTCTCAACGGCTGGGATCCCAGCTACGGCGCCATATACTATTTTAATCCCTCCACTGCCACCAGCAAGTGGATATGGTCACGACCGGCCATTGTGGATATAGGCAAGCACAAGTTCTGCGCATGAGGATTATTTCACTGCGCGGCCGCGCATACTGTTGAATTGTTAATAATTATGCAGTATAATGATACATCACTTGAGATATGCTTTGGAGGATGTCATGGCTTACTGCAACAACTGCGGCGCGTATATACCCGACGGACAGAGCCAGTGTCTGGCCTGCGGCTTCGATGAGAACCGGGAGGCCGAGAAGACCGCCGCGGCTTCGGCTGCCCAGAGCGCGCCTCACGCCGCCGGAGGCTTCGACTCGGAATTCCTGCGTCGGCAGCTGGAGGAAAAGCGCCGTCGTGACAGAGAGAACAGCAAAAAATGGGCCGAGGCCGAGTTCGCCCGCCGTCAGCGCCAGCAGGAGCAGCGGGAGAAGGCCGCCCAAAGCCATGTGAACCGTGAGCAAAGTACCAGGACCAACGCCGCCACTCCGGATTATGCCGCCGGTCTTGGCAAGGCAATGCCAAGCTCAAAGACCCTGGCCGCCCTGTCCTATCTGGGGCCTCTTTGCCTGCTGCCCTTCTTTCTTGCCAAGGACGACGACTATTCCCAGTTCCACGCCCGTCAGGGGCTGGGCCTGTTCGTGGCCGGCATAGGCGCCAATCTGGTCAGCACCATCCTGGGGCTCAACTGGCTGGTCACGCTGCTGTGGGTGTTTATGATCTACAAGGGCATGACCGCCGCCAGCGCCGGTAAGCGGGAGCCGCTGCCGTACATCGGCGGGCTGTTCCTGAAGAAGTGACCGCTATTTTGTGGCTGCGACGGGCGCTCCACCACTAGATTTTGAGACCCGAAAAAACATGAAATAAATGACGAAAAAACCCCTTAAAAACTGTTGACAAAGGGGTTTTTTTAATGCTATATTACTTGAGCACCCGCAGGTGCGGCGCTTGTTTTAAAGGCTCAAATATGCGCAAAAAAGATTGGTTTGGGTGTTGACAAACGAACAGCTGCGTGGTATATTAATCAAGCTCGCCTCTTAAGAAGGGGCGGGGGAGTGCACCTTGAAAATTGAACAATGTAAGAACAGCTTATGCTAAAATAAGC
>CAYSFK010000170.1:0-3036 GCA_964430345.1 uncultured Oscillospiraceae bacterium | reverse complement strand
GCCGTCCTTCCGGTCGCTGCCGGCATTGGTGGTCATGATGATGACGGTGTTTTCGAAATTGACCGTCCTGCCCTGAGCGTCGGTTATCCTGCCGTCATCGAGTATCTGAAGCAGGATGTTCAGGACGTCGGGATGGGCCTTCTCGATCTCGTCGAAAAGCACGACGGAGTAGGGCTTGCGGCGTATCTTCTCGGTGAGCTGGCCGGCCTCGTCATAGCCCACATAGCCGGGGGGCGAGCCGATTATCCGGGAGACGGAGAACTTCTCCATAAACTCCGACATATCCAAACGAATAAGGGACTCCGGCGAGTCGAACATATCCGCCGCAAGACGCTTGACCAGCTCCGTCTTGCCGACGCCTGTGCCGCCGACGAAGATAAAGCTGACCGGCTTGCGCTTGACCTTGAGCCCTACGCGGCTGCGCTTAATAGCGGAGCTCGATTATCCTTGCCAGATTATCCAGAGTAAGGGCCGGGGCGGGCTGGGCGTCCAAAGCTCTCAGCTCCTGCTCAAGCTGCATCTCCTTGCTGCGCAGCTCCGCTATTCTGGCGTAGCGCTTATCCAGCAGCTCATCCGTCATCTCCACGCCCTTGGGAGCGTCGGCGGACATGAGGGCGTCCCGCTCGAAGCGGATATTGTCCAGGTCACGCTTGGCGGCCATGCGGCGGTTAATGGTCTTATCCTTCAAATTCACATCGGAGCAGGCCTCGTCGATAAGGTCTATGGCCTTATCCGGCAGGAAGCGGTCGGTAATATACCGCTCGCTGAGCAGCACCGCCTGACGGCACATCTCCTCGGGGATGCGCACACCGTGGTGCTCCTCATAATAATGGGCTATGCCCTTTATGATGGCAACGCTGTCCTCTATGGACGGCTCCGCCACCGTGACCGGCTGGAAGCGGCGCTCCAGGGCGGCGTCCTTCTCGATATGCTTGCGGTACTCGGTGAAGGTAGTGGCGCCGATGACCTGGATCTCACCGCGGGAAAGGGCGGGCTTGAGGATATTGGCAGCGTTCATGCTGCCCTCGGCGTCCCCGGCGCCCACGATATTATGCACCTCGTCAATGACAAGGATGATATTGCCGTGCTTCCTTATCTCCTCGATAAGACCCTTCATACGGCTCTCGAACTGGCCCCGGAACTGGGTGCCGGCCACAAGAGCGGTCAGGTCCAGCAGAAAGACCTGCTTATTTTGCAGCTTGAAGGGTACAGTGCCCATGGCTATGCGCTGGGCCAGACCCTCGGCTATGGCAGTCTTGCCCACGCCGGGCTCGCCTATTAGGCAGGGGTTATTCTTCTGGCGGCGGTTCAGTATCTGTATGACCCGCTCCAGCTCCTCCTCACGGCCTATCATATTGTCCAGCTTGCCGGCTCTGGCTCTGGCTGTGAGATCGATACAGTAGCTGTCCAGGAACTTACGCTTGGCGTTCTTGCTGCTGCCGCCGGGCTCGCCCCTGTTGGGCAGAGGCTCCGCAGGCTGGGGCGCGCCCTCCGCCGGGGGGGGATTGGAGCCAAAAAGCCGGTTGAGGAAGGGGAAGGTGGCGGTCTTGCCGTCATCATCGCCGCTGTCGTCGCCGTCCTCCACGGGGGTCAAGTCCTCCGCGCCGGACAGGGCGTTCATCATCTCGCCGGTGATGCTGTCTATATCCTCGTCGGATATGCCCATTTTATTTATAACGTCGTCCACGGGCTTTATATGAAGCTCCCGGGCGCACTTAAAGCACAGGCCCTCATTTTTGGTCTGTCCGTTTTCTATTTTCGTAATGAAGATTATTGCCACGTTTTTACCGCAGCGAGAGCACAGAGTAGGTTGCATGGATACCTCCGGAAAAAAGATAAGTAATAGGTAATAGTGAAAAGGTGCGGGTCGGCTTTGGAGACTGCGGCAGTACGCCCACGGGGCGGCGCACTGC
Source organism: uncultured Oscillospiraceae bacterium (assembly GCA_964430345.1). Lineage (GTDB taxonomy): Bacteria > Bacillota > Clostridia > Oscillospirales > Oscillospiraceae > Limivicinus. Next base: position 1,123 of record CAYSFK010000170.1, on the reverse strand, counting down.
ATACTCAATACTCGCCCTCCCCGTATAAGCGGCTTAAAAAAGCGCGCCGGTGAGGAAGTCGAAGATAAGGAAGAAGCGGCCCAGCACCGTATGGGACATGGTGGTGCGGCCAATGACAAGGCCAAGGAAGCTTAACAGCCAGCACAGCAACACACAGTACAGAAAGCCCTTTAAAAAGCCCAGCACCGCGCCGCCTATCTCGTCCACATTCTCCATATTCGGCAGACGGAAGGAGAGGTTGCCCACATTGGCCAGAGCCACGAAGAAAATCAGGATGAGCAGGAAGGCAACCACCAGAGCGCCCACATAGGTGACCGTGTCGCACAGCACCGACACCACGGCGTCGGTCATGTCAATACCGTTTTCGTCGGAGAGCTTCACAGCCCTGTCCGCCAGAGTCTCCGCCCGCTTTTCGTACATACCCAGCTCCGTCATGCACTCATAGGCATAGTCATAGCGCAGGGAGCTGTCCTGGGCCAAAATATCGTTCAGAGACTGGTCGCTGTCGCCGTAGCCCAGCTTATCCAGAACCGCCTCACGGTTATCAGTGGAGTCCACATAGCCGTCCACAAACAGCTCCAGCGCCGGCACCACCTCATGGGCATAGGCCGAGGACAGAAGGCTGCCGCCGAACAGGGAGATTATGATGGCAAGGATACCGGCAATGCCGCCTACCAGACCCCGCTTGTAGCCGTTCCATGTACACAGGGCTATTATGACCAGAAGAACGATGTCAATAATAAGTTTCATATGTATCAAACATCCTTTGCTGTATTGGCCGCCGGAGCGGAGAATACTTCTATATTATATACCACAATATTATGAACAAATATATCAGTTGATAGAGCCGGGGAGAAAACAATTTTTGGAGATGGCTACCTCAGAAGAACTGCGGGTTACCTCATCCGTCTCGGCGCGCCACCTTCCCCGGCGTCAGAAGAAACTCGCTTCATTTCGCTTCCCGCTGGCGCGGGAAGCTCCATATCCGCTCCTTCCTTCTTCCTATCCAAATCAAACCCACTTTGTTGGGCTTTGATTTGGGGATGCGAGGGAAGCCTTTAACAGACACTAGTGATTCCCTCTCGACCATAACGATTCAAAGACTTGCTCTTTGAATCGTAGA
>CAYSFK010000169.1:0-3066 GCA_964430345.1 uncultured Oscillospiraceae bacterium | reverse complement strand
CTATGCCGCCGGTCTTGCCGATAAGCTCCGCGTCCACCACGCTGAGCATGGCGTGGACCCCGTCGGACTCGTTGTAGACCCGGTTTATCTCCACGTCGTATTCACCGCTCTCCCTGCCGTTGAGGGTGGATATTATAGTGGCGGGGCCGGCGGTGATGACGCCGCTCTCCATGCGCCTGCCGGAGATGCCGGAGTAAGCCTGACCGAACACGCCGCAGTCGGTGTTCATTTCAATGCTGCCCAGCACCCTGTTCAGATCGGCGCAGCCGTTGAGCTCGCCGGGCTTGCCCGCCGTGCCCGGCAGTATGCCCACTATCTGGGCGTCGGTGATGCTGCCCTGCGAGATAGGCAGCCGTTTGCCGGTGTCCGCGTCGCTGACCGGATGGCCCAGAGCGCCGTATATGCCGCTCTCCGGCTCCAGAAAGGTCATGGTGCCTATGCCGGAGATGCCGTCCCGCAGCCACATACCCAGCATCCACTGGCCCTCGGCGGAGCAGACCGGCGTGACGGAATAGTCCCTGACGCTGCCGTCACGCTGCACTGTCAGACTCACCGGCTCGCCGCAGCTGTCCACCACCAGCGATATTATATCGGCGGCCTTGCTCACCTGACAGCCCCCCGCCTTTAATATAAGGTCGCCCCGACAGACTCCCGCGTCCCCGGCGGGGGAGCAGCAGCCCTCCGCAGTCTCCACCTGGGATATCTCCGCCACCAGTACGCCTCTGGTGCTTATCTGCACGCCCACCACCTGTCCGCCTACCAGCAGCTCCTGGGCAAAGGCGCCGCCGGCCCAGGACGCCAGAAGCAGCAGCCACAGCACCGAGGCCGCCGCCGTCCTCATTAATTTCTGCATTGTTTTTTCCTCCCGCTCATTTTTGTCCATGATAATTATGTGCGCGGGGATAACATTTAAAGGCGGAGATGCCTGTAAAAAAAGTATTATTTTGCACCTGAACACGTAAAATCCCGCCGTCCGGGCAGACGGCGGGAAAACATTTCCAAAAAAATCAGAGACTGCCCAGATAGCCCTCCAGGATAAGGGAGGCGGCCACGGCGTCCACGGTCTTGCGGTGCGCCTTTTCCCGCTTGCCCTGAGCGTGGAGTATGGCGTGGGCCTCGATGCTGCTGCGCCGCTCGTCCCAGAGCGTCACGGGCAGGCCGCTTTCCCGCTCCAGCAGGGCTTTCAGCGCCCGGCTCTTTTCTGCTCTGGGGCCCTCTGTGCCGTCCATGTTCTTGGGCAGGCCCAGCACCAGCCGCTCCACGCCCCGTTTTTGCGCCTCCTGGGCTATCCTTGCGGCCAGCCGCTCCATGTTCCATTCCTCCATGGTCCAGGCCTCGCCGCAGAGCACACCCAGAGCGTCCGACACCGCCAGACCCGTCCGGGCGTCGCCGAAATCTATGGCCATTATTCTCATTAATACACCTCGCCGTATATTGTTTCATTATTATGATCAAACAATACCATCTCCCGGATATTTCGGCAAGGGAAAAGCCGGAAATAAATCCGCAAATCGGCGCAAAAAATTGTTGACCTGGGGAATGCCATGTGTTATAGTTGGTTTTACCTGTCGGATGAGAGGTCTGTTTTGCTGCGCAAAAAAGTGAGAGCTTTTGCGGCGGCGGGCGTCAGTCCAAATACAGGGAGGCAATGCCCGCCTTCAAAGGGCGGGTAAATAATATAGGAGGTGCCGAAACAATGGCTGCAGGCGCAAGAGTAAAAATAACACTCAGGTGCGAAGAATGCAAGCAGAGGAACTACAACACGGTCAAGAACAAGAAGAACACTTCCGACCGTTTGGAGCGCAGTAAATATTGCCCCTTCTGCAGAAAGCACACCAAGCACGTGGAAACCAAGTAAGTTCTGAAAGGATGCGTGAAAATGGCTGAAGAGAAGAAAGTAAGCACAGTTCCCAGCAAAGCCGTCACCGCCGTCAAGAAGGACGATGTCAAGCCCGGGTTTTTCAAAAGGGTCGGCAAATGGTTCCGCGAGATGAGAAGCGAGCTGAAGAAGGTCATATGGCCCACTTCCAAGACTCTCACCAATAACGTCCTCATATCTCTGGGCGTGATGCTGGCTTCCGCAGTTGTTATCTGGGGCTTTGACGAGCTGGCGCAAATGCTGGTAAAGGCGCTGTTCACCTTGGTGGGTTGACCGTCATGGCTGAAGAAGCGAAATGGTACGTGGTTCATACCTATTCCGGGTATGAAAACGCGGTGGCCGCCGCCGTGATGAAGTCGGCGGAGAACCGCAGGATGACGGATCTTATCCGGGAGGTCAGCATTCCCATGGAGACCGTCACCGAGATCACCGACTCCGGCGAAAAAAAGGTCGAGCGCAAGGTCTTTCCCGGCTACGTGCTGGTGAAAATGATCCTGACGGACGACAGCTGGCACCTTATCCACGACGTCCGCGGCGCCACAGGCTTTGTGGGCTCCGACGGAAAGGCCGTGCCGCTGACGGAGCAGGAGATACTGGACCTGGGCGTGGAGCGCAGGGAGATAATCGTGGGCTACGGCTTGGGCGACCAGGTCAAGGTCACGGACGGGCCTCTGGCCGGTTTCCTTGGCGTTGTGGACGAGCTGGAGCCCGACAAGGACAGGGTGCGTGTTATCGTGTCCATGTTCGGCCGGGAGACGCCGGTAGACCTGGAGCTGGATCAGGTCGAGGTCATCAAAGAATAATAAGAAAGAGGTGCTGTAAATGGCACAGAAAGTAGTAGGATACGTTAGATTCCAGGTTCCCGCCGGCAAGGCGACGCCGGCTCCCCCCGTGGGCCCGGCCCTGGGCCAGTACGCCGTAAACATCGGTCAGTTCACCAAGGACTTTAACGAGCGCACCAAGGGCGACATGGGTATGATGATACCCGTGGTCATCACCGTGTACTCCGACCGCAGCTTCACCTTCATCACCAAGACCCCTCCTGCCGCCCTCCTTATCAAGAAGGCCTGCGGCATTGACACCGCCTCCGGCGTCCCCCAGAGGGACAAGGTCGCTACCATCAGCAAGGAAGATGTCCGCAAGATAGCCGAGCAGAAGATGCCCGACCTCAACTGCACCGACATCGA
>CAYSFK010000168.1:0-3068 GCA_964430345.1 uncultured Oscillospiraceae bacterium | reverse complement strand
GCGAGGGCGTCACCCACCAGTTTTACGAGGATGTGGGCATCCTGCGCAGTATGCCCGGCGTGAAGATAATCTGCCCCGCCGACGCCCAGCAGGCGTATCTGGCGGCGGGAGCAATGATGAAGCTGGAGGGCCCCGCGTACCTGCGTCTGGGCAGCGGCCGGGAGCCTGAGGTGTTCCCGGAGGGGACGCCCTTTGAATTCGGAAAGATCCGCCAGGTCCTCAGCTACGGCGATGATGTAGCTATCTTTGCCAGCGGCTTTATCATGAACCGGGCCATCGAGGCGGCGGAGCAGCTGAAGGCCGAGGGCGTGAATGCCACGGTCATCGACGTGTCCACGGTGAAGCCCATGGACAGCGCCGGTGTGGCGGAGGTGCTGCGCCGCACCAACTGTGCGGTGGCTGTGGAGGACCACAATTTCTACGGCGGTATGTCCAGCGCCATCTGCGAGGTGGCCTGCCACTTCCATCCCTGCAAGGTACGCAGGCTGGGGCTGAGGGACGTATATCCCCGCAGCGGCAAGGCGGCGGAGCTGCTGGACGCCTACGGGCTGGCGGTGAGCGATATCGTGGCCGCCGCAAAGGACGCAATGGTAAAGGAGTAAGTGATATGCTGAAAAGCGAACAAATATTCTGCGGCGTGGAGCACGCCGACGCCAGAAGTCTGCTGTATGCCACAGGGCATCTTCAGGAGAACATAGGCAAAAAGCCACTTATTGGCGTGGTAAATACCTTCAACGAGATCGTGCCCGGGCATTTCCACCTGCGGGGCATTGCCGATGCCGCCAAGCAGGGCGTACTTATGGCCGGCGGTGTGCCGGTGGAGTTCCCAACCATAGCCATCTGTGACGGTATAACCATGGCCCACAAGGGCATGATGTATCCTCTGCCCAGCCGGGAGCTGGTGGCGGACAGCATCGAATCCATGGCCATGGCTCACGGCCTTGACGGGCTGGTGCTGGTGGTGAGCTGCGACAAGACCATTCCCGGGGCGCTTATGGCGGCGGCAAGAATGAACATCCCGTCCATCGTCATCAGCGGCGGTCCCATGCCCACCGGGCATTACGCCGGTGATGTATCGGACTACAGCGCCTGCATAGAGACTGTGGGCAAGGTGAGAAACGGCGAGATGACCGAGGCGGAACAGGAGGAGCTGACCCAGCACTGCTGCCCCGGCTGCGGCTCCTGCTCCGGCATGTTCACGGCAAACTCCATGAACTGTCTGGCAGAGGCTCTGGGCATGGCTCTGCCCGGAAACGGCACCGTGCCCTCCTACTACGGCGAGCGTCTGGCCCTTGCCAAGCGGGCCGGAATGAACGCGGTCAGAATGGTGACTGAAAATGTCCGCCCCAGGGATATTATGACCATGAAGGCCTTTGAAAATGCCATCCATGTGGATATGGCCATAGCCGGCTCCACAAATACCACCCTTCATCTTCCGGCAATTGCCAATGAGCTGGGCCTGAAGCTGCCGCTTAAAAAATTTGACGAGATCAGCAGGCAGACCCCTAACCTCTGTAAGATCAGCCCCAGCGGACATCACCATATGGACGACCTCTATAGAGGCGGCGGCATCTACGCCGTGATGAACGAGCTGGACAAGCTGGGCCTGATACATAAGGATTGCCTTACTGTCTGCGGCTCCGCCGTAGGTTCGCTGCTGCCCATGCACCCGGTGAGGGACTACGATGTGATACGCCATGTGGAGCAGCCCTACAGCGCTCAGGGCGGGCTCGCGGTGCTGTTCGGCAATCTGGCGCCTATGGGCTGTGTGGTAAAGGCAGCCGCCGTGTGCCAGGGTATGCTTAAGCATACCGGCAGAGCCAGAGTGTTCGACTATATGGAGGATGCCACCCAGGCCATATTGGACGGCAGGATAGTCCCCGGCGATATGGTAGTCATCAAGTGCGAGGGGCCCAAGGGCGGCCCCGGTATGAGGGAAATGCTGTCCCCCACTGCCGCCATAGTCGGCAAGGGTTTGGGGGAGACCGTCTCTCTGCTGACCGACGGGCGTTTCTCTGGCGCCACCAGAGGCGCCGCCATCGGCCATGTCTCCCCGGAAGCCATGGAGGGCGGAGTATTTGCGGTGATTGAGGACGGAGACACGGTTACAGTGGATATTCCCAACCGCAGCATACATCTCAACGTTGAGCAGGCCGAGATCGACCGGCGTATCGCCGCTTGGAAACAGCCGCCGCTGAAGGTCAAGTCCGGCTATCTGGTGAAATACTGCCGCTGCGTATCATCGGCGGCTACAGGCGCCGTCACCAACGAATACTGCGAGGGCGCGTTTTGATTCGGAAGGAAGGAATTAGTCAAATGAAAATAGCAATGGTGGGCTGCGGCGCGGCCGGAAGCTGCTTTGCCGGTTACCTGAAAAAGGGCGGCGCAGACCTTACTTTGGTGGACAGATACAAAGAGCATATGGACAAGGTGGCCAAGGACGGCCTGGAGTTCATCATATACCCTGACACCGTATACCATGTGGACGGCTTTAAGACCGCCTATGACGTGAACGACATCGGAATAATGGATATTGTCATTTTCGTCACCAAGGCCACACAGCTGGAGAACGCCCTGCTGGAGGCCATGCCCTGCATAGGGAAGGACACCGTGGTGCTGTCCCTGATAAACGGGCTGGGCAATTCCGATATACTCATGCGGCACCTTCCGCCTGAGCGGATCCTTGTGGGCAGCGGCGCTCTGGGCACCGCGCTGAAGGGACCCGGCTGCTGCGTCAGTACCGAGGTACAGGGGCTGCTGGTCCACTTCGGGCCCATGGCCCACGACGCCGTTATCGACGCGGCGGGCGCATATCTGGCCAAAGTGTTTACCGACGGAGGCTGCCTTGCCGAATACCATGAGGACGACTGGCCATATATCTGGCGCAAGGTGATCATCAACTGCACAGTCAATACGGTGTGCGCTCTGGTACGGCTCAAGATATTTGAGGTGGCGGACGATCAGTACGGGATGCAGCTTTTCAGAGGCGTTGTCAACGAGTGCTGCGCCGTGGCCACCGCAAAGGGCTGTCCCTTCGACCCGGAGGAGTTCGCGAATACCCACCTCAA
>CAYSFK010000167.1:0-3076 GCA_964430345.1 uncultured Oscillospiraceae bacterium | reverse complement strand
TAGATAGTATATCGGATTCCTCTTATTGCCCATACTGTCCAGATTACGATGAGGAAGACGATGATGTTTAGGGGCGACGAAATGATGATGCACTAAAGATGACTGGACTTGCACTTATGCTATATGACTTGTTCCCGCGAACAGATAAAAACCGTTGAACTGTTCCCTCGAACAGAACACCCCCATAAAATCCACTATTGACCTATTCCCTCGAACGGACAAAACGAAAATTACAGACCAGACATCAATCTGATAACCTCGTTCCACGTGGAGACGGTGGCGGAGTTAACACGGTAACAAATAATAATAACGGGCCGGAGAAATCACTCGGAACGGCAGTGCTTTCTGAAAGCCGTGAGAACGGGCCTTTCGACCCGCAGCGGAAATGACGTTGGATAACCCCCGATCTGAAAGGGACACTGAAAAATGGAACTGAGAAAACTCAACAAAAGCGCAAAGGAACACAAGGAGCTAAAGGCCATATTTCTGGAGGCTTTCCCGCCGGAGGAGCGGCCGCCCTACTGGTTTTTGCGGCGGAAGGCCGATTCCCCGGGGGTGGAGATGTCCGCACTGTACGACGGGGAGAAGCCGGTGGGCTTCATATATTTGATAAAAGGCGGCGAACTGGCCTATTTATTCTTATTGGCTGTGAAAAGCGGCGAGCGGGGTCGCGGCTACGGCCGGCAGGCCATGGAGCTGATAACAGAGAAATACCGGGGCAGCAAGCTCTTTCTGGCGCTGGAACGGATGGACGATGGTGCGGAGAACTACACCCAGAGGCTGAGGCGACATCGCTTCTATGAGAGCTGCGGCCTGCGGGATCTGCCCTACCGGGTGAAAGAGGCCAATGTGGTATACGACATGATGGGTATGGGCGGCACGGTCAAGCCGGAGGAATACCTCATGCTGATGGACGGGTTTACAGGCCGGTTCATCCGGCGGCTTATAGGCATGAAGCTGCTGGCAAGGACATCGGACTGAGAAACGGAAGATGTGCAATATGAAGAAATTTGCTGTGATTTTTTTCGGCTGCCTGTGCTTTGTGCCGCTGCTGCTGTGCGCGGTATACGCCGTGGGTATAGGCGCCTTGCCGGTGAAGTACTGGATACAGGCGGCGGCCTTTGCGGCCATCGGCGGGGTGTTCGTATCCTTCGGCAGTCGATATAAGACTGAGAAGAAAGCCAAGATCGCGGCCACGGTGGTGAGCTCCGACTGTCCCTACCCCAGAGACAGCTCCAAGCCCCTGGGCTCCAAGGATAATCCAATGGTGGTGGGTATGCCGGAATACTCGACTACGCTGGTTTACGACGGCAAGAACCAGCGCTGGATACTCACCGACGGTCTGGGCAACGGCTGGATAAGATAAAAAGGGACCCAACGATTAGGCGGTACACTTCAGAAGCTTCTGAGGTGTACCGCCTATTTAATATCCTTCCGGGTCTAAGGAACTACCAGTTCTTTATCTCATCGAGAACAGCATCGCCGTATCCCACGGCGACCACCGTGCCGTCTGCCTTCAGACCCGCGACTTTGATGCCGCTGGCAACGATCTTTTTAATGTCCCGCCACGAAGCTATTTCCTTTGCAGCTTCTTCGCTCATATTATAGGACGAGCCACAAACAACGGTGGTGCCGTCATCCTTCAGGCCTATCACCAGCTTTTCGTTGTTGCCGAAAAGTTCTTTTATGCCCGTCCATTTTTTTACCTCGTCCAAGCCCTCGGCGTCTTTATTTACGATAACGGTTCCGTCCTTCTTCAAGCCGATGACAAATCGGTCACCGACCAGTACCTGCTTGATATCTCGCCAACCGGCTATCTCATCCACCAATTCCCCTTCGCCGCAGGCCTCAACGCTGCCGTCAGCATGAAGCGCCAGCGTGAGAAATACGCTGCCGGAAATGTCCACCGCGTCCTCGGCGAACCAGTTGTCCGGCCCCATCAGCGATGTATATGCCGCGCCGTCTGCCCGTAAGGCTGAGGTGGCATAACCCTCGGAGCTGACCGCTGCCCGGACAAGCTTCATGTTCTCTGTCTGCTTCAGGCTGTCAAGGCCAAAATCTCCGTCACCCTCCGCCAGAACGGTTCCGTCGCTCTTGAGGCCCACCGCGTAATAGAGGGTACCGTCAATGGCCGTCACATCGATCCAGTCGCTGAAATCATAAGCCTCAGCTCCGGCCGTCACCACGGTCCCGTCGGCTTTGAGGCCAACCACAAACGACTCGCAGGCGGCCACCACCACAATATCCGTCCAGCTCTCCGTCTCATCGCTCCAGTTCCAGTAGTCTTTTGCCACAGCCACCGTGCCGTCCGCCCTAAGGCCGACGATCATTTCATACATCGCGTCGATGTCCACGATGGTATCGCCGGACGCTGTGGGAAGCGCTGCGCCGAAAACGATCTCGGCGTTCTTCAGCGGCCTGTTATAGCCCTTGACATCAACCCTGCCCCACTGCGCTTCGGTTCCCGCATAGTATACGGTCTTGAGCTTTGTACAGCCCTGAAAGGCCGACACTCCTATCTCCTCCAGACTTGCCGGGAGGGACACGCTCTCCAGTGAGGCACAGTCGGAAAAGGCCGAATCACCGATATCGGTCACGCCCTCGGAAATAACGACTGTCTCCAGCTTTTCGCAGCCGTAGAAGCATTCATCCTCCAGCTCTTCTGCGCCGGAGGGTATTTCCAGAACCTTAAGCTCGGTGCTTCTTTTGAACGCCGCCCTGCCTATCTCCTTCACGCTGTCCGGAATAGTCACGCTTCTGGCGCTGTTGTCCGCGAAAGCCCAATTGCCGATCTCGGTAACGCCGTCACATATGACGATATCCCATACCTTGTCCAGCTTTGAGGCCCAGGGCGGGTCTACTGTGGCATAGTCGGGCATCTCACCGCTGCCGGAAACCGTCAGCGTACCCAAAGCGTCCACATCCCAGGTCACAGACGCTTTCAGATCGGCAAAGGCCGCGCCGGTTTGCCAGCAGAAAAGAACAGTGACAAGCGCCAGAGCTATGAGTGCTTTTTTCATTGTTATGACCATTCCTTTCGCATTCTCAAGGCACAAAATGACCATGAAAAGGAATG
>CAYSFK010000166.1:0-3114 GCA_964430345.1 uncultured Oscillospiraceae bacterium | reverse complement strand
TCGGCAGGCCGTAGAGATTGATGAAGCCCTCGGCGTCCTTCTGGTTGTAGTCGCTCTCGCCGAAGGTGGCGATCTGCTCGCTGTAGAGCGAATTCGGGCTCCACACGCCGGCGTTTATCATGTTGCCCTTATAGAGCTTGAGCCTGACTGTGCCGGTGACCTTTTCCTGAGTCTTATCCACGAAGGCGCTGAGGGCCTCCCTGAGAGGAGTGAACCACTGGCCGTTATACACCAGCTCCGCGAAGGTGATGGCCAGCTTCTGCTTTTCATGCATGGTCATCTTATCCAGACACAGGGTCTCCAGCACCGAGTGGGCCTTGTACAGTATGGCGCCGCCGGGGGTCTCGTACACGCCGCGGCACTTCATGCCTACCAGCCTGTTCTCCACGATGTCCAGCAGGCCTATGCCGTTTTTGCCGCCCAGCTCATTGAGCTTTAAAATGACGCCCTTGGGGCTCAGCTGCTCTCCGTCCACCGCCACGGGGACGCCCTGCTCAAAGTCGATAGTGACGTAAGTGGGCTCATCCGGGGCCTGTATGGGGGAGACGCCCATCTCAAGGAAGCCCTCCTTCTCGTACAGAGGCTCGTTGCCCGGGTCCTCCAGGTCCAGACCCTCATGGGACAGGTGCCAGAGGTTTTTATCCTTGGAGTAGTTGGTCTCCCGGTTTATCTTCAGAGGCACCTTATGGGCCTCGGCGTAGTCTATTTCCTCGTCCCTTGACTTGATGCTCCACTCGCGCCAGGGGGCTATCACCGGCATACTGGGGGCGAAGTGCTTTATGGCCAGCTCAAAGCGGACCTGATCGTTGCCCTTGCCGGTGCAGCCGTGGACTATGGCGTCGGCGCCCTCCTTCAATGCGATATCCACCAGACCCTTGGCTATGCAGGGGCGGGCGTGGCTGGTGCCCAGCAGGTATTCCTCATACAGAGCGCCGGCCTTCAGGCAGGGCATGATGTAATCGGCGGCGTACTCCTCCGTCAGATCCAGCACGTACAGCTTGGACGCGCCGGTGGCCAGAGCTTTGGCCTCCAGCCCGTCCAGCTCGTCCGCCTGACCCACGTTGCCGGCCACGGCGATGACCTCGCAGTTGTTGTAGTTCTCCTTCAGCCAGGGGATGATGATGGAAGTATCAAGACCGCCGGAATAGGCGAGTACCACTTTTTTTATGTTCTCTTTATTCATTGTTCTGCCTCCGTGAATAATATTCATAAGATGTGCATATTATTCACCTTTTTTGGAAAAAAGTCAAGGGGTGAACGCATAAAAATACGCACAAATATTGACGCGGGGGCAGCGGAGCTTTTCAGTTATTTTTCCATATTGGCGGGTAAAATTGACAAAGGAGCCGGGGCGGGATATAATACGCGTATACAACAAGAGCCGGAGCTGATATGCAAAAGCGATGGATAAAAGGAGAATAATGTGGGCTATATAGACTGGACTTATATAGTACTGGTGCTGCCGGCGGTGATATTCTCGCTGTGGGCCAGCGCCAACGTCAAGAGCACCTACGCCAAATACGAAAAGGTATACAACTCCCGACGCATCACCGCGGCCGACGCGGCACGGCGGGTGCTGGACGCCAACGGACTGCACGATGTGAGCATTCAGACCGTGGCGGGGGAGCTGACAGACCATTTCGACCCCTCCGCAAACGTGATACGTCTGTCCGAGGGGGTGGCGGGAAGCTGCTCCACGGCGGCGGTGGGGGTGGCCTGTCACGAGGTTGGTCACGCCATACAGCACGGCGAGGGATACCTGCCGGCCAGGATAAGGACGGCTATCGTGCCGGTGACCAATTTCGGCTCAAAGCTGTCCATACCCCTGATTTTTGCGGGACTGCTGCTGGCCTCCGTGTCCAATGTCTTTGTATATCTGGCGTACATCGGCGTGGGCTGCTACGCGCTGTGCGCCGTGTTCCAGCTGGTGACCCTGCCTACGGAGTTCGACGCCAGCCACCGGGCCATGAGTACCATCGAGGGGCTTGACCTGCTCAATGCCGAGGAGCAGAAGGGGGCGCGCCGGGTGCTGCGGGCGGCGGCGCTGACCTATGTGGCGGCGCTGGCGGTGACGCTGATGCAGCTATTGAGGTTTATCATCATGCTCTCCGGCAGAAGGAGATAGAGCTTTACGGCGACTTTACACCCGCGCGCTTGCGCATTTTACAAAGGAAGCCTAGAATGAAACCGTGAGAAATGAAACGAATGGAGAGAGAATGGAACACTTAAGAAACAAAAAGGGCTTTATCTGCGACATGGACGGCGTTATCTATCACGGCAACAGACTGCTCCCCGGTGTGAAGGAGTTTGTGGACTGGCTGTACAGCGAGGGGAAGAATTTCCTCTTTCTGACCAATTCCTCCGAGCGCTCGCCTAAGGAGCTGCAGCAGAAGCTGGCGCGGATGGGGCTGGAGGTGGACGAGAGCCATTTTTACACCAGCGCACTGGCTACGGCCAAGTTCATCAGCAGCCAGTGCCCCGGCGGCAGCGCCTATGTGATGGGCGGCGCGGGGCTCATAATGGCGCTGCACGACGCGGGCATCACAATGAACGATGTTGACCCGGATTACGTGATAGTTGGCGAGGGCAACAGCTATAACTACGAAAATGTACTCAAGGCCGTGCGGCTTGTGCTGAAGGGCGCCAAGCTCATCGGCACCAACAGCGACTTGACCGGGCCGGCAGAGGACGGGCTTATCCCGGCCTGCCGCGCCATGATATCGCCTATTGAGATGGCTACCGGGCAGTCTGCCTATTTCGTGGGCAAGCCCAATCCGCTGATGATGCGCACAGGACTGCGTATTCTTGGGGTGCATTCCGCAGAGGCCGTCATGATAGGCGACAGGATGGACACGGATATCGTGGCCGGTATCGAGACGGGCCTTGACACGGTGCTGGTGCTCTCCGGCGTCACCGACAGGCAGGAGATAAAAAAATTCCCCTACCGCCCAGGCATGGTGCTGAACGGCGTGGGGGATATCCCGGAGCAGGCGTAATAAGAAAACAGACCCGCCGTCAGGTGACGGCGGGTCACAGCTTGCCAAAGAAGTCCTCGCGGTCTTCTTTGACTGCGCTTCAACCGCCGAGCATTTTGGCCGTACACAAAATGCAGCT
>CAYSFK010000165.1:0-3194 GCA_964430345.1 uncultured Oscillospiraceae bacterium | reverse complement strand
CCCTTGGCCGCCGCGTAGGCGGAGACGGTCTCCCGGCCCAGCTCGCTCATCATGGAGCAGATGTTGATTATCTTGCCGTGGCCCTTCTTTATCATGCCGGGGATAACGGCCTTGGAGACTATATAGGGGGCCACCAGGTCTATATCCACCACCTGACGGAAGTCCTTGGCCTCCATTTCTATCATGGGAATGCGCTTGATGATTCCGGCATTGTTGACCAGAATGTCGATAACGCCCAGGTCCCGCTCAATATCGGCCACCAGCTTTATCACGTCCTGCTCGTCGGTAACGTCGCAGAAGTAGCCCTTGGCGTCTATGCCCTTTTCGGCGTAGGCCTTCAAAGCCTCCTCCATATGCTTCTCGCCCCGGCAGTTGAAGGCTATCTTCGCCCCGGCTGAGGCAAAGGCCTCAGCTATGGCAAAGCCTATGCCGTAGGCCGCGCCGGTCACCAGAGCCACCTTACCCTCCAGGGAGAACTGCTTATTGATATCTGTCATGCTTTACTCCTTATCTCTGCACGCGGCCGCTTCCGTCGCCGCCCATGAGCTTCTCCACGTCAGCAACGCCGATGCGGTTGAAGTCGCCTATAACGCTGTGCTTGAGGCAGGAAGCCGCCACCGCGAACTCCAGCGCCTTCTGCTTGTCGCCGTAGGTGGTGAGCCCGTACATGAGCCCTCCGGCAAAGCTGTCGCCGCCGCCTACCCGGTCTACTATGTCACGGATTTCATAGTGCTTTGATTCATAGAAGCAGTCCCCGTCGTTGAGGCAGGCGGCCCAGCCGTTCCAGTCGGCGCTCTTGGATTCCCGCAGGGTAATGGCTATCATCTTCATGTGGGGATAGGCCGCCAGCACCTTGTCGCCAAGGGCCTTGTACTTAGCGCGGTCCAGCTCGCCGGACTCCACGTTCACGTCGGCGCTTATCTCCAGGGACTTCTGCACGTCCTCCTCGTTGGCGATGGCCACGTCGGTATACTTGGCTATCTCCCGCATGACCTCGCTGGCCTTCTTGCCGTACTTCCACAGGTTCTTTCGGTAATTCAGGTCGCAGGAGACGGTAACTCCCCGTTTCTTGGCTTCCTTAACCGATTCCACGGACAGCTCCATGGCGCTCTCGGAGATGGCCGGGGTGATGCCGCTGATGTGGAACCAGTCCACACCCTCAAAGGCCTTGTCCCAGTCGATGTCGCCGGGCTTGGCCAGCGCTATGGCGGAATAGGCCCTGTCGTATACTACCTTGCTGGGCAGCTGGTTCGCGCCGCCCTCCAGATAGTAGATGCCCATGCGGCCCTCGCCGGTGACTATGCGGCTGACGTCAACGCCGAATTTCCTGAGCTCCATCCTGCAGGCGTCGGCTATGGCGTTCTTGGGCAGCACCGTAAGATAGGCCACGTCCTGCCCGTAGTTTGCCAGAGACACCGCAACGTTGGCCTCGCCGCCGCCGAAGGTGGCCTCCAGCATGGGGCTCTGGAAGAAGCGCTCCTGTCCGGGAGACTTAAGGCGAAGCATTATCTCGCCAAAGGTGAGAAATTTCATTTTCCTTCCCCCTTACTTTTGCAGCAGATGCACCGCAAAGCCGCCGAACTCATCGACGAAATACACGGCTTTCACATTGTTCTTGTCCTTTACGGAATCCCAATCCAGCTTGTAGCCCCGCTTCTCCATCTCGGCCACAGCGGCGTCCATCTTATTAGTGCGTATGGCAACATGGCCGTTGGCGCCCTTGAACATGGTCTTCATGACCTCTACGCCGGTGGAGGCAAAATTGGAGGAGTTGCCCTCCTTGATATTGAAATCAAAGGCCGCCTCCAGCGCCTTGCAGACCTCCATGGAAGCCTGGGCGTCGGCGCAGTTGATGCCGATATGGGCCACCTCAAAGCCCAGAACGCTTTTCCGGGCCTCCTTGCACAGGGCGGTTATCTTGTCGAAGTTATGGGCCGCGATGTCCGCCTTGGGGCAGACCCAGCTGCCGCCCACAGCGTGGACATAGGGCGAGGCGGCAAACTCCGCCAGATTCTGGGCGTTGACCCCGCCGGTGGGGATGAACTTCACGCCGCCGAAGGGCCCGGCCAGCGCCTTGAGCGCGCCCAGCCCGCCGTATACGTTGGCGGGGAAGAACTTCAAAACCTTGAGCCCGTGCTTCAGAGCCATCATTATCTCAGTAGGGGTGACGCAGCCGGGCGTGACCGCCACGCCGTTATCGCAGCACCAGGACACGACCTCCTCGTCATAGCCGGGGGCTACGATGAATTTTGCGCCGCAGTCCACCGCCAGCTTGCACTGCTCGAGAGTTATCACCGTGCCGGCGCCCACCAGCATATCCGGACATTCCTTTGCCACGCCCCTGATGGAATCCGCCGCTGCGGCGGTGCGGAAGGTTATCTCCATGACGTCTATGCCGCCGTCCAGCAGGGCCTTTGCGGCGGGAACGGCGTCCTCCGCCTTATCCAGGACCACCACCGGCACCACACCGGCAGCGGCCAGTCTTTTAAGTACGTCCATAAGTCTTTTCCTCCTGTCGTTTTGTTTGATGCTTGAACTTGCCGGGGTTTCAATTTATAATGCTGTCAGTAAGCATTACTTGCGAGGTGAAAAATGGACAAATCAGCCATAATCGAAGCCCTGCCCGGCAGCTTTCAGGACAGCGCCGTAAGGGACAGGGAGTACTATCCGGAGTTTCGCCGGAGCTGGGAGGCGCTGCTGCGCCGTGCGGCGGAGATGGACGACTATTTCGATGTCTCCGCGCCCTCGGTATACGCTGTGGAGCACAGCTTTTCCGGCATTGATATCTGCTTCCACTTTGACCAGCTGAAGATAGCCGACTGGTACAGGCAGGATTCCTCCCGGAAAAAGCGGGTGGTCTTTCTGCCGAAAAGCTTTAAGCACTCCAAAAGCGGCGGGCTTACCTACCATGACTCTCCCTGCGACTACGACAGCGCCGCAGTCGAGAGCGCACTTACAGAGGACAGCCGGAATATTATCGCCGCCGCCCTGCCCCAGCTGCCGCCCAGACTCAGCGTTGTGTACGGCAACAAGTGGGTGGAGGGGCGCTTCACAAGGCTGCTGAACACCCGGCTGTCACTGTTTCTTATTGAGACGGACTATGTGCCCGCCTTCCTGGCCAGTCCCTTTGAGGTCTGCCTGTACCTGTACATGATGGATCTGTGCATTATCAAGGAGAACTATGCCAAGGTGAA
>CAYSFK010000164.1:0-3248 GCA_964430345.1 uncultured Oscillospiraceae bacterium | reverse complement strand
CCAGCTTACAGGCCGCGGACAGGCCGCCGTTGCCGGCGCCGATGACCACGGCATCGTATTTTGGCATAGTTATTCCTCCTCTTTTCGTATGTCGTTCTGGTATTACCAGCCTTGACCGCTATTATAGTGCAGCCTTGACAAATTATCAACAAGCTCGTGAAAAATCAGCGTTTTCCCCGATTTAATCCCTTGACTTTTGAACATATTGGGGCTAAAATCTAAGGCACGTCAATCTGGTATTACCAGATGCATTTCTGTTTTAGGGGTTTAAAGTTTGAAACAAGTTCAAACTTTATCAGATTAAGTGCGATTTTCTCGCCGCTGAAGCGGCAACCGAAAATCATGCACATTATGACCATTCCTTTTCATGTTCATGGTCATTTTGTGCCTTGAGAATGCGAAAGGAATGGTCATAAATATGGGCTATACTAAAATCACCACCCTGTCGCTGACGGACCTGTTCGTGCAGCAGATAGAAAACATGATACTCTCCGGCGAGCTGCAGATAGGCGAGCAGCTCCCGGCGGCAAGGGAGCTGTCGGTAAAGCTGGGGGTGAGCCGCCCGGTGATATCCGCGGGGCTCATACAGCTGGAGAAAATGGGCTTTGTGGAGATACGCCCCCGGCAGGGGGTCATCATCAGCGACTATCGGCGTCAGGGCACGGTGGAGACGCTGGTGGCCATCATGCGCTATAACTCCGGGGCCATGCGGCGAAACGAGGTGCAGTCCCTGCTGGAGACGCGGGACGCGCTGGAATGTCTGTGCATGAAGCTGGTGATAAAGCAGGCCACGGACGGGGAGCTGGCCTCCCTCGCCCCCACGCTGGACGCCCTGCGGGACTGTGACGACTGCGAGGAGGCCGCAAAGCTGACCTTTCATCTGCACCACGAGCTGGCGGTGTTCTCCGGCAATGTGCTGCTGCCGCTGATGTACTACTCCTTCCGGCCCCAGGGGGAATACCTGTGGACGCTGTACTGCAAGACCAACGGAGTGCGGGCGCTGTACGAGATAAAGCTGCGGCTGTATAGGGCGCTGCTGAACCGGGACGAGGCGGAGGCCCTGCGCCAGACCAACCTGATAATGGACGCCGCCATAGACAATCTGGCCCTCTACGGCGCGTGACAGGGGAAGCCTTTGCGATGCGGCAGGTACTTGACGGCGGTGGTATAATATATAGGTTATAAAAATACACACATGGAGGCATGATACCATGACAAGGATAGACATTTTCTCCGGCTTTCTGGGCGCGGGAAAGACCACGCTTATTCGCAAGCTGATAAAAGAGGGCTACAAGGGCGAAAAGCTGGTGCTGATAGAAAACGAGTTCGGCGAGATAGCCATAGACGGCGGCTTTCTCAAGGACGCCGGAGTGGAGATAACCGAGATGAACTCCGGCTGCATCTGCTGCACCTTAGTGGGCGACTTTACCAAGGCCCTGAAAAAGGTCATGGAGGACTTCGCGCCCGACAGGATAATCATTGAGCCCTCCGGCGTGGGCAAGCTGTCCGACGTGGCCGGGGCCGTGGAGCAGGTGGAGGGCGCGGTGATAGGCGCCAGAGTTACGGTGGTGGACGCGGGCAAGTGCCGGATGTATATGCGCAACTTCGGCGAGTTCTTTAACGACCAGGTGGAGAACGCCGACCTTATCGTCATGAGCCGCACCGACAGCGCTGCCCCCGGCAAGATACTGGTGGCATCCGAGCTGCTCAAGCACCTGAACCCCCACGCGGGGCTCATAACCACCCCCTGGGACAAGCTGGACGGACTCCAGATAAAAGAGGCCATGGACGAAAACGGGCTCCGCACCGAGATGGAAAAGCTGGAGCATGAGCACCACCATCACCACGACGATGACGACGATGACCACGACGAGCATGAGCACCACCATCACCACGATGATGACGAGCATGAGCACGACGAGCATGAGCACGAGCATCACCACCACCATGACGATGATGACCATGACCACGAGCACCACCACGACCACGGTGAAGGCTGCACCTGCGGCTGCCACGACCACGACCATGAGCATCACCACCACGCCGACGAGGTGTTCGTAAGCTGGGGCCTGGAGACGCCCAGAAAATTCACCCAGCCGGAGCTGGAGACCATGCTGTCGGCTCTGGAGGACGCGGAGCGCTTCGGCGCGGTGCTGCGGGCCAAGGGCTTCGTGGACGCCGCCGACGGGGACTGGCTCTACTTCGATTATGTGCCCGGCGAAAAGGAGCTGCGCCGGGGCGGCGCGGCGGTGACAGGCCGGCTGTGCGTTATAGGCTCCGGACTTAAAGAGGACGCGTTAAAGGAGCTGTTCGGCATTGAGTAAGGAACAAAAAGACGTGCCGGTATACCTGTTCACCGGCTTTCTGGAGAGCGGCAAGACCAAATTCATACAGGAGACTCTGGAGGACAGGCGCTTTTGCAAGGGTGAAAAGACCCTGCTGCTGGTCTGCGAGGAGGGCGAGGAGGAGTACGCTCCGGAGCAGTTCGCCACCGACACCGTGAAGATACGGGTCATAGAGTCGCAGTCGGAGCTGACGGCGGAGGCCCTTCAGCGCTGGTACAGCGAGGCCGGCGCGGAGCGGGTCATCATCGAATACAACGGTATGTGGATGCTGGACGCGCTCTACGGCGCCATGCCGGAGGGCTGGGTGGTGTATCAGGAGTTCATGTTCGCCGACGCCGGCAGCTTTCTCAGCTATAACGAGAATATGCGCCAGCTGGTCTACGACAAGCTGAAAAGCTGCGAGCTGGTGGTGTTCAACCGCTTTACTCGGGACATGGACAAAATGGCCTTCCACAAGATCGTCAGGGCCGCCTCCCGCCGCAGCGACATAGCCTATGAGAGCGTAAACGGCAAGGTGGAGTACGACGAGATACAGGACCCCCTGCCCTTTGACCTGAACGCCCCGGTGATAGAGATAGGCGACGAGGACTTCGCCGAGTGGTACAGGGATATGTCCGAGGAGCCCAAGAACTACGAGGGCAAGACCGTGCGCTTCAGGGGCCGGGCGCTGACCAAGCAGAAGCTGCCCGCCGGGAGCTTCATTATCGGCCGGCACGTGATGACCTGCTGTGTGCAGGATATCCAGTTCGCCGGACTTGTGTGCCAGTGGGACGGCGCGGCCTCGCTGGCCGAGGACAGCTGGATGCACCTTACGGCAAAGGTGAACTTCAAGTTCAACAAGGCCTACGGCAGAAAGGGCCCGGTGCTGACCTATGTGTCCCATGAGCCCTGCGAGGCCCCGGC
>CAYSFK010000163.1:301-3346 GCA_964430345.1 uncultured Oscillospiraceae bacterium | reverse complement strand
CCGCGCCGTCCTCGGTGACGTACACCTCCCCGTGCTGATAGGGGCTCATGGTGCCGGGGTCAACGTTGATGTAGGGGTCCAGCTTCTGGGCTGCCACCCGGAGGCCACGGGATTTCAGCAGCCGGCCCAGGGACGCGGCGGTTATGCCCTTGCCCAGTCCGGAGACGACGCCGCCGGTGACGAAAATGTACTTTGTGGATTTCATGCCTTACCTCCATAATAAAAAACGGCCAAGGGCGGGAGCGGATATCCCGCCCTCGCCTTTGAACGCCCTTGTTCGCATATTATCAAATTAATTGTCGTAGCTGCGGATGATGTTCTCGGCTATCTCCCGCCGGGGCAGCCGCTCGTCCATGGCCCGCTTCTCTATAAGGTGATGGGCGTCGGTCTCGCTCATGCCCAGACGCTCTATAAGCAGCCACTTGGCCCGGTTCACCGCCCGGATGTCAGCCATCTTCTCCTGCAGGGAGCGGTTCTTGGACTCCATGCGCTGGAGCCGGACGCTGAGGGCGGAAAGGAGCTTAACCGCCCCGTAGTACGCCTGCCGGGAGTTGGGCTTGGGCAGGGTCAATACGCCCTCGCCCTCCAACTTACAGGCCACCTTCTCCGAAAGCTCGCTCTTTACCAGCAGCATAATCCCCATGCTCATGTCCGCCACGCTTTGGGCGAACTGCACACCGAACTCGTCCGGCAGGGGAGTGTCAATTATCAGTATATCAAAGGGTGAGGCCAGCAGCAGCCGCTTGGCTTCGCCGGCGCTGTGGGCGCTGATTATTGGGGAGAAGGCCGACGTCGGCAGCAGCTCCGAGAAATAACCGTGTATCTTTTCGCCGCCGGAAACCACCAGCACCCGGCGGCGCACCGCGTCAGAGCTCATAGCTTCAACCCTTGAGACAGTCGGTAAAGCCCTCCGGCAGCGCCCCGGCGATAAACTCGCTGCTCCGGGCCAGCGCCACCGCTTCGCTCAGACTGGCCGGCAGGCTGTCCAGCTTATCGGTGAGCAAGCTGTCGGCGCTGTAAAGGTCCATATCTGTGGACTCCGGCAGGCTCAGGCCCCGGACGATGCCGTCCAGCCCCGCCTGTATAAGCAGGGCAAAGGCAATATAGGGGTTGGCCGTGGGGTCCGGTGAGCGCAGCTCTATGCGCCGGTACTCCCCCTTGGCGGCGGGGATGCGGATAAGCTGGGAGCGGTTCTCCGGCGACCAGGTGATATACTTGGGCGCTTTCCTCTCGCCAAGCCGCTTATAGGACGCTTCGCAGGGGTTGAGAAAGGCCGTCAGCTCCTTGATGTGGGCCAGTATTCCGGCCATGAAGGGAGCCGTCACATCCGCACCGTCCCCGGATTTCACGGACATATTGATGTGCATTCCGTTGCCGCTCTCACCGTCCAGAGGCTTGGGAGAGAAGTCGGCGTAAAGCCCGTTGGCCACGGCGGCGGCCTTCACCACCGAGAGGAAATTCAGGGCGTTATCCGCCGCAGTAACAGCGTCGCTGTAGCGGAAGTCTATCTCATTCTGGCCGGGGCCCTCCTCGTGGTGGGAGCACTCCGGGCGGATGCCCATGTCTATAAGGGTCAGGCATATTTCCCGCCGGATATCCTCGCCCCTGTCCTCCGGGGCCACGTCCATATAGCTGGCATTGTCAAAGGGTATACTGGTGGGACGGCCCTTGTCGTCGGTCTCAAAAAGGTAGAACTCGTACTCTGTGCCGAAAAACACGCTGACGCCCTGCTTTGCCGCTTTCTCAACGGCGGAGTACAGTATGGCGCGGCTGTCGTTTAGGTAGGGACGCCCGTCGGGATACTGTATCCGGCAGAACATACGCACCACCTTGCCCTGAAAGGAGCGCCAGGGCAGCGTGGTCATGGTGGCGGGAATGGGAAACAGCAACAGGTCCGACTTCACCTCTCTCTTAAAGCCGGGTATGGCGGAGGCGTCAAAGGAAATGCCGCTGTCAAAGGCGCGGCGGAGCTCGTCGGGCATGATGGAGATATTCTTCTGCCTGCCGAAAGCGTCACAGAAGGCCAGACGCACAAAGCGTACATCCTCCTGCTCTATATAATCCAGCACCTCGTCGATAGTAAAGTTCATATAAGCCTCCGGCAGAGCCATAAAAAAGTGAGAAGGATGTTCTTGGCGCCGGGGCGGATATCCCTCAGACCAATAAACATCCTTGTTTACCGGGAAATAATACACTTCGTCTGTGAGTTTGTCAATAAAAGTTTTGTTAACACTTTTCATATTTTCTCTTGACAAGCGGGAACTGCGGTGCTAGAATCCCTCCCATGAAGTGACAAGGAAGTCGCGGACCGGACAGGTTCGCGGCTTTTTTCTTTTGCCGCTCGCCATCACTAAGGAGGAATAGTTATGAATACGGTCACTGAGAGCTTCGCATCACTGGTCTTTAACGACGCGCTTATGAGAGAGCGGCTGCCCGGAGACACCTACAAGGCGCTGAGGCGCACGATAAGCGAGGGCAGGCGTCTGGAGAGCGAGACCGCCAATGTGGTGGCCAGCGCCATGAAGGACTGGGCCGTGGCCAACGGGGCCACACACTTTACCCACTGGTTCCAGCCCATGACCGGCATAACCGCCGAGAAGCACGACAGCTTCATATCCCCCACGGCGGACGGCAGGGTGATAATGGAGTTCTCCGGAAAGGAGCTTATCCGGGGCGAGCCTGACGCCTCCTCCTTCCCCTCCGGCGGACTGCGGGCCACCTTCGAGGCCAGGGGCTATACCGCCTGGGACGCCACCTCCTACGCATTCATCAAGGAGCACGTGCTGTGCATACCCACGGTGTTCTGCTCCTACGGCGGGGAGGCACTGGATCAGAAAACGGCGCTGCTGCGCTCCATGGAGACCATTGACCGGCAGGCCCGGCGGATACTGAAGCTTTTCGGCAATACCGGCTGCAAGAGCGTCAAGACCACCGTTGGCCCGGAGCAGGAGTACTTTCTCGTGGATAAGGCCCTGTTCGACAGGCGCAAGGACCTCATCTATACCGGCCGCACCCTGTTCGGAGCCAAGCCGCCCAAGGGTCAGG
>CAYSFK010000163.1:0-291 GCA_964430345.1 uncultured Oscillospiraceae bacterium | reverse complement strand
AATACTTTCTGGTGGACAGGACCATGTTCACCAGAAAGTATTCCTGCTCCGGGCCCACGGAATACTTTCTGGTGGACAGGACCATGTTCGACAAGCGCAAGGATCTGATATACACAGGGCGCACACTGTTCGGGGCCAAGCCGCCCAAGGGCCAGGAGCTGGAGGACCATTACTTCGGCGCAATAAAGCCCAGAGTGGCGGACTTTATGCGGGAGCTTAATCAGGAGCTTTGGAAGCTGGGGGTACTGGCCAAGACCGAGCATAACGAGGTGGCTCCGGCCCAGCACGAGC
>CAYSFK010000162.1:0-3348 GCA_964430345.1 uncultured Oscillospiraceae bacterium | reverse complement strand
GCGTGGACGTCTCCATCACCGGCAACTCCACCAACCCCACCCGCTTCCAGCATCCTGTGGCAGGCACCTACAAGAAGGAGTGCATCGAGCAGGGCAAGAAGTACTTCTCCGTGGCCTCCGGCGGCGGCACAGGCCGTACGCTGCACCCGGACAATATGGCCGCCGGTCCCGCCTCCTACGGCATGACCGACACCATGGGCCGTATGCACTCCGACGCGCAGTTCGCCGGCTCCTCATCCGTCCCGGCCCACGTGGAGATGATGGGCTTTTTGGGCATGGGCAACAACCCAATGGTGGGCGCCACCGTGGCCGTTGCCGTTGCCACAGCCGAAGCTCTCAAGGGCTGAGCGTGATTCATATTAAGTAAACTAGATTATGTAAACAGAGGTTGAATCAAAATGCGCTGCATTTTGATTCAACCTCTAATTTATCACACGGTGCCGCTGACCACCAGGGTGCTTATGCCGGGGGTGACGGCCCAGGCGCCGGTGACAGGGTCCTGAGTGTAGGTGGCGGCGGGGACGGTTATCTGTCCCGCTACGGTGGAGAACAGACCTGTGAGGGCGTTGTAGGTGTAGTTCGCGGTGGGCGCCCAGGGGGTGCCGTTGAAGTCGACGGAGATGGGGTTCAGTATGGGATTGAAGGTGTCTGTCAGCACGATATTGTCCGCGGCGGTGGCCGGGACGTTGCCGGTATTTTGTATGGTGAAGGTATAGGTGAGGGTGGAGTTCTCCGTCACCGTGGCGGGGCTGAGGGACTTGCTTATCGACAGCACCGGCGTCTGGGCCACGGTAATGGTCTCCTCTGCCGTTATTGGCGTGGTCAGCCCTCTGCCGCTAACGGTGACTCTGTTGCCTATGGTGCTGTTGGCGTCCAAAGGCGCGAACTGGTTTATTGCCGCGTCGTACACCAATATGGTATTGCCTCCCGCGGGCACACTTATGCCGGTTATCGTCAGCGGCGGCCCGGCTGTCACCGTGGGCGCCGCCTGCAGCACACCGTTGGAGTAGTACAGCACGGAGCCGGCCACATAGCTCAGCGGCGTTACCGTGCCTGCGCCGAAGCTGTAGGCGCCCAGGTCGTCTGTTACGGTGAGGCCGGTGTAGTCATTGGAGCTGGTATTGAGTATGCTTATGACGTAGCTTACGGTATCGCCTGCGCTGTAGGTGCCCAGCACCGCCGTTTTAGTGGCGGAGAGCGCGTCCAGCAGTTCTCCGGTTATGACGTTGGAATTCAATACATTGCCGTTATATGAGAGGGTAGCGCTGTTATAAAAGGTTGCCATTATCCTGCCTCCCTGATTTTGAGTACCGCACACGGGAAAACCCGCGGTTCCTCTACGGTCATCTTATGCCGGTCACCTGTCCCCGGTGATTTGCCGAGTACACTTTGGCGGTTGTCTGTCATACAATATAGGGAGACGCCTAGCCGCGTCCGAAACAGCGAAAGGACGGCTAAAAATGCGGTTTTCTAATCAGGCTACCTTGTCCTACGGTGAAATGCGGATAAGCTCCAACGCGGTGACGGGAGAGCTGCTGCCCGGCGTTGCCATTTATAAAAGAGCTTCCCTTCCGTCTTATACAGGGGATGGGCGGCTTCAGTATACTGTCGTCATCGTCAACAGCTCCGCCGCAGCCTACACCGGCCTTACCCTGCTGGACGACTTCGGTCGGTACCTGTGGCAGGGCTTCCCCCGTTTTCCCCTGGCCTATACGGAGGATTCCGCCGTGCTGAGCTACTACACCGGCACCGCCGTGGGCTCCGGCACGGTAACAGCCACGCCGGACACCGACGGCATGAGCTTTGTTTTTGACCTGCCCGGCAGCACCACGGCGCTTCTGAGCTATCAGGTATACGTGACGTCCTTTGCCCCCGTGGCGGCGGGCTCGGAAATAACCAATACGGTCAGTCTTTCCGGCGGCGGCCTGTCCACAACACTGACGGCGCAGAACACCCTGCCCGTACTGGAGGGCCCGGAGCTGGAGATAAGCAAAAGCCTCCGGGGCGAAGCCTCCGCTGGGCAGACCCTGAGCTACAGTCTCACTGTAACGAACTATGGCAACAAACCTGCCGACAGCGGAAACAACGTTATCGTATCTGATCAGCTCAGCCCGCCGCTGGATAACCTTAGAGTGTACGCCGACGGCGTACTTTGGACAGAGGGCACACAGTACTTCTACGAGGAGAGCAGCAGCTACTTCCAGACCGCGCTGGGAGCGGTGCAGCTTCCGGCGGCGCAATTTGAGCAGGACAGCTTCGGCCTCTGGAGCACCAGACCGTCGTCTCTTGCAATAACCCTCACCGGCACGGTCTCCGGCGCGGCTCCTGCGCAGGCGCTGACGGAGCTGCTGCCGGCCTATGCCGACGGCAGGGAAGCCCAGCTCAGCGCGATAAGACAGAAAAACGACTATTATGTCCTCAGCGGCACAGGTGCGGTCCCGGCGGCGTTCATAGTAATGACCAGACCCAACGCGCCCACTACTCTGGCGGCAGGGAGCAACATCCGCTTCGGCCTGCAAAACAACGTACTCACGTTAAACACCGCCGGTCTCACCGCGCCGGTCACGGCCTATATCGATGTAGGCGGCAGCTTTATTCTGCGGGCGGACTATATGCCATAGCTGCAAGCGGCCCCTTTCGGCAAAAGCACGGGAGGGGCCGCAAGAACCTATGCCTATAGTTTGGGCCGCCTGAGATTTGTCGATTTGTAAGGCAGAG
Source organism: uncultured Oscillospiraceae bacterium (assembly GCA_964430345.1). Lineage (GTDB taxonomy): Bacteria > Bacillota > Clostridia > Oscillospirales > Oscillospiraceae > Limivicinus. The sequence goes on along the minus strand of CAYSFK010000162.1, from coordinate 630 downwards.
TTTATAAAATATCAAAAGTACCGCCGGGGAATAATGTGCATATTGACTTTTACGCCCGATTGAATTAAACTGTTCTCATATCCGGCGGGGCCTTAGACTTCCGCCACGGACAAAATTAATTGGAGGATAACACATGAAAAAGTATCTAGCAATGCTGCTGACGCTGTGCATGGTCCTGGCCCTCTGCGCCTGCGGACAGGCTGCGGCCCCCGCCGCCCCCGCGGCTCCCGCCGAGCCCGCCGCACCGGCGGAGCCTGCAGAGCTCACCGGTATGGACAAGCTCATAGCCGACGCCCAGGCCGAGGGCGAGCTGGTGGTCTACGGCTCCTGCGAGGAGGAGTATCTGGCCGCCGCCTGCCAGAAGTTTGAGGAGACCTATGGCATCAAGACCCAGTATCAGCGCCTGTCCACCGGCGAGGTCCAGGGCAAGATAGAGGAAGAGAACGGAAATCCCTCCGCCGACGTCTGGTTCGGCGGCACTACCGACCCCTACAACGTGGTAGCGGCTGAGGGCCTGCTGGAGGCGTACGCGGCTGAGAACGCCGCTCATCTCACCGGCCCCATGTACAGCAATCCTGACGGCTATTGGTACGGCATCTACAAGGGAATCCTTGGCTTCATGGTCAACAC
>CAYSFK010000161.1:0-3444 GCA_964430345.1 uncultured Oscillospiraceae bacterium | reverse complement strand
GGGTGCTAACTTTTTCGAGACCTTTTGCGATACTTTCATTTTACCGAAAACAAATCCTCCCAATGGAATCATTCCAAATGATGTCTCAGCATTTTACCACGTTGCGCGGAAAAAATAAAGTATATAATTCAAAATTAACTTCTTATATTCATTTTTGCCGGAATATCTAATTCAAATGCAGAGCAGACTGTTAAAAACTTTAGAACAAGCCACCGATAACAGAGCAGCGGGGGTGCGCGAGGGGTAACGAAGTGTCGCCGCGGTAGTGAATGATATGCCGGTGGCATATCAGAGCCGCGGCGTGACCGAGCCGCAGCGAGAAAAGGCCCGCCTCGTGGTTCAATAACCCGCCGTCTAAAAGCTTGACATTTCAAGCTTTTAGAGCGAAGCTGCATTTTGTGTACGGCCAAAATGCTCGGCGGTTGTAGCTTGTCAAAGAAGGCCACGCGGCCTTCTTTGACAAGCTGAGAGCAGACCGAAGGCATCGGCCTTCGGTCTGCTCTGCGCCTATTCTATATCAACGCTAGGATTTGACCTCGATTATGCTCAATTGTGTGGCGTCGTATTCCGTCTCGCTGCACACCATCTCCGTTATCCTTGCCACCGCCTCCTGACTCAGCCCATCCTGTGGCGCGGGCACAGCCACCGTTACGCAGTCGTTGCCTATGTATACCACGCAGTCCTCGAAGTCCTTGGCGATAAGCAGGTTCTCTATCTGGGCCTCCTGCATGGAGCACTTGGCCATGGCGGATATGGCGTTCATGGCGCTGTCTATGGTCTCCTGAGACGCAGCCTCCGAGGTGGCCGCCGTCTGCAGCAGCTCCAGCGCCTCGTCTCTGGATACCTGCCGGGTAAGCCTGGCTTCTGCAAAATACTCCGTTCCCGCAGCCATGACGCTGCCGGAGAATTCGTTGTTCGCGCTTATCATTCTCTCGTCCTCGGCCAGCACCATCTCCGAATCCGGGCTGCCCCACCTGTTGTTATAGGACCAGTTTAGGGCTACAGCCGCGCAGACGAACAGAAGCACCGCCAGCATCGTCAGATTTCTTTTCCTGTTTTTCATGCTATCCTCATTCCTCCCCTTGCAATTTGAGTATTGTTATCCGGTCTGAGCCGAAGCCGGTGTACGAGCTTACCGCCTTAATTACGTCCAGGCGCACTTTTGCATCCTCCGCTCCGCCGCAGGCCACTACCACCCCGCTGTCCGAGATGAGCACCCGCGCGCTGCCCACTCCCTCGGAGCTCGCCAGTATACCGGCCATCAGCTCATCCCGGCCAGCGTCATTACTCTGCCCGGAGGAGCCGGTGGGCAGCAGCATCAGAATCACGCCGATTACCAGCACTATCAGTGGGTATTTGTACTTTTCCAGCTTTGCAGCCCCGCGCTTAAGCTCATCCATCACCGTACCACTGCTGCCTTTCAAAAGGTATGCCAAGATCATCCCGGATTATTCTTTGCAGTTCTTCTCTTTTCCACCATTCGCCCGCGGCACTGAGCTCCGCCGCGTTGGGCACCCACAAGCCCTCCAGATCCCAACGGGCTTCTACCTTTGCCGATACCTGCGTAAGCCCCAGCTGGGCGGCTTTGTCCATAATATATGCGGCGTATTCGCCCTCTATGACAAGTCTGTTGAGTCGATGCCCGCTCTCATCCGCCCGTTCCAGCAGCTCTCTCTCCGCCTCGTGCCTCCTGGCGGCGCTTAGAGCGTAGATATCTATATCCGCGCCGATAATGGGCGACAGCAGCGCCAGCAGCAGCACCGCCGTACACACCGTCTCCGTGACTCGCTTTATGCTGCCCTCGGGACACAGCGTAAGGACGGCGCCGCACAGCACGGACATGGCGCACAGCTGACGAATGCCGGTATATATCACGCGCTCACCACCTTTATCCCCGCCATCAGCGATATGAACAGCATTATACCGCAGCAGCCCAGCAGACCCAGCAGGAGGCCCATGGCCGTGCTGACGCTCTCCAGCAGCCGGGACAGCCTTGCGTTGGGCACACTGTCCGTCACCGCCGCCGCGGCGCGAAGTATGAGCATCTTCACAGACAGCATTACGAAGGGTCCAGCGCACATGGCACATACGGCGATAAGCCCGAATATACCGGCGGAGTTTCTTATAACAGCCGCCGCCGACAGCACCACGGAGGAAGCGTCGGACAATATGCCGCCCACCACCGGCAGTGCCGTGGATATGACGGTCTTGGCAGTCTTTACGGCAACCGCGTCTACACTGCCGGTAAGCAGCCCGGTCATGCCTATATAAGCGCTGAAAGCTATGGTCAGCGCCGTCATAATGGTGGCGGCCAGCCACTTTGTCAGCCGGGAAACATTGGTCAGCAGCGAATTGGGAAATATGCTACCCGCCACGGAGACCGCCAAAAAGGCGTTTATCATAGGGATTATCACGCTTTGCGCGGCGCTCATCAGTATGTCCAGTCCCAGACACACCGCCGCGTATTTTGCCGCAGAGGAACTCACCGCGCCACAGGCGGCAGAGGCCGTAAACAGTGCTGGCAGAGCCGCCTTGGAGTAGTCAGACAGGGCCTCCATGGATGAGAGAGTCTGGGCCACTATGCCGTCCACATTTCCCAGCAGCGCCGCAGCCGCGACACCGCAGCCGGCCAGCTCAACATAAGCCTGTATCTTACTGCTGCCGCACAGCGCGCAGGACAAGGAGCACAGCACGGCGATAGCCGCCAGCCCCGCCGCAAAGCTCAGGCTGCTGTGAAGCTCTGCCTTTAGCTCCGAAAGCAGCTTCTTTACCAGTCTTTCCAGCGCGCCCTGCACATCGTAGCTGCCGTCCACCTTTAGTCTGCCGCTGACATCCAGTGCTTCATCTTCCAGCTCCCGCTCCATATCGTAAACGCCGGTCTGCTCAGCCGCCGCCTCATATACGTCCTGAGCATAGGCGGTGGTAATAAACAGGGGCAGCAGCAGGATAAGTATAATAAGCCTGCGCATCATAATATCCCGCCTATCATCCTGAGCATACTTACAAGGGTGGGCATGGCCACGCTTATGGCGCACAGAGTCCCCGCCAGCTCCAAGGATGCCGCCGCCGCGTTCTGGGAGGCGTCCTTGCACAGCTCCCCGGCCAGCTTTGTCACCGCCGCGATGGCTACGCATTTCAGCACCGGAGCGATACCGGTATTGGCAGTGCCTATTATCAGCCTGACCGCTTCCGTCAGCTCGTCCAGACTCTGACCCAGCCTGAATCCGGCAAGAGCTATAGAAACACAGACCAGCGCTCCAAGCAGCAGCGACAGCTCCGGGTTTTTCCCTCTTAACAGCAGACACACCGCGGCGCCGCTGAGTGCCAGAGCGGAGCATTTTATTACGGTATCCATCTTTAAAGCCCGAACAGGGTCTTTATCATGGTGAACAGCTCGCTTATCTTCTGCACCACCACCATCAGCACCACCACCAGCGCCGTTAT
>CAYSFK010000160.1:0-3458 GCA_964430345.1 uncultured Oscillospiraceae bacterium | reverse complement strand
GTTTTAGATGGGCACTATCTACCACGGGGTGTCCAACTTGCACTTGCAATTTGCGGTTTAATTAAGCTTAAGGGAAAGCTGATATAAGGTCGGCGGAGTATACTTACAGTATAAACCGTCGGCCTTTGGTCTGCGGTCAGGAGGTAAATGTGAAACAAATTCAGACTTCATTATTCAAGAAAGCTTTGCACGGGAAAAGACTGCTGAGCTATATTCTGACGGCGGCGCTGGCATTTCTTCTGGGCGTGTTCGCTCTGGCCTGCGTACTGCGTCCGCAGCCTCTGGATATAGGCAGTCTGGAGCTGAGCACAGCGGCGGACGGCCAGTATATTGGCGTGTGCCAGAACAAGATACTGTTGGCCGTGGTGCGTGTTACCGTTAAGGACCACAGGATAACGGATATAGAGGTGCTGGAGCACAAGGCGTCCTATATGGCCCAGGCTGTCCGGACCGCTGACGCAGTCTGCGAAAGCCAGTCTCTAGAGGTGGACGCCGTGTCCGGCGCGACTCTGACCCGGGACACCGTGCTAAAAGCGGTGGAAAACGCTCTGAGCAGCACAGAGGGAGGTACGAAATGAAAGTTCTCACAGTAAAGGATATAAAAAAGGACTACGGTTCTGTCTCCGGTCAGCCGTCGGTGGCTCTGGCCGGCGTCAGCTTCGAGGTGGAGAAGGGCGAGTTCGTGGGCATTATGGGCCCCTCCGGCGCGGGCAAAACCACGCTGCTGAACGTTATCGCCACCATCGATACGGTCACATCCGGCAGCATACTTGTAGGCGGGCAGGATATCTGCTCACTGCGGGAGCCGGCCCTGTCGGACTTTCGGCGCAGCAGGCTGGGCTTCATTTTTCAGGATTACAATTTGCTGGATACCCTGACCCTCCGGGAGAACATAGCTCTCCCTCTCATTCTGTCCAAAATGAAGCCGGAGGCAGTGGACGCTCATGTGGACGAGGTGGCCGACGCTCTGGGTATTAAAGAGCTTCTCGGCAAATACCCCTGTCAGGTGTCCGGCGGGCAGCGGCAGAGAGCGGCGGCGGCCAGGGCCATGGTGAACCGGCCGGAGCTCATTCTGGCGGACGAGCCCACCGGCGCACTGGACTCCAAGTCCGCCGCCGAGCTGCTGGAACGTCTGCAGGGGTTGAACAAGGAGCTGGAGGCCACTATCCTGCTGGTGACCCATGACGCCTTTGCCGCCAGCTTCTGTGGACGCATCCTGTTTATCAAGGACGGCCTGCTGTACAGGGAGCTTATCAGGCAGGGCAGCCGGCGGCAGTTCTACGACGACATTATCGGCGTGGTGGGCCAGCTGGGAGGTGACGGCCGTGAGCTTCGCTGACATAGCCCTGAAAAACGTCCGCAGACGCTTCGGCAGCTACCTGGTATATTTTTTCAGCACCGCGTTTGCCGTGTTTATTTTCAATTTGTTCTGCTGCCTGTACTTTGATCCCTCCTTCCGGGAGTTTCGCTTCGGCACGGGAAAGATGAGCACGCTGTTTCAGGCCTCGGCTATAGCCGTGCTGCTTTTTGCCTCGGTGTTCGTGCTGTATTCCGGCAGCTATTTCATAAAGACCCGGAAGAAGGATATTGCCCTGTACTCTTTGCTTGGCATGAGACGGGGACATATAGCGCTTTTGATGTTTCTGGAGACCTTCATTATCGGTCTGCTGTCCATAGCTCTGGGTGCGCTGCTGGGTACGCTTTCCGCCGGATATTTCACGGCCCTGCTGATGCGGTTCATGGCTGTGGGCACCTCCGTGGAGCTGAGCTTTGAGCCCCGCGCCCTCCTTGTCACTCTGGCCGCCTTTAGCGCTCTCTTTATAGTCAGCGGCGTCAGAGCATACAGGACTATCTACAGGTATTCGCTTATAGACCTGCTCTCCGCCGGAAAGCGCAGCGAGGGCGTACCGGGCTATTCCGTTGTGAGCGGTGTTCTGTCCCTGCTGCTGCTGGCAGCGGGGTATGCGATGTCCGGCACGATAAGTATGTATGATGGCGGCTTCAGGCTGCTGTTCCCCGCCTTTCTGGTAATAGCGCTGGTGTCCGCCGGTACCTATCTGCTTTTCCGCAATCTGGTGCCCATGCTGGCGGCGGCCCTGAAGAAAAGCCGGCGGCTGTACTATAAGACCGAAAACTACATCGCCGTCTCCCAGATATGCTTCAGGCTGAAGGCGAATTCCCGGCTTCTCTCAGTGGCCGCCCTGCTCTGCGCCGTGACGGTGACCATGATAAGCGCCTCCTATTCCCTCTACAACGGGCTGGAGGACGGCACTCGCTATTACGCCCCCTATTCGTATCTGGTCAAAGACATAAGCTCCGCCCAGCACGACATGATAGTCGATACTGTCTCGCGTATGGGTGAGGTCAGCATCACCGGGGAAAACAGGATAGAGCTTTTGAAAGTCACAGTCAGAAGCGACAGCTACGCCGTCCAGACCGGTCAGGAGGCGGCGGCAATACCCGGGCAATCAGTACCCGGCTATCTTCTCTCGGAAAGTGTGTATCAGAAAATTCTGGCCGACACCGACGCCGGGAGTGCCGCTGACTCCAACCTGGGCAGCAGCTTTGAGGGCGGGCTGAGCGAGGGCCAATGCTTCTTACTTGACGGCAATGTGACCGACAGGTACAGTGCGGCCCTGACAGGCGAAGAAATGGATGTGAGTCTTAACGGTACTAGTCTCTCTCTGATGGTGGCCGGGAGCTCTCTGCACAAGTACATCGGCCTGATGGATCTGTACCAGGTGCCCACGGCAGTCGTGTCGGACTCGGTTTTTGAGGCTCTCCGCTCTCAGGCCCGGCGGGAGGATATGGACGTCTTTTTCGGCTTTGTCTTTGACGACGATATGGCCTCCGGCGCCACCGTGGATGCGTTGGACGAAATAGTGCCCGCCCGCTTTGAGGGTGCGCTGCCAAAGAACCTCAGCTATATAGGGATGTACAAGGCCAACTTCAGCCTGTACGGCTCCTACGTGTTCATTGGCCTTTTCATCGGCGTACTGTTCCTGCTGGCCACCGGCAGCGTCATGTACTACAAGCTTATCATGGAGGCCCAGGAGGAAGCGCCGCGGTACAACATCCTCAGCAAGACCGGGCTTTCCGGCACAGAAGCGCTGCGCTCAGTATTCCGGCAGTTGGGAATTGTGTTCGGTTTGCCGCTGGCGTTGGGGCTTTTGCACACGGTATTCGCCCTGCGCACCTATAACAGAATGCTGGACATCATGGGGCAGGAGACGCCTACCCTTCAAAACGCCGCCCTGGTAGTGCTGATATACGTGTCGGTATATGCCCTGTTCTATCTTCTCTCCGTGACCGGCTATTACCGCATCGTGTGGAAACAGGCAAAGCAATAACAGGGAGTCCTTTGACTCCCTGTTATACAGACTGTCAAAAACTATAAAACAAACCACCGATAACAGAGAAGCGGGGGTGCGCGAGGGGGCAAGGCCCGCCTCGTGGTT
>CAYSFK010000159.1:244-3468 GCA_964430345.1 uncultured Oscillospiraceae bacterium | reverse complement strand
CCTGACAGATGCCGCCGCCTATCTCCTCCACCACCTGCCCGTCGTCATAGGCGCCCGCCGGGAGGAAGCCGGCCTCCTCGGTGCGCTGGCCTACGGTCTCGTTATATGACAGCTCCTGACCGGGCATGAGGATAATGCCGTCCAGCTTGCCGGCGGCCAGATTGATGTTGTTTATGCGGTTATCGCTGCTCCAGGTGTAGTAGGTGGTCTGGCTGCCCAGCTTGTCCCTGTACAGCATGGCGTTGAGGTCCTCGCCGGTGACTGCGGGGTAGGTCAGCTTCATGGGGACCACCACCTTGTCGATGGGTTTGGCCTCCTGCCATAGCCGTTCCGCCTCGTCAGCGTCGAACCAGCAGCCGTCAACCTCCTCCACCACCTGAAAGTCCTCGCTGAAATAGGCGTCGGAGGGCTCCACCGCCAGCTCGTCATGGAGCTTTTTGAAGTCCGGCATTGTGATGGAACCGCTGAGCTGGTCAAACTCTATGACCCGCTGATCGCTAAGCAGGGCCTGCTCTATGGCGGAATACAGGGCCTGCTGGTCCAGCTTCACCTGACCGGCGCCCTTTATGACAGTCAGCGTCTCCCGCTCCTTGTCTATAACATAGCCCTCGTCGGCGGTGGCCCTGTCCAGCTTGGCGGCGCCCTGGGCAATGCGGGCCTTGATATAGGCGCTGTCCAGCTGCTTCTCGTTCAGGTTCACATCCGTAGGCGCCAGATGGTTGAGAAGGAACTTAAACAGATTGGAATACCAGTTTTCGCTGTGACCGAAGCTGTAGGCGGCCTCCACAGCGTCAGCCCTTGTGAGCTTGGCCCCGGAGTCGCAGGAGTCCAGCTTGAAGCTGACCCCGGCGGGCAGCTTTACCCTGAGCACGGTGTCCACAGACTCATCCCAGCCGCCGCTCAGGAGAGCGGCGTCGGTCTGCTCCCTGGTCATGCCGCCCACGAAAATGCCGCCCACATACACGTTAGGCAGATTCACGGCGCTGTTGGTGACATAGTAGCCGCCGGCTGTAGCCCCGGCAAAAATAAGCGCAAGCACCACCGCAAGCACGATAAGGGTGAGCCGACCGCTGCGGACCTGCTCGGCCTTCTTGGCCTGAGCCTCCGGGTCCGGCTCCGGCTTCTCCTTCTTCGGCTTGCCCGGCTTTTTCGGGCTGCCGCGCCGCTTCCCCTTTTCGGGCCTGTCCCCGCTTTCATCGGCTGTGGGCGCAGGCTCCGAAGCTTCGGCGGACGCTTTCTTCTTGGACAGGCTCCAGAAGGGGTCGTCCTCCGGCAGCTCCTCCTCCGTCTTGGGCTTTGCGCGTCTGGGCTGACGGCGGTTTCTGGCGGACTCCCGCTGCTCCGCTTCTTCCCGGGCGCGGCGGGCCGCCCGGCTCTCCACAGGGACATCCTCCTCCGGGACCGTGTCCGTTTCCGCGATGAGACGGTGGTAATCGTCCATGGGGTCAAAGCTGAAATTCAAATCGTTGTCTGTCAAATCATTATCCTCAATGCTTTCGCTTGCTCTCGTAGAGCTCGGCAAACAGCTCTTCCTCGCCCTTAGGCAGACTTATTCGCTCTGCGGCCGTCTCGGCCCGACGTATCCACGGCGTTCCCTCTATGCGGCCGCTGGTCTGAGTCTCCAGCAGAATGCCGATTAGGGTATTGGATATGAGAAAGCCCGGCACGGTGAAATGCCAGCGGTCCTCCGTCAGCGTGGCCCAGCCCTTCTCCCGGAAGGCCTGGAGCACCTGATAAACGGGACGCCAGTCGCACTGGCAGCGGAGCCTGTAATCGTTCTCGGAGATGCCCCGGGAGGTGCGCATACCCAGCATCACATACTCCGTGGCCCGGCCCAGCGGGTCTATCTCCTCGTACTCGTCCACTATGCTTATTTTCTTGCCTACGCCGTAAATATATTCCTTCAAATCCTTAACGTAGCTGTACCGGACGCTGCCCACGCAGGAGTGGGCGCCGGGGCCGAAGCTCATATAGTCGTCCATGTTCCAGTATTTAAGGTTGTGGCGGCACTCAAAGCCGGGGGCGGCGAAGTTGGATATCTCGTACTGCATATACCCGTACCGCTCCAGCATCTCGGCGGCGTAGGAGTACATATCGGCCTGGGCATCGTCGTCCGGCAGGATGGGCGAGCCCCGGTACTCCTCATACATGGGCGTACCCGGCTCCAGCTTGAGCCCGTAGCAGGAGACGTGCTCCGGATGCAGCTCCACTATCTTGGCAAGGGTATCCGCCCAGTCGCCCTTGGTCTGGCTGGGCAGGCCGTACATCAGATCGACGCTGATATTCTGGAAGCCGGCCTTGCGGGCGTCCTCCACGGATTTTTTGGCCTGAAGGAAATTGTGCCTGCGGCCTATGAGCTTCAGCAGATTATTGTCCGAGGCCTGGACGCCGATGGACAAACGGTTGACCCCCTCCTGGCGCAGCAGCTTCATGGCGTTGAGGCTGATGGAGTCGGGATTGCACTCCACGGTTATCTCCGCGTCCAGCCGCAGATTGCCGTTGAGCTTCAAAACGTCCAGCAGCTCGGCTATCCTGTCCGCCCCGTAAAAGCTGGGGGTGCCGCCGCCGAAGTAGACAGAGTCCACCTCGTAGGCCTTGAGGGCCCGGGACGATTCCTCCAGATGCTCTATAAGCGCGTCCTGATAGTCGGGCATGAGATACTCGCAGCCCGGCAGCGAATAGAAGTCGCAATAACCGCACTTACTGGCGCAGAAGGGTATATGGATATAGATTCCAAGCCGTTGTTTCATTGCTCAAGTCTCCAAAGGGTAATACGGACAGTATTCGCGGTATCAGAAAAGCTCGCTGACAAGGGTGACAAAGGCGGCGGGGTCCTCGATATCCGTGCCCGCCAGCATCTCCGCCATCCGGGCCATCACCAGGGACAGCTTTTTGGCCTTTTCCTTATCGCTGTCATAGGCAGCTCTCAGGGCCTTATACGCGCTGTGCTCCGGGTTCAGCTCCAGCACACGGTTGGCCTTTATCTTGCGCATCTCCTCGCTGGGGCCGCGCTGGAAGTATTTCTCCATCTCCAGGGATATGCCGCCCTCGGTGGTAAGGCAGCAGGGCTGGCTGCTGAGCTTGCGGGACAGGGTGACCTTTGAGATATCGTCGCCTATGGCGTCCTTCACAAAGTCAAGGAAGTCCTTGCTCTCTATCTCCCGCTCCTGAGCGGCCTGCTTCTCCTCCTCGGTTGCCAGGTTGAGGTCGGCGCTGGCCACATT
>CAYSFK010000159.1:0-234 GCA_964430345.1 uncultured Oscillospiraceae bacterium | reverse complement strand
GCCCAGATCGTCGGTGACCACGTTGCAGAAGGTCTTGCCGTCCTGGTCCCGGAGATTATCCAGCACCATCTCGTCCAGGGGGCTGGTGAGATATATAAGCTCGTAGCCCCGGGCGCGGACCTCCTCGCACTGGGGCAGGCCCATGGCCCGCTTCACGGAGTCAGAGGTGGCGTAGTATATGACCTTCTGGCTCTCGGGCATATTCTCCACATACTCCTTAAGGGTGACCTGTCT
>CAYSFK010000158.1:0-3481 GCA_964430345.1 uncultured Oscillospiraceae bacterium | reverse complement strand
GTGTTGTCACAGGCGGCCTTGCACAGTATGCTCACCAGAGAGCAGTCCTTGCCGCCGCTGTTGCCGTAGACTATGCCCTTGGCACCGCTGTCGGACAGCAGCTTTTTAATAAATGTCACTCTTTTTTCAAATTCTTCCCTGTAGTCTCTCATAGTAATATCCATTCTCCTTTACTCCACAGTGACCGATTTGGCCAGATTCTTGGGCTTGTCTATGTCGCAGCCGTTCTCCTTCGCCACATAATAGGCAAAAAGCTGCAGGGGGATTATCTCCGGGGCGGCGATGAGCAGAGGATCCGTCTCCGGCACGAACACAACATCGTCTGCGTCGGCGAATATCTTCCGGCGTCCCTCCAGGGCGGCGGCCAGCACCTTGGCCCCACGGGCCTTGACCTCCTTGACGTTGGACATGACCTTCTCAAACAGGGACTCCTGACAGGCCAGGGCCACCACCAGCTTGCCCTGGTCTATGAGGGCGATGGTGCCGTGCTTCAGCTCGCCCGCGGCGTAGGCCTCGGAGTGGATATAGGATATCTCCTTGAGCTTAAGCGAGCCCTCCAGACACATGGCGTAGTCTATATTGCGGCCGATGAAAAACATGGAGCTCTGCCCGCTGCACCGGGTCGCCAGATAGGGGATATGTGAGTTCAGGTCAATGGCCCGCTGTATGCGCTCCGGCAGTCCGGAAATACCCTCTACCAAGGTATTATACCGCGTTTCATCGATGCTGCCAAGCCTTTGGGCCAGCCAAACGGCAAAAAGATCCAGCACGGCTATCTGGGTGGTGTAGCCCTTGGTGGTGGCCACGGCTATCTCCGGCCCCGCCCAGGTGTACAGCACGTAATCCGCCAGCTTCGCGATGGTGCTGCCTACCACGTTCACGATGGCCAGCACCGAAGCGCCCCGGCTCTTGCATTCCTTCAGAGCGGCAATGGTGTCCGCCGTCTCCCCGGACTGGGAAATGACTATCAGAAGCGTGCTTTCATCGATGATGGGGTTTCGGTATCTCAGCTCGCTGGCCAGCTCCACCTGTACGGGGATGCGGCACAGCTCCTCTATAACGTAACGCCCCACGCAGCCCGCGTGGTATGCGGAACCGCAGGCGGTAATGACTATTTTTTTGATGCCGCTTATCCTGTCGCCAAAGCCGTCGAAATCGTCCAGAACGATTTGGCCATCCTTTATCCTCGGCTCGATGGCGGACTTGAGGGCACGGGGCTGCTCCATTATCTCCTTGAGCATGAAATGCTCGTAGCCGCCCTTTTCCGCCGCCTCCACGTCCCAGACCACTCGGGATATGCTTTTCTCCACGGCCCTGCCGGTGCAGTCGAAAACCTCTATGCGCTGCGGAGTCAGTTTCGCAAACTCCCCGTCCTCCATGTAAATGACGTTCTTGGTGTGGCTCACCAGCGCCGTCACATCGGAGGCGAAGAAGCTCTCGCCCACGCCCACGCCCAGAATAAGAGGGGAGGAGAGCTTGGCGGCGTAGAGAGTGTCCGGGTAGTCGGAGCAGATAACGCCCAGAGCGTAGGAGCCCTCCAGCCGTGAGACGGTCTTCATGATGGCGGCCTTGGCGTCGCCATTATAGTAGTACTCCAGAAGCTGGACTATGACCTCAGTGTCCGTCTCGCTGAGAAACCTGAAGCCGGCGGCCATAAGCTCCTCCCGCAAAGCGGCGTAATTCTCAATAATGCCGTTGTGGACGATGGCGAAGCGGCCGTTGTTGGACATATGAGGGTGGGCGTTGACGTCGGTGGGCGCGCCGTGGGTGGCCCAGCGGGTGTGCCCTATACCGGCGCAGCCGTCCATCTGCTGGCCCTGTATCTTCTCTATCAGGTTATCCAGATGGCCGCTGGCCTTCACCATTTTTATGCCAGTGCCGGTGTTCACGGCCACGCCCGCCGAGTCATAGCCCCGGTACTCCAGCCGTTTCAGACCCGCCAGAAGAATGGGCGCCGCCTCGGCGCTGCCGGTATAGCCTGTTATTCCGCACATACTGTTGTTTCCTTTCGGTTTACATAATTACTATGATGCCTGTCCATGGCGGCGGTGATAAGGCCGGTGAACAGGGGGTGCGCCTTGTTGGGGCGGCTTTTGAACTCCGGGTGGAACTGCACACCTATATAATAGTCCGTGTCCGGCAGCTCCACCGTCTCCACGATGCGCCCGTCCGGGGACTGGCCGCTTATTACAAGCCCCGCCTTTGTGAGTATTTCCCGGTAGTCGTTGTTGAACTCATAGCGGTGGCGGTGGCGCTCGGAGATATCCCGCTGCCCGTAGCAGCGCAGGAGCTGAGTCCCTTCGGCAATATGGCAGGGGTAAGCGCCCAGTCTCAGTGTGCCGCCCTTGGCGGTGTCGTCGCTCTGCTCCGGGAGAAAGTCTATGACCTTATGGGTGCTGAGGCTGTTAAATTCGCCGGAGTCCGCGTCGCTGAGTCCGCAGACCTTTCTTGCGAAGGCGATGACCGCCGCCTGCATACCCAGGCATATGCCCAGATAGGGCAGCCTTGCCCTGCGGCAGTAGTCGGCGCATATCTCCATGCCCGCCACGCCCCGGCTGCCGAAGCCACCGGGCACCACCACGCCGTCACAGTCGGAAAGCTCCTCTGCTATATTTTCCTCGGTCAACGTCTCGGAGTCAAGCCATTTTATATCCACAAAGCAGCCCTTGTCATAGCCCGCGTGGCTCAGGGCCTCCGCCACCGACAGGTAGGCGTCGTGGAGCTGCACGTATTTGCCCACAAGAGCTATACGCACACGGCCACGGCGGTTTTCTATACGCCGGAGCATGGCGTTCCACTCCCGCATATCGCAGGGGGGCGCGTCTATGTGGAGCTCCCGGCACACGATATCGGAGAAATGCTGCCGCTCCAGCATTACGGGCGCTTCGTACAGGGTGGGCAGGGTCACGTTCTCGATAACGCAGTCCTCCCGGAGGTTGCAGAACATGGCTATTTTTTTGAATATTTCCTCCTCCAGAGGCTCATCACAGCGCAGCACCACTATGTCCGGCGCTATGCCCATGCCCTGCAGCTCCTTGACGGAGTGCTGGGTGGGCTTGGTCTTGTGCTCCCCGGAGCCGCGAAGGTAGGGCACAAGGGTGACGTGGATATACAGGGAGTTTTCCCGGCCCACCTCCAGCCCCACCTGGCGGATGGCCTCAAGAAAGGGCTGGCTCTCGATGTCGCCGGTGGTGCCGCCCACCTCGGTTATCACCACGTCGGCGTCGGACTTTCTGCCCACATTGTAGATAAAGGACTTTATCTCGTTGGTGATATGGGGTATCACCTGGACGGTCTGGCCCAGAAACTCGCCCCGGCGCTCCTTATTAAGAGTGTTCCAGTAGACCTTGCCGGAGGTCAGGTTTGAATACATATTCAGGTCCTCGTCGATAAAGCGCTCATAGTGGCCCAGGTCCAGGTCCGTCTCCGCGCCGTCCTCGGTGACGTACACCTCCCCGTGCTGATAGGGGCTCATGGTGCC
>CAYSFK010000157.1:0-3592 GCA_964430345.1 uncultured Oscillospiraceae bacterium | reverse complement strand
CATCATCACCCCCAACGAGTATGTGGGCAATATCATGCCCCTGTGCCAGGACCGCCGGGGCGAATATAAGAACATGCAGTACCTGGACACCCGGCTGGTGGAGATGCATTATGAGATGCCCCTCAACGAGATCATCTATGATTTCTTTGACACCCTGAAAGCCCGCACCAAGGGCTATGCCTCCCTGGACTATGAGCTCAGCGAATACAAGACCAGCGACCTTGTGAAGGTGGATATGCTCCTCAACGGCGACCAGGTGGACGCCCTCAGCTTTATCGCCCACCGGGAGAAGGCTTACGGCCGGGCCCGGAAGCTCTGCGAGAAGCTGAAGGACAATATCCCCCGCCAGCTTTTTGAGGTGCCCATACAGGCGGCCATCGGCGGCAAAATTATTGCCCGGGAGACGGTGAAGGCCATGCGCAAGGATGTGCTGGCCAAGTGCTACGGCGGCGATATCACCCGAAAGAAGAAGCTGCTGGAGAAGCAGAAGGAAGGCAAGAAGAAGATGCGCCAGCTGGGCACCGTCCAGATACCCACCGAGGCGTTCCTGGCTGTCTTGAAGCTGGACGAGTGAGCGCGGCATAATACCTGAAAAGTGAAGCAAACCGCCGTTCCTGTAGGGGAGGGGCTTGCTGCTCCCGATAACCCCTGGTGGCTGCCAGACGGCGGGAGGAGCAAGCCCCTCCCCTACGGGATATCAACAATTAATCAATTCTTAATGCTTTCCCCAGTTGGTTTTTAATAACGATCGGCCTAGAATAGCACATGAGGTGAGGGAATGTACAACATACTGGTCTGCGATGACGAGAAGGACATAGTTTCTGCGCTGAAGATATATCTGGAGTCCGAGGGCTACGGGGTGCTCACGGCGAATAACGGTAAGGAGGCCCTGGAGCTTATGGACAACAGCACCGTCCATCTGGTGCTGCTGGATATAATGATGCCGGTGATGGACGGCATCAGCGCCATGGTGAGGCTCCGGGAGCGGAGCAACGTCCCCGTCATTCTGCTGACGGCCAAGGGTGAGGACACCGACAAGGTGCTGGGTCTCAACGTGGGCGCGGACGACTATATCACAAAGCCCTTCAATCCTCTGGAGGTGCTGGCCCGGGTGCGCTCCCAGCTTCGCCGCTATATGCAGCTGGGCGGGGGACAGACCGGCGACGCCGCCGTCGTGGTCATAGGCGGGCTGCGGCTGGACGACAAAAGCAAGGAGTTCAGCGTGGACGGGGAGCCGGTCAGCCTTACGCCCACGGAGTACGACATCCTCAGACTGCTGATGACGAATCCCGGCCGGGTGTACTCGCCGCGGGATATTTACCAGCAGGTGTGGAAGAACCAGCCCTACGGGGCGGAGGGCACGGTGGCCGTGCATATCCGGCACCTGCGGGAGAAGCTGGAGATAAATCCGGCGGAGCCCAGATACATCAAGGCCGTCTGGGGCCAGGGCTATAAAATCGAAAGGGGAAAGTAGAATGAATAAACTAAAAGCCAGCGGAACCGCCAAGGTGTTTGCGGCGCTGCTGCTGATAATCATGCTGGGGGCGCTGGCCCTGTCCGTTCTGGGCATAGGCCTTCTGGAGAACTTCGGCGCCTACGGCGGAAATCTGGAAAAGACCAAGACCGCCGTGCTCCAGAACATCTGCGACGAGCGCAGCTACGGCGCCATCCGCCAGTACAGCTATGACGGCGCGGACCCCGAGTATATCTACCCGGACAGCGGCTTCTGCTTCATCATCAAGGACGACACCGGCAAGGTGCTGTTCGATAGCCTCAAGGGCCGCAGGACCCAGGTCAGCACCGAGACCGTACCCTATCCCGCCAAGGCTGTGGCCGAATACTATGTCACGGATAACGACGGCTTGGAGGTGGCGGTGACCTCACCCTCCGCCGATTCCAAAGATGAGGCCGCCCAGCGCCAGATGATCACCCTCACCGGCTATATGCTCGCCGACATCCCCGCCGATGACGCCGCCCTCGTTGCCGTCTCCGCCGCGGAGACCGGCTATGCCATGCGCTACGGCCTGTTTGTCATTGCCGCCGTGGCTCTGGTGCTGGCCGTGCTGCTGTTCGTGTTCCTGCTCTCTGCCGCCGGTCACCGTCCGGGTACTGAGGAGATAAAAGAGAGCTTTATCGACAGGATACCCTTTGATATCTTCACCGGGCTCATAGTTCTGGCGGAGTTCTGCATCGGCGCTTTCACGGTCGAGGTACTCCAGTACATGGAGAGCTGGGTCGTTATGGTGCCACTGGCCTGCCTTTCCGCCGCGGTCTTTCTGCTGGTTTTGCTGCTGTGGTGCATGAGCTGGGCTGTGCGCATCAAGCTGCGCAAGGCATTGAAAAGCTGTGTCTGCTATAGGATAGTGGCCTGGCTGTGGCGTATTGTCAAAAGATTTTTGAGTTTTGTCAAAACTCTGTTCAAGGGCCTGCCGCTTATCCCCAAGGCCGCGCTTATAGCCGGCGGTGTGCTGCTGGTGGAGTTCATATACATCTGCGCTGCCGGCAGCGACGCCGGTGTCCAACTCTTCGGCTGGTTCATCGACCGCACGGTGCTCACGGCTCTGACGCTGTATACCCTGCTGTGCATGAAGCTGCTTTTGAAGGCGGGCAAGGAGATCGCCTCCGGCAACATGAGCTACACCGTGGACAGCTCAAGGATGTACGGCCCTCTGAAGGAGCACGCCCAGTCCCTCAACAGCATCACCGCCGGACTCAACAAGGCTGTGGGCGAGCGCATGAAGAGCGAGCGCTTCAAAACCGAGCTCATCACCAATGTCTCCCATGACATCAAGACCCCGCTGACCTCTATCATCAACTATGTGGATCTGATGGAGAAGGAGGAGCCGGAGAGCGAGAAGATGCGCGAGTATCTGGAGGTGCTGTCCCGGCAGTCGGCCCGGCTCAAGAAGCTTATCGACGATCTGATGGATGCCTCCAAGGCTTCCACCGGCAATCTCAGCGTTACCCTGGCCCCCTGCGAGTTGGGCGTCCTGCTGGAGCAGTGCGCCGGGGAGTACGGGGAAAAGCTGCTGGCTTCGGAGCTGGAGCTGGTGGTCAACAAGCCCGAAGGCCCGGTGATGATAATGGCCGACGGGCGGCATATGTGGCGCATCCTTGACAATCTGCTCAATAACGTCTGCAAGTACGCCCAGAAGGGCACAAGGGTCTATCTCAGCCTGGAGAAGCGGGAGGGCAAGGCTCTGGTGACCCTGCGCAATATCTCCGCCTCCATGCTGAATATCAGCGGGGACGAGTTGATGGAGCGCTTCGTTCGGGGCGACGTGTCCCGCAGCACCGAGGGCAGCGGTCTGGGGCTGAATATCGCCAAGAGCCTCACGGAGCTGCAAAAGGGCGAGCTTACCATCACCGTGGACGGCGATCTGTTCAAGGTGACCCTCAGCTTCGACACCGTGAAGGAGTAATTCGTAAAGACAACTCGGGACGCCGGCCTTTCCGGCGTCCCGGGTAATTATTATGGACACAGTGAGGAAAAAACAGCTTGACAAACTGGGGAAATAATGTATAATAACCCTTGCATTTAGCGGGATTGTGTAAAGGTAGCACGACAGACTCTGACTCTGTTTGTGAGGGT
>CAYSFK010000156.1:0-3666 GCA_964430345.1 uncultured Oscillospiraceae bacterium | reverse complement strand
TTATTTTATCACTTTTGGGTGTTTACGTTCTGCACTTTTATGATACCCCTCCACAAAGCGCAGACAGCCCCGCCTACCACAAAGGCCCTAAGCATATCGCGGCCCGTGTGGGAACGGGGACTATGCCGCTGGGCGTATTTGCTGTATTCCTCACCGCTCATTTTCATCGACATGACCTCACAGTTCATTTTTTCCTAGTATCTCCCCCAATTGCGGCGCTTATTCTCCCTTCTGTTAATTCTACGCTTTCCTCTGCCAGTTTGGGCCAAGCATCGGGAAAATTGTCCTTGACTTTGAGTGCTCCTTGAATTATAATAGCCAAGCCGAAAGAGAATAAATCTTGTTTCGACCGACCTGGAGATGTCGCGTAGTTGGTCGAGCGCGCACGATTGGAAATCGTGTAAGGGTCAAAAGCTCTTCGAGAGTTCGAATCTCTCCATCTCCGCCAATATGAATCCCTTGATTTGCTAGATAGTCTAGTGATATCAAGGGGTTCATACTTTTTCCAAACTGTTTGAAACTGTGCCTAAACCCCGATCGTGTACATTCCCAATGTAAAAATCATGTACCGGAAAGCCCCTGAAAGCGTGTGCTCTCAAGGGCTTTTGTTGGGCTGATGCGTATTGCTGTTTGTATACCTGTTCCGACCCTGCTCTTTTACAGCTCCCTGCCGGAATAGCATAGGGGCAGCTCCATTCTGTGTGCTTCCAGCAGGGCGCGATCTCTGAGCACAGTCCCGGCATCACCGTCCGCTGCGATTTTGCCGCCCGACAGGAGTATAACGCGCTGACAGGTGTCCAGTATCATGTCCAGGTCGTGAGAGGCTATCAGCTTGGTGTTGGACAGCTCGTTAATGGTTTTGATGACGACGCGGCGATTGTACGGGTCCAACGCGGAGCTGGGCTCATCCATAAGCAGCGCCTCCGGCTCCATAGCGAGCACGGCGGCAATGGCCGCCATCCGTTTCTCGCCTCCGGAAAGCTTATGATTGTAGCGGTACTTCAGCTCCGTCAGCCCCAGCCGGGACAGCACACAGTCAGCCCTCGCCTCTGCCTCCTCCCTGCTCAGCCCGTAATTCAACGGCCCGAACATAACGTCCTCCAACACGGTAGGCATGAACATCTGATTATCCGAGTTCTGGAGGACAAAGCCCAGCTTCTTTCTGATGTCTCTCAGATTCTGCGTACAGACCTCCATGTCGTCCACCCATATGCCCCCACAGTGAGGCAACAGGCCCAACAGCATCTTCATAAGCGTGGATTTACCGGCGCCGTTGGCTCCGATAAGGCCCACCGATTCGCCGTCGTATACCGTGAAGGACAGCCCGTCCAGGACCCTTTGCCCTTTTTCGTATTCAAATGTCACATTTTCAAAGCGTATCATGCCGCGCCTCCCATTGCCATACTGCCGAACAGCTCCGCAAAATCAAAGCATCTGCACAGCACGAAAAAGCCCAGCGCCGTGAGTGTAAACACATAGTCCCTCGGCTTGGCCGACGCCGACTCAGCATACCGGAACTCTCCGCAAAAGCCACGCAGCAGCATTGCGGAGTACAGCTCCTCAGCCCTGTCCATGCTCCGCAGCAGCAACTGGCCCAGAAAGGAACCCCACGCGGAGCGGTGGATGCCTTTCTGTCCGGGTGCCCGCAGCTTATAGGCCGTCGTCATCACAGACACTTCCTCCAGCATCACTGATACGTACCTGTAGGTCAGCAACAGCAGGGTGACCAACATATTGGGCACACGGAGCTTGCGCAGCGCGGCGCACACGGCGTCCATGGAGGTGGTTGCGGCAAGGCAGAAGGACGCCATCAGGCAAAAAACGCCCTTCAACATCAGCGTTATCATCGATATCACGCCCCCAGAAACGGCTGTTGAGCCCACATACAGCAGAGGCGCCCGGTCAAACATGGGGTTAAACAGTCCCACGGCGCAGACCAGCGGCAGTACGACCCGCAGCTTATAGAAGCAGCTCCTTACAGATATCCCGCTGAGCTGGAATACAAACACCGGGTACAGCACCATTGGCATAATCCCGCTGAGCTGGTATTTGCCAAAGGATACGGTCACCACGATGTATGCTATTGTGATCATCAGTTTTGCCATGGGATGCAGAACGTGGACAGGCGAAGTCATGGCCGCCAGTTCGTCCATCTCTCTAAGCTCCAGGCCGGCGTGGTCTATCTTTTCCATTGTACTCTCCAAATTGCTCAATGGGGCATCCGCGCTGGATGCCCCACAGCTTTATTATAAGTAAGTCTTATGAAGCTTTTTTCTTCTTTCTGAAAAAGCCGCCCAGGGCGCAGATTCCCACTGCGACTGCCGCAACGATGCCGGAGCCTAAAAGGCCGGAGACTGTGGTACCGGCGGCGCTGTCGCTGTCGGGGAAAGCATAATCCGGCAAAAACGCCGTCTTTTCCTGGATGAAGGCCGCGGTATCGGCTGCTTTACTATTTACGCCGAAGCTCTCCTCATCCAGCGCCATGTTCTCCCCGTAGCCGGACTCTGCGTTGCCGAACAGCGCCCACTCCAGGCCGTCGGGATTGGAGCTGGCAAACAGGGACAGCGCTCCGCCCACCACAGCCGCTCCAGCCGCGATAATAACCACAGTGGTTTTCAAGGAGCGTTTGCCGGTAATGCTGTTTTCCCGGCAGCTTACATCCTGCAAAAGCTCGGGGCGAGATTCAAAAACAAATACCAGCACAGCGGAGGTAACCAGACCTTCGACAAGGCCAATTGCCAGGTGTATGGGCTGCATAAGAGCGCAAAAGGCCCCAAAGGGCAGCTCGCTTATGCCGGAAAGGCTGGTCTCCAGCACCACGGAGAATGCCCCCATCTGCAGCGTAACAACACAGCCGATAACAGAGGCGGCTATTATTTTCATTCTCGCTGCGGCTTTAGCTTCCCTCTTTGAAAACCAATTACTGCGCATTATAGTTCTCCATATGAGGTAGTAACCCACGAAGCAGCCGTAAAATGCCATGTTCCAGCAGTTTGCCCCCAAGGCCAGCAGACCTCCGTCGGCAAAAAACAGGCATTGAATAGTGAGAATTACCACCATTGACAGGAAACCGGCCTGGGGGCCCAACAGCGCGGAGAGCATCATACCTCCGCACATATGGCCGGAGGAGCCGGTGCCGGGTATGGTATAGTTAATCATCTGGCCCGCAAAGACCAGAGCGGCGGTCACCGCCATTGTGGGAAGCTTCTGTGTGCTTTCGTCCTTTTTCAGCTTGTGGACGGATACCCCGGTCACCGTCGCCGAGGCTGCGTACATCGTTGCCGCTACCGCGGGAGCTAACAGCGCGTCTGCCATATGCATGATTATTTCTCCTTTTCTCTTTCCTTTTTCGGCAGGCTGCGGTATAATTACTTGCCTGTCGTTTTCGATATTTTGTCAGGCACGCCCCGGTTTGGTGCCAGCCTGCCGGGGCGCTTTTTGTTCGTTATTATAGCAAACTGCTTTCCTCCTGTACAAGCCCCCCGGGGGGATAGAATTTGCATTAGTAACCTTTGAATTCTAAAAATCTCTAAGGTGAAAATGTAGGGGAAAACACATTGGATAGTAAAGCAAAAAGCCTTGAAAACTCAGTGTTTTCAAGGCTTAATTGTTGGCAGGGGAAGAAGGCTTCGAACCCTCGGCCTACGGTTTTGGAGACCGCCGCTC
>CAYSFK010000155.1:0-3692 GCA_964430345.1 uncultured Oscillospiraceae bacterium | reverse complement strand
AAGCGGCCCACCGTGGGCTCGTCCAGCATCTTGATGACCTCCAGAGAAAAGGCCTCCATAGCGGACAATGAGCCCTCCCGCTCACGCACCAGCTCGAACACTCCCCGGTAGAAGTGCAGCTTGAACTTATCATAGACCTCTATAAAGCTTTTCTCCAGCATCACCATGTCCCCCAAGGAATTATTTAAAGATTTTATATATTATACTACCTTGGAGACTTTTTTGTAAATGGCGGAATTCGTTATTCCTGCCGCGAATTATACCCCGCCATATACTTTTCCTCGCAGATTGACTGTGCCGCCCTGAGTATCTCCACAGCAACGGCTGCGTCGCCGCAGTCAATAGCCTCCAAGGCGTCCGTCACCCTATTGAACAAAATCAAATACATCTCCTTATAAATGTCCATTTACGCCTCCTGATATCTCTATAACTATCTTATAAAATATCATATTGTAATATATTATGCAAAGACTTGTCAATGTAATATTGATATTACAATTGATAAGGAGGACGACATATGGACGATAAAGGCAAGGAGCCTCTGGTCATAAGGCGCCGTGGCGAGGATGGGAACCGCGTAATAACCGTGCGCTTAAGAGAGGAGCTGCTGGCTCAGCTCGACGCTCTGTCCGCCGAGACACACAGGTCACGCAATGAGCTCATCAGCACCATATTGGAGCACGGGCTGAAAAACATAACCATTGAGTAAGCTCCGGCAAGTATTCGGAAACCAGCGGGCAGAGGCCCGCTTTTTTATTTGTCAAAGCGCCCTTATTATTCTAATGTACATTTTATGAATTTTCCCATTTGAGGGGGCGAAACTATTGACAAAGGAAAAGCGGAATGATATATTAGCACTCGAAGAACAAGAGTGCCAACAGTAGGGTGGGCCGAGTGCCAAAGAGGAAAACGCAGGTAAGAAATGGCCATCAGCGACAGAAAGAAAAAAATATTGGCGGCGGTGGTGGATGAGTATATCCGCACGGCGGAGCCTGTAGGCAGCAAGGCCATTGCCGAGTCTGCCGGCTTGGGCTGCAGCTCGGCCACCATACGCAACGAGCTGGCGGAGCTGGTGAGTCTGGGCTACCTGGAGCAGCCCCATACCTCCGCGGGACGGGTGCCCACGCCCATGGGCTACAGGATGTACGTCAATGAGCTCATGGCCAAGCAGAAGCTGTCCCTGGAGGAGACGGAGGAGATAAACCACCGCCTTAACCTTAAGCTCCAGCAGCTGGACGACACCATCGGTGACGTGAGCCGTCTGGCCTCCCAGCTGACGGATTACCCCGCCCTTGCCCTTGCCACCCACAGCGCCGTTACCATTAAGCGCTTCGACCTGATATATGTGGACGCCAACACCTTTATCATTGTGGCCATGCTCTCCAACAACACAGTGAAAAACAAGCTGGTGCATCTGCCCATC
This sequence comes from uncultured Oscillospiraceae bacterium, assembly GCA_964430345.1. Classification (GTDB taxonomy): domain Bacteria; phylum Bacillota; class Clostridia; order Oscillospirales; family Oscillospiraceae; genus Limivicinus. The sequence goes on along the minus strand of CAYSFK010000155.1, from coordinate 2,269 downwards.
TCCGTGGGGCAGCCCATGATGCAGCGGCTTTCCTCCCTCTTTAACTCCGGCTTCACCGGCATTACCGAGGAGCAGGTGACGCCGGTGCTGATAAACTCCACGGAGCGGGCTGCCGACGACACCATGGGGCTCACCTCCGTGATCGCGGCCTTCGCCATTGAGACTCTCAGTCAGGCCCAGACCCCCGCGGCAGTGGTAACCGGAGAGAACCGCCTGCTGAGCCAGCCGGAATTCCGGGACCCGGACAAGGCCCACAAGCTCATGAGCTATCTTTCCGGCGGCGGGTACATTCTCCCCCCCGGCGAGAGCATGGGCGGCACAGACGAGGTAAAGGTGCTTATAGGGCCGGAGAATGTGGCGGAGGAGCTGAAGGACTCCAGCGTGGTCATCGCCAGCTATGACGCCGGGGACAACACCCGGGGGCTCATCGGCGTGGTAGGACCGACGCGGATGGACTATTCCGCCGTTGCCGCCAAGCTGAGCTTTCTGGCCTCGGGGCTGTCCCGCAGGCTGGGCGGCGGAGAGGCGCCCCCGGAGGGGATGCATAATAAACTTATCATAAAGGGAGACGAACCGAATGAGCAAAGATAAGAAGCAGGCCGCCGCCGAGAAGGAGGCCCAGACCCCCGAGAACGCGGAAGATATAAAGGAAGAGTCCGCAAAGGCACAGGAGCAGACGTCGGAAGCGAAGGAGCCGCCGGAGGCCCAGGTCAAGGAAGAAAAGGCGGAGCCCGAAAAGAAGGACGAGAAGAAAAGCGGCAAGAAGGCCGCTAAGCCCAGCCACGAGGAGGAGATGGCGGAGCTGACGGACAAGTACCTGCGCATCTGCGCCGAGTACGACAATTTCCGCAAGCGCAGCCAGAAGGAAAAGGACAGCCTCTACGGGGACATTAAGGCCGACACGCTTAAGAAGTTCCTGCCGGTGTACGACAATCTGGTCAGAGCTCTGGCGCAGAGCACCGAGGACGAGGCCTACCGCAAGGGTGTGGAGCTTATAATGGCTCAGTTCACCGGCACGATGGAGAAGCTGGGCGTCACCGAGATAGACTGTCTGGGCAAGACCTTTGACCCCACATACCATAACGCGGTGATGCACGTGGACGACGAGGAGAAGGGCGAAAACGTGATAGTCGAGGTCTTTCAGAAGGGCTTTATCATGGGCGACAAGGTGATACGCTTCGCCATGGTAAAGGTGGCAAATTAAATCAGGCTGTTGCCGCGAAAGCGGTTTAGCATAAATGATCTCAGTAAAATCTAATCATATATACAGGGGGAAACTACAATGGGTAAAATCATAGGCATAGATCTTGGAACAACAAACAGCTGCGTCGCGGTCATGGAGGGCGGCGAGGCAGTGGTCATAGCCAACGCCGAGGGCGCCCGCACCACCCCGTCGGTGGTTGCCTTCGCCAAGACCGGCGAGCGCATGGTGGGCCAGGTGGCAAAGCGCCAGGCCATCACCAATCCCGACCGCACCATCTCCTCCATCAAGCGCGAGATGGGCTCCAACTACAAGGTCACCGTGGACAACAAGGCCTACACGCCACAGGAGATATCCGCCATGGTGCTCCAGAAGCTCAAGGCCGACGCCGAGGCTTATCTGGGCACCACCGTCACCGAGGCCGTCATCACTGTTCCCGCATACTTCACCGACGCCCAGCGTCAGGCCACCAAGGACGCCGGCCGCATAGCGGGCCTTGACGTGAAGCGCATCATCAACGAGCCCACCGCGGCCGCTCTGGCCTACGGTCTGGACAAAGAGACGGACCAGAAGATAATGGTCTACGACCTGGGCGGCGGCACCTTCGACGTGTCCGTGCTGGAGATAGGCGACGGCGTTATCGAGGTTCAGGCCACCGCCGGCAACAACCGTCTTGGCGGCGACGACTTTGACGCCTGCGTCACCGAGTATCTGGTCAGCGAGTTTAAAAAGACCGAGGGCATAGACCTCAGCAACGACAAGGTAGCCATGCAGCGGCTCCGCGAGGCCGCCGAGAAGGCCAAGGTGGAGCTCAGCAGCGTCACCTCCTCCAACATCAATCTTCCCTATATCACCGCCGACGCCACCGGCCCCAAGCATCTGGATTTGACCCTGACCCGGGCCAAGTTCAACGAGCTGACCCACCATCTGGTGGAAAAGACCGTCGGCCCCGTGAAGCAGGCTCTCAGCGACTCCGGACTCCAGCCCAGCGATATTACCAAGGTGCTGCTGGTGGGCGGCTCCAGCCGTATCCCCGCCGTGCAGGAGATGGTCAAGTCCCTGGTGGGC
>CAYSFK010000154.1:0-3708 GCA_964430345.1 uncultured Oscillospiraceae bacterium | reverse complement strand
AGACGGCACAGCTCGCCCAGATAGCCGCCGGCTGTCAGCTTCTCGAATATCTTGGAGCCGGGGTTGCGGCTCTCCGCGTCCAGCAGTCTGTCCAAATCACCGCCGGCGATGCCGTCATACAGGCCGGACTCAAGGTTTATAAGCATCCCCTGCTGCCAATCCAGCGCCAGCTTGGGGATATCCCGACAGGGCAGGGACACGCAGGTATTGGTGCCCGTGCCGCTGACCTGGCCGATGAAGCCGCTGTAACGGCTCTTATCCAGCGACGACGCGCCGCCCAAAAGCACGGCCACTGTGTCGTTGAGGATGACTATTTTCTTCCCGGTAATGCCCCGGCGGCACAGCTCCTCATTGAGAGAGGCGCCCACCAGCCTGCCTTCGCTGCCGGTGACCACCACCTCCTTGTCAATGCGGATGACCCGGCCGTCCATCTCCGGGGTTATCTGGGCCGAGTAGGAAAAACAAAAGCCGATACGGTCCGCCCTGTCCAGCAGGGGCTCTATACTGTCCGCCACAAAGGAGATGAACTCCTCCCAGGTACAGGGGCTGTCCGTGCCCGGCATACGGGATTTTTTCAGCTCCGATACCCGCGCTCCGTTCTCCCCGAAGCTGACCAGAGCGCGACGGAAATTGGTGCCTCCGGCGTCGATGACTACAGCGGGGACGCCCTGGGGCACGGCCCCGTCGTTGCTGAGATATGTGGGGATCATGGGCATGGAGCTGCTGTCGCCCCGAAGCCCGGCGCGCATATCCCTGAGCATGACCGCGGCCTCCGCCGCCGGGTCCAGCTTCTCCGGGCTCAGCCCGTGCCGAACGAGAAAATCATATGCCTTGTTATCCATAGCTTACCTCTTAAAAAAGCCGGCGGCAACAAAAGCCGCCGGCATATAAACAATGAACGGGAACGCTTACTTCTCAGTCTTTTTTACGTCCTTCACGGACTCCAGCAGACCGGCGGCCAGACCGGCCACGCCCTGTATCTCGCTGGGGATGATTATCTTGGTGGCCTTTCCGTCGGCCGCGGCGGCAAAGGCCTCCAGCGACTTTATCTTGATGACGGCATCGCTGGGCGCGGCCTCGTTGAGAAGCCGGATGCCCTTGGCTGTGGCAGTCTGGACGGTGAGTATAGCCTCGGCCTCGCCTTCCGCCTCCAGTATCTGCTGCTGCTTCTTGGCGTCGGCCCGAAGTATGGCGGACTCCTTCTCGCCCTCGGCGGTAAGGATGGCGGAACGCTTCTCGCCCTCGGCGCGAAGTATGGCCTCCCGGCGCTCCCGCTCAGCCTTCATCTGCTTCTCCATGGCGTTCTGTATCTCCTTGGGAGGCAGGATGTTCTTAAGCTCAACACGGTTGACCTTGATGCCCCAGGGGTCCGTGGCCTCGTCCAATATGGTGCGCATCTTGGTATTGATAATGTCGCGGCTGGTAAGGCACTGGTCCAGCTCCAGGTCGCCGATGATGTTACGAAGGGTGGTGGCCGAGAGGTTCTCTATGGCCAGCATAGGCTGCTCTATGCCGTAGGTGTAGAGCTTGGGGTCGGTTATCTGGAAGTAGATGACCGTGTCTATCTGCATGGTGACGTTGTCCTTGGTGATAACGGGCTGGGGCGGGAAGTCTGCCACCTGCTCCTTGAGACTGACTATCTTGGCCACCCGCTCCACAAAGGGCAGCTTGAAATGCAGGCCCACGTTCCACGTGGTCTTGTACGCGCCCAGGAATTCTATAACATAGGCTCTCGCCTGCTGCACTATCCTGATGCAGCGAACCAGAATTATTACGATTACCAGAACAAGAATTATCGGTATCAGCATTGAATTTCCTCCTTTATTTTACGATGAGCTTTACGCCCTCGATGCGCAAAACTGTCATTTCCCTGCCGACTTCGGCCTTCATTTCCGCGTCTTCCGTGCGGGCTGTCCAGATCTTCCCGCCTACCGTGACGGCGCCGACGCCGCGAATGTTGTCTATCTCCTCGGTGACGATACAGTTCTTGCCTATGAGCATATCCGCGTTGGTGGGCTGGGTGCGGGAGTTGACGTATTTCTTGGCCAGAGGTCTTGTGAAATACAGACTGACGACGGATATGACCAGAAACCAGACCACCTGAAGCCATAAGGGCGCCTTCAAAATGGCGGCGATGAGCGCGGCCAGAGAGCCCAGAGCAAACCAGATGGACACCAGACCAGGCACCACGCCTTCGATTATCAGCAGGGCTATCATGGCGATGAGCCACACGACAGTCATGCTGACAGGAGCAGCAAACGGCATAACACTATCCTTTCCGGAAAGCCGACTTGTATCCCGACTTCCCATATTAGTATTTCTGTTTTTGATTATATCTTGTACGGCCTTTTTACGCAAGTGGCATTTACGACAAACTGATTTTTTCTTAACAGGCTGTGGGCACTTTTTCAATTTAAACTCTTTACTTTTCTGATTTAATAATGTAACATATTATAAAATATATACAATCAGGAGGCGGACATGAACAAGCTCCCTAAAAAGCCGAGAAACGAGAATATGTACAAGGCCATACTCGCCCTGAAGGATGTGGACGAGTGCATGAAATTCTTCGACGACCTGTGTACCGTCACGGAGCTTCTGGCTATGGAGCAGCGGTATCAGGTGGCGTCCTGTCTGGACGACGGGATGATATACAACGATATCCTTGCCCAGACCGGAGCCTCCAGCGCAACCATCAGCCGGGTCAACCGCTCCCTCCAGTACGGGCGCGGCGGCTACGCCATTGTATTCGAGCGGCTGAAGAAGGACGGCCAATGAGCAGCTACGGCGCTCTGGCAAAATGGTACGACAGGCTCACCGGCGACGTGCCCTACGGCCAGTTCGCCGATTTCTACGAGAGTGAGTTCCGGCGCTGCGGCGGCCAGTTCCGGCTGCTGCTGGACCTGTGCTGCGGCACGGGCACCCTGACTCTGGAGATGGCCAGCCGCGGCTATGAGATGATAGGCGCCGACCTGTCTTTAGATATGCTGGCCCAGGCCCAGAGCAAATGCGCGGGGCTTGAAGCGCCGCCTCTATTTCTCTGTCAGGACGCGGCTGAGCTGGATCTGTACGGCACGGTGGACGCCGCCTACTGCTCCCTGGACGGCATGAACTACCTGAAGCCCCAGTCGCTGCCGGAGGTCTTTCGCCGGCTGCGGCTGTTCGTGCGGCCCGGCGGGCTGCTCATCTTCGATATCCGGACGCCGGAGTTTCTGCGCTCCCTGGACGGTGGGGTATTCGTGGACGAGGCGGACGGGCTGCTGTGCCTCTGGCGGGCGGATTTCCGGGAGGAGCTGCCGGCTCTGGTCTACGGCATGGATATTTTCGCCCGGCAGAAGCTCAACTGGTCCCGGCAGAGGGAGGAGCACATCGAGTATGTGCACGAGCCGGAAAAGCTCCGGGAGCTGCTGGAGTCGGCCGGGTTTGCAGATGTGAGACTGAGGACAGACTGTCCCCAGGGGGACGACGGGAGATTGTTTATCACTGCGGCGGGATGAGTCAGAAAATGTGAAATTGATATTGACAAGCGCGGTTTTTTTTAGTATTATAACCTAGCTGTCCGGGGGAGCATAGCTCAGCTGGTTAGAGCACCTGCCTTACAAGCAGGGGGTCACTGGTTCGAGTCCAGTTGTTCCCACCACGTTTTTTATACGCCTCTGTAGCTCAGTAGGTAGAGCAGCGGACTGAAAATCCGCGTGTCGTTGGTTC
>CAYSFK010000153.1:0-3732 GCA_964430345.1 uncultured Oscillospiraceae bacterium | reverse complement strand
CAGTGAAGAGGTAATAGTGAAGAGTGAAGAGGTCGCGCCTTCGGCGCGGTGGACGGCGGAGCTGCCGGCGATGGCCACGCTGTGCCGAGGCTTCGGAGGGGATCAGGTGCTGGTGCTGCAGGCGCTGCTCAATGTCAACGGCTATGACTGCGGCATGACCGGCATATTCGACGAGGACACCGAGGCGGCAGTGGGAGTGTATCAGCATGACAACGGGCTTGATGCAGACGGAATAGCAGGCAGGATGACGTGGGCAGCTCTGTTGAGCTGAGAAAAGGAGATTACATATGAACTGGAAAAACATACTTGAACGGGCGGCATGGACATTCGTGGAGGGCTTTCTTGGCATTTTGGTGTTCAACCCCGAAATTGACAAGGCGGCTGTCATAGCGGCTATTATGGCCGGTATCTCCGGCGTAAAGACCGTGATACTTGAAGTAGCCGCGAAGCGCAAGGACGAGCTGAACAAGTAAACACAGGAGGCGGGCGCGTTGACGCTGTTTGAAAAAGTACTGGCCGTCCTGGGCACCTGCGGCGGCGCGCTGGTGGTCATATTTTCAGTCTGGGGCGACCTTATAAAGCTCAGGCTCAGCCGCAGGTACTCACTGGAGGACAAGCAGATGGCAAGGGAAACTGATTACGAAAACCTGAACAAAAAAATGGACGCCTTCATAGACGCCCAAAGGGCCGAAAACCGCGAGATACGCCAGCGGTTGGGAGGCTTGGAGAGCTCTATGAATACAGTCAGCAAGAATTCAAAGGCGCTGGTGTTCTCGGACATCTACCGTGAGCTGATGACCTACATCAAGCAGGGCATCATCACGCCCCAGGACAGACTGCGGTTAAAGAAGCGGGTTGGTGATTATGCTGAGGACTACGGTGAAAATGATGACCTCGTAAACGCCATGCTGGAGATTGAAAATCTGCGCACAGGGCTCGGGGACGGATAATGGGAAAAGAAAACGTCAGCTGTCGTATCGTTTGACAGCTGACGTTATGCTTCATTCTGTTGGTGCGCGGCTGGCCCACCAGTTGCTGTAGTCCGCGCCCTGACTTTCGGGCTCGAAGGAGCCGTCCAGCTTGGCCATGACCCGGGCGTATTCCTCGCTGTCCTCGGCGTAGGGGGTGGGCTTGTAGTCGTTGTAGTTCTGCTGCTTGCTCTGGGCGGCCTCAATATTGCTGCTGACACAGCAGGGGATAACGGTGTACCCGTCGTTGACCACGCTGCCGTCGGCGCTGCGCTTCAGCTTGACCTGAACGATGGCGGTGTCCGGGTCGGAGGGCATGGTGCTGCCGCCAAAGACCCAGTTGCCCATGGAGTAGAATATCAGGCCGTCGCCATAGGCTTCCACAGGCTGGAGACAGTGGGGATGGCTGCCGTAGATAAGGTCGGCCCCGGCATCGATGCAGGCATGGGCAAGGTCTGTCTGATATTCGTAGGGCTTATAGTACAGCTCGTCGCTCCAGTGGAACATACATATAATGTACTCCGCCCCCTGCTCCCTGAGAGACTTTATGGCGGCTGTGGCCACATCGGTTTTCCAGTCGGGCCGCATATCAATGCCGGCGGTGTATATGCCCAGCACAAGGCCGCTGTCCGTGGTGAAAAGCTGGGACTGGCGCTCGCCCCCGTAGGGAAGGCCGTATTCCTCAAGGGTGGCGAAGGTGCGGTCCCGGCCGGTCTCATAGCAGTCCATCAGGTGGTTGTTGGCGGTGGTGACAAAATCCACGCCGCCCTCCAGCATGATGTTGGCAAAGGCCGTGGGCGCGATGAAGGCGAAGGTGGCCTGAGTATAGTCGTAGGCCATATTGGTGTCGGACAGCAGGCACTCCAGATTGGCCAGGGTGCAGTCGTCATTCTCAAAATACTGGATGGTGTTGGAGAAGGGGTAGGCGTAGTCCTCGGCTACGGTCTTGGCGAAGCCCGCCGAATGCTGGGCGTAGTTGGCGTTGGACCAGAGAGTGCAGTCCCCCAACAGCGAGATGGTATACTCCTGGGGCGGGGTAGGGGTAGGCTCCGCCGTGGGCGTCGGTGTGGCCACCGAAACCACGGGCTCCGCCGAGACGGATATGACCGGCACGACGCTTTCCGCCGGGGCCTCCGTCTCGCCCAGAGGGGAGGTATTGGATATCCTGTCGGCTATCACGTAGACCAGCAGGGCCACGCAAAAGAGCAGGCATAAAATTTTCAGAACAGTTTTCATCAAGCGCCAGACCTCATTCTTTCTTAGAGCCCTACTATTATATCCACCAACAATGAATAAATCAAGGACAATTGCAACAACGCCCGGAAAAAAGAAAACCCTCCCGTTCTTTCGAGCGGGAGGGCGCAAGGCTTAGCTCAGAATATCAGCAGGCCGCCTATCTTCACGAAGAGCGGTGCAAAGACCAGGGAAACAACGGTCATCAGCTTGATAAGAATATTGATGGAGGGACCGGAGGTATCCTTAAAGGGGTCGCCTACGATGGAGGCCTTGTGGGCTTCGGAGCCCTTGCCGCCGTTGTGGCCCTTTTCGATGTACTTCTTGGCGTTGTCCCAGGCGCCGCCGGAGTTGGACATATATATGGCCATCAGCACACCCGTGACCAGAGCTCCGGCCAGCAGACCGCCCAGAGACTCGGTGCCCAGCAGGATGCCCACCAGCAGGGGGACTATGACCGCCATGAGGCCGGGAATTATCATTTCGCGCAGGGCGGCTTTTGTGGAGATGGCGACGCAGGAGGCGTAATCCGGCTTGCCTGTGCCCTGGAGGATGCCGGGGATCTCCCGGAACTGACGGCGAACCTCCTCTATCATGCTGTAGGCGGCCTTGGACACGGACTCCATGGTCAGCGCGGAGAAGGCAAAGGGGAGCATACCGCCTATCAGCAGGCCGATGACCACGTAGGGAGACAGCAGGTCAATGCTGCCCAGACCCACCTCGGTGGCGTAGGACACGAAGAGCGCCAGAGCGGTCAGGGCGGCGGAGCCTATGGCGAAGCCCTTGCCCATGGCGGCGGTGGTGTTGCCCACAGCGTCCAGGGTGTCGGTTATCTCGCGGACGTGGGGGTCAAGACCGGCCATCTCCGCAATGCCGCCGGAGTTGTCGGCTATGGGGCCGTAAGCGTCCACAGCCACGGTGATGCCGGTGGTGGAGAGCATACCCACGGCAGCCAGAGCTATGCCGTAAAGCCCGCCTGTCATGGAGTAGGACACGTAAATGCCGATGCAGATAAGCACTATTGGCACCCAGGTGCTCATCATGCCCACGGCCACGCCGCTGATGATGGTAGTGGCGGAGCCGGTCTCGGACTGGCTGGCTATGCGCTTAACGGATTTGTAGTCCTCAGAGGTGTAAACCTCTGTGACAATACCGATGACCAGACCCACGACGATGCCGGCGATAATGGCGGCGGCGCAGAACATACTGCCGAAGAACAGCTGGCTGAGTACCAGCGCGCCCACGGCCACCAGACCGGAGGACACGTAGGAGCCCATTTTCAGGGCCTTATGGGGGTTGGAGTTCTCCTTGCCCCGGACAAAGAAGGTGGCGATGATGGAGGCTGCGATACCCACGGCGGCGATCATCAGGGGATAGAACAGCCCGGCGCCGGGAAACAGACCCTCGGCAAAAGCGCCCAGTGAAAGGGCGGAAACGATAGCGCCCACATAGCTCTCAAAAAGGTCGGCGCCCATACCGGCCACGTCGCCTACGTTGTCGCCCACATTGTCGGCGATGACGGCGGGGTTGC
>CAYSFK010000152.1:0-3736 GCA_964430345.1 uncultured Oscillospiraceae bacterium | reverse complement strand
GAAATCGGATCAAATAATACTGGTGTTTTCCAGCCACCTCTGCGACATATTCCCAACTCTAGCCTCCCCAAGTACTGGCATTTTTCCCTTAACTGAGCAATAATAGCATTCCATCTAAACTGCCCATAACCATCGCGTTCTTCAAAATTGTTGTCTACCATAATTTCTGGCATAATTGTTTCCAGCGCATTCTGAATACTGCTAACTATTGCCTGACTCAGTTTATCGAGGTTGAAGCCATATATAATGTCTGTCATCTTTTTCTCTCCCAGCTTTCATTTGTCTATCATTTTACACATTATCGTTCATTTTGTCAAGTGCATTTAATAATAGCTGAATTGCTGTTGTATACGGAGTGAAAATGAATCTCACCGTGAGACGAATTTCTCCAAATAAAAAGACGCTCCAATGGAACGCTCCTGATAAAGAACCGACTTAGTAGCATTGGATGTACTAATTTCGTATGAATTAATAAACCTGCTTATACACAAAAAAGCCTCAATACGCAGGACACACACTGTTTTCTGTTATTTTTTCAATGAATGTGCATATCTCTGCAACTCCCCTTAGAGCGCCAGGTTCGCAATCTGGAGGTCAGGGGTTCGATCCCCCTAAGGTCCACCAATCCCGTCAAGCGTTATCGTTTGACGGGTTTTTTCTCTAATATGCCCGGTTTTTTCTTGTGATTGTTCTGGCTTAGTGTTTGTTAAATTGACGGTCTTTTTGCCGACGCGGACGGCAAGGCGCTGAATCACTCGTTATACAGCGTTATGACCCCGTAATCCGCCAAGGTCTTTTCCAGCTTCAGGCCGTTATAGACGGTAACGAATACTACGGAGTCTACGCCGGCCTGCCTGAGCACGGCAGCTATTCGCTGAGCTGCGGAAACGCTGCCGATCGGAGTAATGGGATCGAAGCCATACCCGTCGCCAACTACGCCTGCTATTACTGCGCCGGTTCGCATATTTCCTCCATGAAAAGCCCGTATGCCCAACGCGCGATAAAGCAAACGGGTATTTCTGATCAGAATAGTTTTTCAAATTCAAGGTCGAGCAGGTCAAAGCAGTACAGCCCACCGCTCTCTATTGTTCTTCCGCAAAGCAGCTTTACGCACAGCGAGCTTTGAAGCGCCGCGCACAGCGCCGGTGTAAAGGACAGCGAGCTTTTGCCGGTGGCGGTGGCGCCCTCCGGATAGAGCGCATCCAGAAGCCCGTCGCCCGGCAGAGACACCGCCGCCTGCGCCGTCCAGCCGCTTATTGCCCCGTAGATATACGGTATTCCCTGCCTGTCACATTCCGCTTTCAGAAGCTTTCTGGCCGATATGCTGTCCAGCGCGTCCATGACCGCGTCACAGCCCTTTACCATGGCGGATACATTGTCCTCAGTTATGAACTCATTGTGCGCTGTGAAGCGGACCTCCGGGTTGACTCTGGCGGCGTGGGCCTTGGCAGCCTCCGCCTTGGAAGTGCCGAGAACGTCCATACCGCTCAAAAGCTGTCTGTTGAGGTTGGACTGCTCGAACACATCTCCGTCCGCCACAGTCATAGCGCCCACGCCCACGCGCAGGAGCATATCGATAATGTGCCCGCCAAGCCCGCCGCAGCCGGCGACAAATACCTTTTTCCCTTTCAGCCCCAGGCACTCGGCCTCGGTCAGCGCGCCAAGGTTTCTGATGCAGCGTTCTTCCATATCTACCACCGTCTTTTTGTTGTGCTTCGATTATATATGCTTGGGCATCTGTCAGTCAAGGACAGTGTAGAAAAACCTGCGTATTTGATGCAGTCTGCCGCAAATCAATCGTAATTACTTGTGCGCTGGGTAAAAAAAAAGTATAATGTACAGCGAATACAATGAAGGTCGGACGTATCCGGGGTATGGAGGACAGTATGCTTAAGGTAAAAACACCGGACGAAGTGTTGGAGCTTATCAGGGCAGAGTTTTCGCCGTTAACGGGCAGCGGGGAGACTGTGGGGCTGGACGAGGCCGCAGGCAGAGTTTTGGCGTCAGACGTCACAGCAAGTGAATATGTGCCGGATTTCGACCGCTCCACTGTTGACGGCTATGCCGTCCGTGCGGCCGACACCTTCGGCTGCTCGGATTCCGTTCCCGCCGTGCTCACGCTCTACAGAGAGGTGCTGATGGGCCAGGGGGCGGGTTTTCTGTTGCCTGCGGGCCATTGCTGCTATGTGCCCACCGGCGGCGCTGTCCCCCAGGGGGCCGACTGCTGCGTGATGCTGGAATACGCGGAGGACTACGGCGACGGCACCGTCGGCATCTCAAAGCCCGGAGCGCCGGGGATGAACATGATATTCCGGGGCGACGACGTTTTTCCGGGTAAGAGCGTACTGAATCGTGGACGGCTGCTTTCGTCCCAGGATATCGGTGCCCTTGCCGCCATAGGCGTTGTTGACGTCCCTGTGTCAAGGCAACTGCGGGTCGCTGTCATATCCACCGGCGACGAACTGGTGGAACCGGAGCGCGTTCCCAAGGCGGGTCAGGTGCGGGACGTGAATTCGCCCATGCTTGCCGCCATGCTCAAGTCCTTCGGCGCGCAGAGCGTCAGCTTCGGCATCGTCCGGGACGATGAGACTTTACTAATTGAGACAGTGCGTAAAGCCGCGGAAAGCTGCGACGCCGTGCTTATCTCCGGCGGCAGCAGCGTAGGCGTGAAGGACGCCAGCTGTCGGATAATCGAGAGTATGGGCACGCTGCTGCTCCACGGTATCGCCATGAAGCCGGGCAAGCCCACCATCATGGGCAGGACCGCAAGCGGCAAGCCGCTGGTGGGGCTGCCGGGGCATCCGGTGGCGGCATATTTCGTGACGAAGCTGTTCGTGCTGCCGCTGCTGGCAAGGCTTATGGGGCGCGATATGCCAAGCTATACTGTGTCCGCAAGGCTCACCGAGAGCGTCAGCGCCAACCACGGCAGAGCGCAGTACGGCTGCGTGAGGCTGGAGCGCCGGGGCGCGGAGCTGCTGGCCCAGCCCATCCGGGCGAAGTCCGGGCTTATCACCACCCTTGCGGGAGCGGACGGGTATTTCTGTATAAGCAGAGACTGCGAGGGTCTGCCCAAGGGCGCTGAAATACAGGTCACAGTGACGATGGGAGAGTAAGACGATGGGCTTTGAATACCTCACGAATACTCCGCTGGTTCAGGCCAGAGATGAGTACATAGACTGGCTCAGAAGCTCCGGCTTTGGCCCCAAAGCGGAGCGCATACCCGTGCAGGAGGCCTGCGGCAGGCTTACCTCCGAGCCTGTGTACGCCCACATCTGCGCTCCCCACTACGCGGCCAGCGCCATGGACGGCATCGCCATCGACGCGAAGCTCAGCTTCGGCGCAACAGAGACTACGCCGGTCACGCTTTCCGCCGACAGCTTCACGGTGGTGGACACCGGCGACGCCATCCCGGAGGGCTGCGACGCTGTGATAATGGTGGAGGATATTGTCAAGAACGATGACGGCAGCGTCACGATACATTCCGCCGCCGCGCCCTGGCAGCATATCCGCCAGATTGGCGAGGACGTATGCGCAGGCGAGATGATACTTCCGGCGTACATGAAAGTCACAGCGGCCTCCATCGGCGCCATGATAGCGGGCGGAGTGCTTGAGATAAATGTTATAAAGCGGCCCACAGTCAGCATCATCCCCACAGGCGACGAGATAATCCCGCCCTGCACAGACCCGAAGCCCGGAGATATTCTGGAGTTCAACTCCTCCATCTTCTCCGCCATGC
>CAYSFK010000151.1:0-3814 GCA_964430345.1 uncultured Oscillospiraceae bacterium | reverse complement strand
CACCTCGCACAGTCGCTTAAGTATTATAGTTTACTTGACAGGACTTGTCAACAGAATTTTTATATAGTATACTCTGAAAAAGTACACAATTCTAATGAACCTACGAACTGGAGATATAGGCAAAAATGAAGGAGCTCACCGTAGGGCGAAACGACGCGGGGCAAAGGCTTGACCGCTTTGTGGGCAAGGCCGTGCCGCTGCTGCCGGAGTCGCTGCTGCAAAAATATATACGCCTTAAGCGGATAAAGCTGGGGGGCAAGGGCGCAAAGCGGGACGCCCGGCTGACGGAGGGGGATGTAATATCCCTCTATATAAACGACGAGTTTTTCGAGAAGCCCCGCGAGGAGAACTCCTGGCTTAAGGTGGGTACGCCCAGGCTGGACATAGTATACGAGGACGACAACCTGCTGCTGCTGGATAAGCGGCCGGGGGTGCTGTGCCACAGCGCCGGGGTGTGGGACTACAACACGCTGATAGCCAACGTGCAGGCGTACATGGCCCAGAAGGGTCAGTGGCAGCCCAAGGCGGAAAACGCCTTTGCCCCGGCGCTGTGCAACCGCATAGACCGAAACACCGGCGGCATCGTCATTGCGGCCAAAAACGCGGAGGCGCTGCGGATAATCAACGAGAAGATAAAGGACCGGGAGATAGAAAAGTACTACCTCTGCGCCGTGCAGGGCAAGCCCCAGCCCGCAAACGGCAGACTGGAAAACTATCTGTTCAAGGACGCCGTGAAGAATCAGGTATTTATAAAAAACCGCCCGGAGCCGGGAGCCAAGACCGCCGTAACCGAGTACCGCACTATCATGTCCAAGGGCAATCTGTCACTGGTGGAGTGCCGACTGTTGACAGGGCGCACCCACCAGATACGGGCACAGATGGCCCACGCCGGCTGGCCGCTGCTGGGAGACGGGAAATACGGCAGCGAGCGCTTCAACAAGGGCTTTGATGAGAAGGGTCAGGCACTGTACTCCTATAAGCTGGAGTTCGCCTTCCCTACGGAGGCGGGGGCTCTGGAATACCTGCGGGGCAAGAGCTTCAGGGTGGCTCAGGTGGATTTCGCGCAGAAGTACTTCGGCGTTGACTTGGCGGAGCTCACCTGATATCCGCCCGCCTGTCGCCTCGATTGGCGCTGCGCAGGCCTATCTCTGTGCCCTTATATATACGCACCAGGTTTTCCCTGTGCTTGTAGACGATGACTGCAGAGGCCACGGCCAGGATAAGGGCCACGATGAAGGCGGAGCTGACAGCGTAGTACAGGGGCAGGCTGATTATCGTGGTGAGGGTCCCCACCACGATATAGTCGGTGATAAGGGTCACCAGCGCTATGGCAGCAAAAAGGATAAGGGCCAGCTTCCAGTTCAGCGCAAGGGTCATGCCCAGATATGAGGCGAAGCCCTTTCCCCCCTTGAAGCGCAAATAGAAGGGGAACATATGCCCCAGCACACAGCCCACGCCACCCACCGCCGCAGCGAACTGGGCCCAGGGGAACAGCGCCCTGCACAGCAGCACCGCCGCCAGACCCTTGCCGATATCGCAGAGGGCCACGATTATGCCGGCCTTCCAGCCCATGAGGATCATGGCATTGGAGGCGCCGGGATTGCCGGAGCCGCCGGAGCGCATATCAACTTTTTTGAGCTTTGCCAAAGCCAGCGCCGTATTGGGACAGCCTATAAGATAGCCGATGAGAAATATCAGTATATATACCACAGTAACACCTCCCGGAGCATACGCTCCATTGGCACAGCGGCTTAAACAGAAATGAGTATTTCTATTTAAGCACAGTATTAGTTTAACAGAATCCGCAAATAAGTCAATCCGAATATAAAAGCCGCCCGACATCGTGTCGGGCAGCTTTTGCTTTACGCTTGTTTGAGATCGTATCAGCCGAACCAGTTGATGATATGTCTGGGGCAGATATCCGCGCAGTGGCCGCAGCCCACGCACTTGGAGGCATCCACCACCGCCAGATTATCCACCACGGTGATGGCGTCGGCAGGGCACTCCCTCTGGCACTTCATGCAGCCGATGCAGCCGAAGTCGCACATCTTCATGACAGCCGCGCCCTTGTTCTTGTTGCCGCAGGCGGGCATGACCTTCTGGCTCTCGGGAATGAGCTTGATGATGCTCTTGGGGCAGACCTCCGCGCAGGCGCCGCAGCCCACGCACTTGGAGCGGTCCACCTTGGCCACGCCGTCCACGATGTGCATGGCGTCAAACTGGCAGGCCTTGACGCAGTTGCCAAGACCCACGCAGGCAAAGGTGCAGGTCTTATTGCTCTTGCCGCCGAACAGCATGGCGGCCTGGCAGTCCACGGGGCCGGAGTAGTTGAAGCGCTTCTCCGCGTGGCCCTCGGTACCGGAGCAGGGCACGAAGGCCACCATCTTTTCAGCAGCTGCGCCGGACACGCCCATGATGGCCGCGATCTTCTCTGCGGCTTCGGCGCCGCCGGCAACGCATCTATTGGTGGGCGCCTCTCCGGCGGCCACCGCAGCGGCGTACCCGTCACAGCCGGGATAGCCGCAGCCGCCGCAGTTGGCGCCGGCGAGGCAGGCCCGCACCTGCTCCTGCTTGGGGTCCACCTCCACATGGAATATCTTGGCGGCCACAGCCAGCACCGCGCCGAACACGCCGCCCAGCACGCCCAGGACCAGGATGGCGAGAATGATAGTATTCATATCCTTTCTCCCTCCTCAGAATATCTGCATTCCGCTGAAGCCCATGAAGGCCAGCGCCAGCAGTCCGGCGGACACCAGGCATATGGGGAAGCCCTCGAAGCACTCAGGGTAATCGGAGAACTGCACCCGCTCCCGGACGCTGGCAAACAGCACGATGGCCAGCATGAAGCCCACGCCGCCGGTGATGCCGTAGACCAGAGACTCGATGAAGCTGTACTCGTTCTGCACGTTCAGCAGCACCACGCCCAGCACCGCGCAGTTGGTGGTGATAAGGGGCAGGTAAATGCCCAGGGCGGAGTACAGCGCGGGGACGGATTTCTTCAGGAACATTTCCACGAACTG
Organism: uncultured Oscillospiraceae bacterium; assembly: GCA_964430345.1. Taxonomy (GTDB): domain Bacteria; phylum Bacillota; class Clostridia; order Oscillospirales; family Oscillospiraceae; genus Limivicinus. The sequence continues at coordinate 794 of CAYSFK010000151.1, read as the reverse complement.
CACCAGAGCCGCAATGACCAGAATAAAGGTCAGGGTCTGCAAAAACTCAAGGCCCAGGGCCACCAGCACATACTGGTCGATAACCCAGCAGATGGCCGAGGCAAGGCCCATGACGAACACCACCGCAAGGCCCATGCCCGTGGCGGTATCCACCTTGTTGGAGCAGCCCAGGAAAGGGCAGCAGCCCAGGAACTGGGAGAAGATGAAGTTGTTTATAAGTATGGCACCCAGAGAGATGGAGATTATGTTGGTAAGCATCAGCCCTCAGCCTCCTTTCCGGTCTTTTCCGCAAGCTCTTTCTTCTTTTCCGCTTTTTTCAGAGCGTACTGCATCACCGCGATAAGAGTACCCAGGGTCAAAAAGCCGCCGAAGGGCAGGTTCAGTATGGCGGCGCCGAACTCGGCGGGGAACAGCTGTATACCGGCGCCGGTGCCGTCCAGGGTAAAGCGGAAGCCGTTGGCGATATCGATAAGGCCGCCGCCGAAGCGGCCGCTGCCCAGCAGCTCACGGACCACACACATGATTATCAGCACACAGGTGTAGCCCAGGCCCTGGAAGATGCCGTCAAAGAAGGAGGCACCTACGGGCTGCTTCTGGCAGAAGGCCTCAGCCCTGCCGATGATGATGCAGTTGACCACGATGAGGGGGATGAACACGCCCAGAGCCGCGCTGAGGGCGGGGATGAAGGCCTGCAGCAGCAGGTCAACGATGGTGACAAAGCCGGCGATGATGACCACGACACCCGGACCGTAAACAGGTTCCTTCCGGATTTATCCCGGGTCTGACAGAAAAGA
>CAYSFK010000150.1:0-3891 GCA_964430345.1 uncultured Oscillospiraceae bacterium | reverse complement strand
AAGCTCTGCGCCCAGTTCAGCGTGACCGGCCGAAACGCCGACAACGAGCAGCTTTTCCAGGCTACGGCCATGGTCATAAGGGAGCTTATGAGCAGGCTGCTGACCGTGGAGGACCCGCGCCACGCCAACAGGGAGATACACTATATGTCCATGGAATTCCTCATGGGCCGCTCCCTGATGAAAAACGCCTACAACCTGGGCGTGTCGGAGGCAGTCATAGGGGCGCTGGAGGATATGGGCCGCAAGGCCTCGGATATATTTGAGGAGGAGCCGGACGCGGGGCTGGGCAACGGCGGTCTGGGCAGGCTGGCCGCCTGCTACATGGACTCCATGGCCACGCTGGGGCTTCAGGCCACCGGCTATTCCATCTGCTACGAGCTGGGTATGTTCCGCCAGAAGCTGGCAGACGGCAAGCAGAGCGAGGCCGCCGACGACTGGCGCACGGCGGCGGAGAGCTGGCTGATACCCCGCCACGAGGACACGGTGGAGGTGCGCTTCGGCGGGCAGATATCCCCCCACTGGGACAGCCTTGGCCATTACCGGGCGGAGCACACCGGCTATAACGCGGTGCTGGCTGTGCCCCGGGATATGCTGATAGCGGGCTACGGCGGCAGGGAGATAAACGTGTTGCGGCTCTGGGAGGCGGCCAGCCCCAATTCGCTGGATATGTACCTGTTCTCCGAGGGGGAGTACGTCAAGAGCCTGGAGCAGCGCACCATGGCGGAGGTCATAACCAAGGTGCTCTACCCGGCGGACGACCATATGGAGGGTAAGACTCTGCGGCTCAAGCAGCAGTACTTCTTCGTATCCGCCACGGCCCAGTACATCGTGAAAAAGCATATACAGACCTGGGGGGATATCCGCTCCTTTGCGGAGCACCATGTTATTCAGATCAACGACACCCATCCCACACTCATTATCCCGGAGCTTATGCGCCTGTTCATGGACGAGCACGAGCTGGGCTGGGACGAGGCCTGGGCCATAGTGCGCAAGAGCGTGGCCTACACCAACCACACGGTGATGAGCGAGGCGCTGGAGAAATGGCCCCAAAGCCTTATCCAGCAGCTGCTGCCCCGGATATGGGAAATACTGTGCGAGATAAACCGCCGCTGGTGCAACTACCTTATAGGCGGCTTCGGCAGCGACGAGCGGGTGGGCCGCAGCCTTATAATCAGCGACGGGCAGGTACACATGGCGAACCTCTGTCTTGCCGCCTGCTACAAGGTCAACGGCGTGTCCCGGCTCCACGGGGACATACTCAAGCGGGATCTGTTTAAAGACGTGTACTCACTGCGGCCGGAGCGCTTCACCTACGTCACCAACGGCGTGGACCACCGGCGCTGGCTCAGCCAGATAAACCCCGGCCTGGACTCCCTTATATGCGAGCTGCTGGGCGGGGACGGCTATCTGACAAAGCCCGAGGAGCTTATAAGACTGGCGGACTTCGCGGGGGACGCGGAGGTGCGCCGCCGGGTGCTGGAGATAAAGGCGCAGAACAAGCGGCGCTTTGCGGAGTTCGCCGTGAAGAACGACGGCTTCCTGCTCAACACCGACGCCGTTATGGACGTGCAGATAAAGCGGCTTCACGAATACAAGCGCCAGCTCCTTTGCGCCATGAGCATCGTGGCCATGCAGCTTCGGCTTCACGACGACCCCAACGGGGACTTTCTGCCACGTACCTTCGTGTTCGGCGCCAAGGCCGCCGCAGGCTACAAGACCGCGAAGCGGATAATAGAGCTGCTGCTGTCTCTTGCCGCCGATGTGAACAACGACCCCCTGTGCAGGGATAGGCTGCAGATATACTTCGTGGAGAACTACCGGGTCAGCGCCGCCGAGGCCATAGTGCCCGCCGCCCAGATATCGGAGCAGATATCCACCGCCGGTAAGGAGGCCTCCGGCACCGGCTGCATGAAGCTGATGATGAACGGGGCCGTGACCATTGGCACTCTGGACGGGGCCAACGTTGAGATGTACGAGCGGCTGGGGGACGAGAATATGTTCCTGTTCGGCCTGCACACCGAGGAGATTGCCGCGCTGCGGCAGCAGGGCTACGACCCGGCGGCTCTGGTGAGAGCGGACAGCGAGCTGAGCCGGGTGGTGGCCCGGATAAGTCAGGGCTTCTCCGACGGCAAGAATTACTCCGACCTTATGAGCGGGCTTATCTACGGAGGCGACCCCTATATGCTGGTGGCGGACTACCCCGCCTACGCGCAGTGCCAGAAGCGGCTCTACCACTGCATAAGCGACAGCGGCGAGCTGGCCAGACTGTCGCTGATGAATACCGCCCAGAGCGGTATCTTCGCCGCCGACAGGGCCATCGCCCAGTACGCCGCAGATATATGGCAGCTGGGATAAGCAAAAACACCGCCATAGTGATAGGCGGCGTCAATATGGATATCCGGGGCCGGTCCGTGGGGACGCTGCGGCTGCGGGACTCCAACCCCGGCGCGGTCAGCTTTATGCCGGGCGGCGTGGGCCGCAACATCGCCCACGACCTGAGTTTGTTGGGCGTATCGGTGAGCCTGCTGGCCGCCTTTGGGGACGATCCCGGCTCCGCCGCCCTGCTGTCAGACTGCAAGGCTCAGGGTCTGGATATGAGCATGGCGCAGGTCTTTCCCGGCCGAAGCTGCTCCGCCTACGTGTATGTGAGCGACTGCGGCGGAGACATGGTGGCGGCGGTCAACGACATGGCCGTGTGCGACTGTCTCACGCCGGATATCGTGGAGCCGCTGCTGCCCCGGCTGAACGGCGCGGGCACTGTGGTGCTGGACGCGAACCTGTCGGCGGAGACTGTCAGATTTCTATGCCATAGGGTGAACGTGCCCATATACGCGGACCCGGTGTCCGCCGCCAAGGCCCCAAGGCTGCTGCCGGTATTGGGCAGGCTTCGGGCCATAAAGCCCAACGCCATGGAGGCGGAGGCGCTGACCGGGGAGCATGACCCGGAGCGGGCGGCGGCAGCGCTGCTGGAAGCGGGAGTGGAGCAGGTGTACATCAGTCTGGGCAGTAATGGCATGATAGCCGCCGCCAAGGGAAAGCTGCTGCGCCGCCCCTGTGCGGACATCAGCGTAAAGGACAGCACCGGCGCCGGGGACGCCGCCACCGCCGCCATAGTCTGGGCGGGGCTGCGGGGGCTTGACCTTGAGCAGACGCTGGACGTCGCACTCAAGGCCGGCGCGCTGACCTGCGAGAGCGAGGGCCCCAACACTCCCCGCTTATCGGAGCTGAATAAATAAAAAAACGCCCATCCCATAAGGCGGTACGCCGTAGGGATGAGCGTTTTTTATGTTTTGCTTACTTGAGCTCGACAGCGGCGCCAACGGCCTCCAGCTGAGCCTTGAGAGCCTCAGCGTCGTCCTTGGAAACGCCTTCCTTGATCTTGGCAGGCACACCCTCGACCAGAGCCTTGGCCTCAGCCAGACCCAGACCGGTGATGCCGCGGACTTCCTTGATGACCTTGATCTTCTCAGCGCCGAAGCTGGTCATAACAACGTCAAACTCGGTCTTCTCTTCCACAACGGGGCCGGCGGCGACGGCGGGGCCGGCGGCAACGGCGGCGGCGGAAACGCCGAAGGTATCCTCAAGCGCGTGTACGAGCTCGCTGAGCTCAAGAACGGAAAGGCCTTTGATCTCTTCGATCATGGCGGTGATTTTTTCACTCATTGTAATTATCCTCCAATTAAATCTTTTTGTTCCGCTTATTCGGCGGCTTCGGCAGCGGGGGCCTCCATAGAGCCGCCCTTCTGCTCAAGAATCTGACCGAGACATACGGCCAGGCCGGTGATGGGTGCGATCATGGTGCCAAGGACCTTGGAGTACAGCGCGGCCTTTGAAGGCAGCGCACTCATCTCGGCTATCTCAGACTCGCTGAGTATTTTGCCCTCCATGAAG
>CAYSFK010000149.1:0-3907 GCA_964430345.1 uncultured Oscillospiraceae bacterium | reverse complement strand
GCTGCGTCTTTATAGGCACTGACGGCTGTATCGCGGTCGCCTTCGGAAACAGCTGCGTCAAACTTTTTCATCATGGTCTTGAGCTCGGTCTTGTCAGAGCGGTTCTTGGCTCTGAGTTCCTTGGACTTAAGGTCCCTCTTGGCAGAAGATTTAATGTTGGCCATGTTTCAATTGCCACCTCCTCCTATAAAGATTAAAGCATACAGACCGTACGCATTTAGGGATTATATCAAAGAAAGTCCTGAAAAGCAAGCTTTTTTTCAAATATTTTATTATTATTTTCACCGGCTTATCGCTTGTGCCTGTTTTGGGAATGCTATACTATATCTTGATATTTTGAGGTGCAGTAATGTTGTATTCAGGCAGGACGGATATGGCGGCGGAGGCCCATACTCTTTTGGGCGGCGGTGAGCTTGCGGGGGTACGCAGCCGGGAGGAGACGTTGAGGGGTCTTACGGTCAGCGCGGTGGAGGTGCTGAACGAGGAGGGCGCCCGGGCCCTTTCAAAGCCGGTGGGTAAATATTTCACGCTGCTGCTGCCGGAGCGCTTCGGGCCGGGGGCGGACAGCTTTGCCGACTGCGTCGGTGCTCTTTCCGAGCTGCTGCGCCGCTGTGTCCCCCAAGCCTGCGAAAACGTGCTGGTGGCGGCGCTGTGCAATCCCGACATTACGCCGGACGCTCTGGGCAGTCTGGCCGCAGGCTCCATTCTGGTCACTCGCCATTTGAAGCGCAGCCAGCCGGAGACCTTTCAGGGCTTTTGCTCCCTGTCCCTGTGCCGTCCCGGCGTTCTGGGCACCTCCGGGATAGAGAGCGCGGAGCAGGTGGCCGTGCTGTGTCGGGAGCTGAAGCCGGAGCTGGTGCTTGTAATAGACGCGCTGGCCGGTGCCGATGCGGACCGGCTCTGCCGCACGGTGCAGGTGACGGACACCGGCATCTCCCCCGGCTCCGGCGTGGGCAATGACCGCCGGGAGCTCAGCGCCGCGTCTCTGGGTGTGCCGGTGGTGGCGGTGGGAATGCCCACTGTCATCGACGCCGCCTCCCTGGGCAGCAAGGACAGCAGCCTTGAGAATCTATTTGTCACGCCGCGAGGCATTGACTCCCTGGTGCGTCAGGCCGCCCGCATCATTGGCTACGGCGTGGACCTTGCCCTCCACCGCGGCATAGGTATAGACGACATTGATATGCTGCTGGGCTAGGGATGTTTCACGTGAAACGCTCCTTTAAAGCCTTCCCCTTAGTGATCTCTGATTAAATCAACGGATTCCGTAGGGCGGGCTGAGAGCAGCCCGCCCTACTCTCGCAAAGGCAACATGGAAGTTTTATAATAATGTTTCACATGAAACATTGAAATCCTCATCCATAGCTGTTATAATGCACTGACAGAAATAAAAGGGGAGGGATCTTATGGCCAGGATAATCGCCATAGCCAATCAAAAGGGCGGCGTGGGCAAGACCACCACCTGCGTCAACCTGTGCGCGGCCCTGTCCACGCTGGGGAAGCGGGCGCTGCTGTGCGACTGTGACCCCCAGGGCAACGCCAGCTCCGGCATGGGGGTGTCCAAGAGCACCAGGCCCAATGCCTATGATATGCTGATAAACAGCGTCCCCGCCGCTGACTGCGTGGTCCATACGGACTACGGCGACGTTATCCCCGCGTCCAAGGAGCTGGCTGCCGCTTCGGTGGAGCTGATAAACGTCCAGCGCCGGGAATACGTGCTTCGCGAAGCGGTGTCGGCCCTTTACAGCGAATACGATTACATACTGCTGGACTGCCCGCCCTCTCTGGAGCTGCTGACGGTGAACGCCCTTGTGGCTGCCGACAGTGTGCTTATCCCCATGCAGTGCGAGTACTACGCGCTGGAGGGTATCGCCGACCTTATGACCAGTATAAAAATGTGCAGCCGCCGCCTGAACCGCAGGCTGACGGTGGAGGGCATAGTGCTCACTATGTATGACGCCCGGGCCAATCTCACCGCGCAGGTGGCCCACGAGCTGAGAAAGTACATGGGCGACAAGATATACGAGACGGTCATTCCCCGAAGCGTCCGGCTCTCCGAGGCGCCCAGTCACGGGCTGCCGGGTGTGGTCTACGACAGGCTGAACCGGGGCAGCCGCGCGTATCTTAGTCTGGCGGAGGAGTTTGTCCGCCGCTGTGAGGGACAGGAGGACAAGGGCATATGACAAAGGAAAAGAAGGGCCTGGGCACCGGTCTGGACGTGCTGTTCGGCGCCGACGACTACGGAGACGACAGCACCGGCCTGCTGGAGCTGCCCATCGCCAAGGTGGAGCCCAGGCTTGAGCAGCCCAGAGAGCGCTTTGACCAGGAGGCGCTGCAGGAGCTGGCGGATTCCATTTCCCGCTTCGGGCTTATCCAGCCCATAACCGTGCGAAAGCTGGACACCGGCTACTACCAGATAATCGCCGGGGAGCGCCGCTGGCGTGCGGCCAGGCTGGCAGGGCTCACTGAGGTGCCGGTGCGGGTCATCGAGGCCGACGACAGAACTACGGCGGAGCTGGCTCTGGTGGAGAACCTGCAGCGGGAGGACCTGAACCCCATTGAGGAGGCTAAGGGCTACAGAACTCTTATCGAGGAGTACGGGCTCACTCAGGAGGAGGCCGCCAAAAGCGTGGGCCGCTCCCGTCCCGCTGTGACCAACGCTTTGCGGCTGCTGTCCCTGAGCCCGGCAGTGCTGGAGATGGTGGAGCAGGCCAAGCTCTCCGCAGGCCATGCAAGGGCGCTGGTGCCAATAAGCGACGCCAAGCAGCAGCTTGAGGCGGCCCGTGAGGTGGCGCAGCACTCCCTGTCCGTAAGAAAGACGGAGGCGCTGGCTGCCAGACTCACAAAGGCCCCCGCCGAGAAAAGCTCCGGCACGGCCAAGCCCACGGTGGACTACGCCGCCGAAGTCTCCCGTCAGCTCAGCTCCGCCCTGGGCCGGAAGGTCAAGCTGACAGAGGGCAGGAAGAACGGCCGCATAGAGCTGGAGTACTACGGCGCGGACGACCGGGAGGCGCTGATAACCGCGCTGTACGGGCTTTGGAATAAAAAGTAAGATAAACAGGAGAAGATAAAATGCTGGATATAAAATTCGTAAGAGAGAATCCCGATGCCGTGCGGGAGAACATAAGGAAGAAATTTCAGGACGCAAAGCTGCCTCTGGTGGACGAGCTTCTTTCGCTGGACGCCGAGAACCGGGCTGCCATTACCGAGGCCAGCGAGCTTCGGGCCAGCCGCAACACCCTCTCCAAGCAGATAGGTATGCTTATGGGTCAGGCCAAGAAGGACGCCTCCAAGCTTGTTGAAGCGGAGGCGGTCAAGGCTCAGGTCAAGGCCAACGCCGACAGGCTGGCGGAGCTGGAGGCTTCGGAGGAGAAGCTGGCGGAGCGCATACGCCAGATAATGCTGACCATCCCCAATATTATCGACCCCTCCGTGCCTCTGGGTCCTGACGACAGCGCCAACGTCGAGGTGGAGCGCTTCGGCGAGCCGTTGGTGCCAGACTTCGATATCCCCTATCACACGGATATAATGGAGAGCTTCGGCGGCGTGGACATGGACGCGGCGGGCCGGGTCTCCGGCAGCGGTTTCTACTATCTCATGGGCGACATTGCCCGGCTCCATTCCGCCGTGCTGGCCTATGCCAGAGACTTCATGATAGACAAGGGCTTCACTTACTGCATCCCGCCCTTTATGATACACGGCAACGTGGTGGAGGGCGTCATGAGCCAGACGGACATGGACGCCATGATGTATAAGATAGAGGGGGAGGACCTGTATCTTATCGGCACCTCTGAGCACTCCATGATAGGCAAGTTCATAGACCAGATAATTCCCGAGGACAGCCTGCCCCAGACCCTCACCAGCTACTCTCCCTGCTTTCGCAAGGAGAAGGGCTCCCACGGCATAGAGG
>CAYSFK010000148.1:0-3934 GCA_964430345.1 uncultured Oscillospiraceae bacterium | reverse complement strand
TGCCGCACCAGCCGTAGCCGGAGATGACCGCGTACTTCCCGGCAACGATAAGGTTGGTGGTGCGGTCTATGGCGTCCCACACCGACTGGCCGGTGCCGTAGCGGTTGTCGAACATATGCTTGCAGTCCGCCTCATTGACCATGACCATGGGGAAGCGCAGCTCCCCCGCTCTGGCCATAGCGCGCAGCCGATGGATGCCGGTGGTGGTCTCCTCGCAGCCGCCGATAACGCCGGGGATAAGGTCGGTATATTTGGTGTGCATGAGATGGACAAGGTCGCCCCCGTCGTCGATGATGATATTGGGACCCGGCTCCAGCACCGAGCACAGACAGCGCTCGTACTCCTCCATATCGCAGCCGTAGCGGGCAAAGACCTCCATGCCCTTTGACGCAAGGGCCGCCGCCACATCGTCCTGAGTGGACAGAGGGTTGGAGCCGGTGACGTACATCTTCGCGCCGCCCAACTCCAGCACCCGGCAGAGATAGGCCGTCTTGGCCTCAAGATGCACGGAAAGGGCTATCTTCAGCCCGGCAAAGGGGCGGCTATTGCTGAAGTCCTCGCCGATGCCGCGAAGCACCGGCATATGCCGCTCCACCCAGGCTATCTTCTTCTCCCCGGAGGGGGCCAGGGTAATATCTTTAATCAGACTCATAAGAAATATCCTTTCTTCATTCAAAGGCTTCTCTGGGGAAGGCTTCCGCGAAACGTGTTATGGGCGTCACCCGTCCTTAGTCGCTGCGTCAACCCTCATCCACCGCAAGCGGTCCCCCTTCCCCTAAAGGGGAAGGCTTTAGACGCGCCCGTCCTTCACCAGACAGATTATTTTAACACGGCGGAATTATTATTACAAGCCCAATCGCCCACCGTTTTCCCCGCATTTCTCACGGGCATATCCATATATTCAGCAGCGCCGTATGACCGTCTTCTTGGAATTACATAACTATAATAATCATATCTTATGTAAACTCAGGAGGGGCTGTAATGGACTTTGGGGGACAGGGAAAGCTGACCGCGGCGGGGCGCTCGGGAGGCTTGGCGCGGATAGACGCACGCTTTCTGATAACTGCGCGCTGCGCCTTTTACATGGTCATGGGTCTGGTGATGTCCTGCTCGCGGGTGCTGCAAAGCGGGGCGCCCTTCGGCCTGGCTATGGTGGCCTGTTCCGGGCCGGGAATAACCGGGGTGTTCGCTTTGGCGGGAGCGTCGCTGGGCTATCTGATAAGCGGCGGCATAGAGTGGGGCATACGCTATATCGCGGCGGCGGTGCTGGCCTATACCATAGCCTTCGTGTTCCACGAGCTGGACATCTACAAGCAGAGCTTTTTCATGCCCGCCGCGGCGGCGCTAGTGATGGCGCTGACCGGCTTTCTGGGCGGAGTCACCGCGGCCCAGGGGGAGACGCCCATGGCTGCGGAGCTGTTTCTGGAGGCCACATTGGCCTTTGGCGGCGCCTTCTTCTTCAGGGAGGCCCTGTCCGACACGCCGAGAATGACCGAATCGGCGGAGCTGCGCCACGGCGTGTCGTGCATGATAACGGCGGCCTGCGCCCTGATGGCCTTCTCCCGGATAGTCCTGTTCGACACCGTGTCTCTGGGCCGCTTTCTGGCGCTGGTGCTGGTTATGGCCTCGGCCATGAAGGGCGGGCTGCTGACCGGGTCGGCGGTGGGCACCGTGCTGGGCCTTGCTATGGATATCGCCAACGCCGGAGCCCCCTTCTACACAATGGCCTACGCCTTTTCGGGGCTGCTCTCCGGGGTCTTTGGGAAGCACGGCCGGGTCATATACACCCTGTCCTTCATTCTCTCCGGCGCGCTGGCTGTGGTCTGCGTCTGGCTGACGGAGCCCCATATCGGCGCACTGTTCGAGACCTTCTGCGCCTCGGTGGTATTTATGCTGCTGCCGCCGTCCCTGCTCAATCAGGCGGCGCTGATGCTTCAGGCGGTGGACAAGGGCAAGGGGGAATCCGGCCTGCGCCGCTTTGTGGCGGGACGGGTGAAGGAGCTCAGCGGGGCCTACGGGGAGCTGTTCGAGATAGTGCGCAAAAACGTGGCGGAGCCCTACAACGACGAGAACATTGCGCGGATCTACGACAGGGCGGCGGAGGAGGTCTGTGTAAAATGCAAGCACAAAAACCGCTGCTGGAACGCCGAGTATGTGGATACCCTGTCCGCCATGAACGACGCCACCGGCGCCATGACGGAACACGGCAGTCTGGATGTAAGCGACCTGCCGGGCTTCTTTCGCGACAAATGTATCAGCCTTCCCGCCTTTGTGGCGGCGGTGAACGGAGAGCTGCGGGCTTTGGCCTACCGGCGGCAGCTGCGCAGCTATATGACGGAAAACCGAAATGTGGCCTGGGGCCAGTATATGGACATGGCGGAGATACTGGGGCGCATATCCGACGAGCTGGGCAGCTCCAGCGGCTCCGACCCGCTGACGGAGCGGCGGCTGCTGCGGTATCTGCGGAGTCTGGACATAGACGCGGACGCGGCGGTATACCGGGACGGCGGCGGCAGGCTGCACATAAGCATAGAGAGCGGCAGGCTTGACCCGCTGCTGCGGGAGGAGGACTATCTGGACAAGCTGTCCGCCGTGGTAGGGGCGCGGCTGTGCCGCCCGGAGGTCAAGGATGAGGGCACGGCGCGGCTGGTGCTGCTGGAGGCGGAGCCTCTGGCGGTGTCCGTGGGCATAGCGGCGCTGAAAAAGCGGGGTGAGAAGGTCAGCGGCGATAAGGGCACCTACTTCAAGACCGAGGCGGGGGTGCTGTGCGTGATTCTGGCCGACGGCATGGGCACCGGCGACGACGCAGCCAGAGACAGCGAGCAGGTAGTGGCCATACTGGAAAAGTTCCTGCGCTCCGGGGTGGACCCGGCGGTAGCCATGAAGATACTAAACTCCGTGCTGCTGCTGCGGGGCGGGGACAGCTGGGGCTTTGCCACGGTGGATTTGATGTGCGTGAACCTGTTTACCGGGGAGACCTGCTTTTATAAATACGGGGCCGCCCCGTCCTATGTGAAAAACGGACGAAGCATCAAGCGTATAGCCGGTGAGACTCTGGCGGCGGGACTGCCCACCGGAGACGGCATAGCTCCGGACATCGTGCGGATGCGGCTGCGCCCCGGCTCCACCGCCGTGATAGCCACCGACGGGGTGATAGTGGACGCCTCCGACGAATGGCTGAAGAATCTGCTGCTGCGGGGCTTTGAGGATATGAAGGCCCTGGCCCGGGCGGCGCTGAAGGAGTCGGCGGAGCTATACGGCGCCAACGACGACATGACCGTGGTCACCGTACGGGTGGAGGCCCGAAGCTGATGCGGCGGCTTAATGACAGGCTCTCCGCCTTTATTTCGCGGCTCACCCGGAGAAGCCGCAGGCCGGAGGCAAGGGCCGTGTGGGAGCCGTCTCCGGTGCTCCGGGGCTGTATGCGGCGGATGCTGGTGATAAAGCCGCCGGGAGATATATTCACAGAGGCGGTGTTCATACTGAAGGACGACTATTTTCAAACGCCCGGCCTGAGCCGACAGGAGCTTTTCAGGCAGGCGGAGACCGCAGCCGGGGTCATTATTGATACTTCACTGCCCTCGGGCAAAAGTACCCCACTGTTTCCCTCGGCGGCGTCGGTCTTTGCGCTGGGAGCAGCCTGTGCCGTATTGGCTCTGTGGCTTACGGGACTATTAGGATAAGGAGGGATGCACGAATAAACGCCCCTGACGCAAAGCGTCAGGGGCGTTTATTCGTGAGGTAAGAAGTAAGAGTGAATAGGTAAACTTCTTCACTCTTCACTATTACTTATTACTTATCCCTGTTCCTCCGGCTGGTAGAACTGCTCCAAATACTCCTCCAGCGTCAGGTCCAGCTCGTACATCTCCTTGGCCTCCTCCTTGCCCACATAGCGGTAATGCCAGGGCTCGTAGATGGTGCCGGTGATGTCGCT
>CAYSFK010000147.1:3484-4008 GCA_964430345.1 uncultured Oscillospiraceae bacterium | reverse complement strand
CTGTCGATATGGGCACCTCGTCCACCCTGATATTCGAGCAGGGCAAGGGCGTGGTTGCCAGGGAGCCCACCGTTGTGGCGGTGGATAAGTTCAGCGGCAAGATACTGAAGATTGGTCAGGACGCCCAGAAGATGCTGGGGCGCACACCCGCCAACATTGTGGCCATACACCCCATCAGCGCCGGTGTCATCTCCGACTATGAGATAACCGCCCAGATGCTCCGGGAGCTGGTGAGCCGCATCACCTCCTTCAGCCTTTTTAAGCCCTGCATACTGGTCTGTGTGCCCAGCAGCATCACCGGCGTGGAGGAGCGTGCTGTCATAGACGCCGCCATAGAGGCGGGCGCCAGAAAGGTCTACCTGCTGGAGACCGCCGTGGCCGCAGCCATGGGCGCCGGCGTGGACATTTCTAAGGCCGACGGCCATATGATTATCGACATCGGCGGCGGTACCACCGAGGTTGCCATTGTGTCCGTAGGCGGCGTGGTGGAATGCGAGTCCATCAAGGTGGCCGGGGCCAGCTTT
>CAYSFK010000147.1:0-3474 GCA_964430345.1 uncultured Oscillospiraceae bacterium | reverse complement strand
AGAAGTACGATTTGCTTATCGGCCTGAGCACCGCCGAGGAGCTCAAGCGCAGCATAGGCAGCGTTATCAAGCGGCCGGATGTGGGCATGGAGGAGATAAAGGGCCGGGACATGACCAACAGCCTGCCCAGAAGCATACAGGTCAACTCCACCGAGCTGATAGAGGCTTTCGTGGAACCCATGAACCGCATACTGGAGTCCATCCACACCGTGCTGGAACGCACACCGCCGCAGCTTGTGGGAGATCTGGAGAAAAACGGGATAATCATGTCCGGCGGCGGCAGCCTGATATACGGCATTGACAGGCTTATAGAGCGCAGCACCGGTATACGCACGGTGGTGGTGGACGACGCTGTCTCCTGCGCGGCCTACGGCGCCGGCAAAATGCTGATGCATCTGGATGATCTCAGCGACGGTATGATGAATTTCTATCGAAAGAGACAGCTCAAGGGCTGAACCCAACAGACAGAAAGGTACTGGAACAGATATGAACCTAAAGAACTTATTCCAGAAGAAGGAGCACCTGCCACTGTGCTCCGCGGTGATACTTGCCGCCGGCACCTCAGAGCGCATGGGTGAGGACAAGGCGCTCATGGAACTGGGCGGTATGCCCGTGCTGGCACGGACGCTGCTGGTGTTCCAGGGCTGCCCTCTGGTGGACGATATCGTGGTGGTCACCCGCATGGACAAGGTGATGGAGATCGCTGGGCTGTGCAGGAAGTTCGGCATAAGCAAAGCCAGTCAGGTGATCACCGGCGGCGCTACCCGGGCCGAATCTGCTCTGGCCGGGGTCTCCGCCGTGAAGGCGCGGGCCTCGCTGATAGCCATACACGACGGGGCGCGGCCTCTGGTGACTCAGGAGCTTATTGAACGCACAGTTTACGCCGCCAGAGACAACATGGCGGCAGTCCCGGTCATAGGCAGCACGGACACCCTTAAGGCGGTGGACGACAGGGGCTTTGTGTCGGCCACTGTTGACAGAGCCAAGACGGTCAGAGCACAGACCCCACAGGTCTTTCAGGCCGACCTTATCAAAGGCGCCCTGACCAGCGCGGCGGCGTACGGGCTCACCATCACCGACGATTGCTCTGCCGTAGAGAGGATGGGCGTTAAGGCCATAACCGTCCAGGGCGAGGAGCACAATATCAAGCTCACCACGCCGGACGATATGCTGTTGGCCACAGCCGTGCTTAAGGACAGAGGTGAATTCCGTGCGTATCGGTCATGGGTATGATGTTCATCGGCTGACGGAGGGCAGGCGTCTTATATTGGGCGGCGTGGAGATACCCTATGAAAAGGGGCTTCTGGGCCACTCCGACGCGGACGTGCTGACTCACGCGCTGATGGACGCACTGCTGGGGGCCGCCGCGCTGGGCGATATAGGCAAGCTGTTTCCCGACAGCGATAAGCGCTACGAGGGCGCGGACAGCGTGGAGCTTCTGCGCAGGGTGTGCGGCCTGCTGCGTGAAAAGGGCTATGCGGTTGAGAACGCGGACTGCACCGTTATTGCCCAGCGGCCTAAGCTCTCGCCGTACATCCCGCAAATGCGTGTTATTTTGGCCTCGGCCATGGGAGTGGATAGGGAGCGCGTCAGCGTCAAGGCCACAACCGAGGAGGGGCTGGGCTTTTCCGGAGAGGGGCTGGGCATTGCGGCCCACGCTGTGGCGCTTATCGTATAGCGCCACTAAGAAACTAACAAATCGGTACCGGCGGCATAGAATGTAATGTATCTGTGCCCTGCCGGTACTTTTTGTTTGTAAGCGTAATAATAATGTTTGCCGCGGCGCGGCAGATTGGAGCAATATATGCAGTACCTTATCATGTGCCGGTCTTTGACCTATGCGCAGCGCACCGCCGCTCTGCTGGAGCGCAGCGGTATTCCCTCCGTCGTGGTCAAAGCGCCCCAGGCGCTGACAAGCGGCGGCTGCGGCTACGCGGTGAGCCTGCATAAGCGGTTTGAGGAGGCCGTAACCCTGCTGAGGAATAACAGTATGATTCACGGAAAGCTATTCAAAAGACGGGACGGCGGTGACTACCAAGAGGTGTGAAGTTTGAAGCAGGTTCAGACTTCATCGGAATAAGCGCGATTTTCTCCCCAAACAAAATACGCACATTACGGCCATTCCTTATTGTGGTCATTTTGTGTCATGAGTAAGAGAAAGGAATGGCCATCATAATGATATATCTGGATAACGCGGCTACCACCATGATAAAGCCGGCGGCAGTAGGCTATGCTGTACAGCGGGCGATGCGCAGCATGGCCAGCCCCGGCAGGGGAGGGCACAGCGCAGCCATGCTGGCAGCCCAGACCGTATACGACTGCCGCATGGCCGCCGCCCGGCTGTTTTCTCTGCCGGAGCCGGAGCGCGTAGTGTTTACCATGAACGCCACCCATGCCCTTAACATTGCCATAAACACCCTGACCCGCAGCGGCTCGAAGGTGGTGGTGTCCGGCTTTGAGCACAATTCCGTAACAAGGCCTCTGCACCATGCAGGCGCGGAGGTGGTGACGGCGGGGAGTGTGCTGTTTGACGCCGACGAGACCTTGAACGCCTTTGACAGCGCCCTTAAGGGGGCGCAGCTTGCGGTGTGCACCCATGTGTCCAACGCCTTCGGATATATCCTGCCCATATATGAGATAGCCCGACTGTGCGAGAGCCGGAACGTGCCGCTTATCGTGGACGCCTCCCAGTCCGCCGGAGTTCTGGAGCTGGACTGGGGCCTGCTCTCAGCGGCCTATGTGGCCATGCCGGGCCACAAGGGTCTGTTCGGCCCCCAGGGTACCGGCATACTGCTCTGCGGCCAGAACGGTACACCGCTCATGTGCGGAGGCTCCGGCTCCGACAGTCTGCCCCAGCATATGCCGGACTATCTCCCCGACAGGCTGGAGGCCGGCACTCACAATGTCTGCGGCATAGCGGGTCTTTTGGAGGGCATAAAGTATGTGGAAGCCCGGAGCACGGCGGAAATATTCCGTTACGAGCACGGCCTGCTTTCGCTGATGCTCTCCGAGCTTCAGAAGCTGGATGGTCTGGAGCTGTTTCAGCGCGGCGGCAGCCGACAGAGCGGAGTGGTTTCCCTTCGCTCGGACAGGACGGACTGTGATACCATAGCCCAGGAGCTGGACCGTCGGGGTGTCTGCGTCAGAAGCGGTCTGCACTGTGCGCCTTTCGCCCACCGAAGCGTCGGCACTCTGGAGACCGGCACTGTCAGATTCAGCTTTTCGCCCTTTGTCAGTGAAAGGGATGTACTGCTGGCCTGCGGCGCTCTGGAAGAAATATTACAGGAGGCCGGTTAATGCTGTTGCCTTTTCGTCCGGCTTGAGGTATAATAAAGTGATACAGAACCGGGAAAAATCGGTGCGTATCCATTATTCTGGATCAGCGGGGAAGGCCTATGGAAGCTATCGGCAAAGCGGTTAATTACCTGATGACTATCGGCATCGCTGATTTCATCGATATTATCATTGTGGCGT
>CAYSFK010000146.1:0-4148 GCA_964430345.1 uncultured Oscillospiraceae bacterium | reverse complement strand
GCCGCCATCTCACCGGCGGCTGGGAGCATCTTGTGGAGTTCTGGGCGGAGGCCGAACGATTCAACTGCGACATGGTGATACTCAACGACGACATTACCTGCAAGGGAGCGCTGGGGCTGACCGGCGTAATATTGGATCAGGCCAAGGACAAGCCCCAGAAGCTGGTGATGGTCTCCAACGATATGTTCGACCACAGAACTGTCAGCCGGCAGGATATGCGCACGCAAATAAACGAGTTCATGCGCTCCGTCATGCAGGAGGAGCCGCTGGACGCGTCCCTGCTGGAGTTCGACGATAACGAGGGCTGGTAAAAAATGAGGGGAGGAAAAAACATGGCTTGGTACTGGATAGTCGCCATCGTTCTGGGAGCGCTCTGGGTGCTGACGATGCTGATATACTGGTTCAATCTGGACAACAAAATGATATACAACGTGGTACGGCCCATGCTGAACAAAAACTACGACAGGCAAAAAAGAGATGTGAGGCTGTAATGGACTTTGAGAGGATCGTCGCGCCGTCGCCCAAGGAGCTTTTTATCAGCCAGATAGTACGGAAAATACTGTGCGGGCAGCTGCGCCCAGGGGACAGGCTGCCTACCGAGCGGGAGCTTTCAGAGAAGATGGGGGTAAATCGCTCGCTGGTACACGGCGCCATAGAGGAGCTGACCCGCATGGGCTTCGTGCGAATAGAGCCGCGCCGGGGCAATTACATTACCGACTACGCCAGGGATGGGGATATAAACACTCTTATGGCCGTGGCCAAATACACCGGCGGCGAGTTTGACATGAAAACCCGCATCGCTCTTGTGGAGGCCAGAAACGCCATTGTGGGCGGGGCAATGATACGCCTGTGTAAAATAGATTCCTACGAGGCGCTGAAGAAGCTAAGAGAGACAGTGGCCGCGGACAGAGCGTTTTCCGGCGGCGACAGCGCGAAGGCGGCGGAGTGCATGATGAGATTCAATCTTGCCCTAACGGAGCTGTGCGGCAACGCCATCTTCGCTCTGGTACTCAACTCCTTTGCCGCAAACAATCTGGCGTTTTGGCAGCGCTGTGTACAGCACTGGGGCGTGGAGACAGTATTTCAGCAGGAGGAAAAGATGCTGTCGCTTATCGAAGCCGGAAAGGGCCATGAGGCGGCGCTGTATATTGAAAACATCTATGAGGCCTTTATGCGGGACACCGGAATGACGCGGTAAAATGCAGATATCAAAGGATTCGGTGACCTTGATATGAGATGTGACCGTGACGGTATATACTATGCCGCCCGTGAGTGGACGCATAAGGCCGCCGTCTGTCATCAAATTAATTCGGGTATTAAACAGAAGAGCACCTCAACGGTACACCGTTTGGGGTGCTCTTCTGTTTTGCGCTGTCAGGAGTCAGGCGTAAACTCAGGCAGATGGATTTTACATGGATTTAACATTGCTGCGGTGGCGGATTTAACGTGGGCTGTGTATGATTAAAATGCAGAAATAAGGGGATAACGAATCGAGAAGAAACGTCGGAGGATAAATGGACATATTCAACATATTGACAATGGTGGGTGGCCTGAGCCTGTTTTTGTTTGGCATGAGCCTGATGGGACAGGCTCTTGAGCGCAGCGCCGGCAACCGCTTAAAGGGCCTGCTTGCCAAGATGACAGGAAAAAAGATGGCCGGTTTTCTCACCGGACTTGGAATTACGGCTATAATACAAAGCTCCTCCGCCACTACCGTCATGGTGGTGGGCTTTGTCAACTCCGGGCTGCTTACGCTCAAGCAGGCGATAAACGTCATTATGGGCGCCAATGTGGGCACTACGGTTACGGCGTGGATACTCAGCCTGAGCGGTATCAGCGGCAGCTCGATGCTCGTGCGCCTGCTGAAACCCACCTCGTTCACGCCTGTGCTGGCGCTGATAGGTATTGTCCTTTATATGTTTGGCAAAAGCAGCAGGAAGAAGGATATCGGCATGGTGCTTCTGGGCTTTGCCACGCTCATGTTCGGCATGGAAACAATGACCGGGGCGGTTTCAGGGCTCAAGGATATGCCGGGATTCAGCAATCTCTTTCTGCTGTTCACAAATCCCGTGCTTGGCGTACTTGCGGGGGCAATTCTGACCGGCATAATACAATCCAGCTCCGCGTCGGTGGGTATTCTACAGGCGCTGGCAACCACCGGCAGTGTCAGCTACGGCGCGGCTATACCCATTATTATGGGTCAAAACATCGGCACCTGCGTCACGGCGCTTATCTCATCCGTGGGGACTACCAAGAACGCAAAGCGGGCGGCGGGCGTCCACCTGATGTTCAACGTGATTGGTACTGTCATATGTCTCACGCTGTTCTACATTATCAGAGCCGCTTTTTCACCGGCCCTGCTGGGTGAGCAGGCAGGCATGACGGGCATAGCCGTGGCCCACTCGGCCTTCAATATACTCTGTACGCTGATCCTGCTCCCCGCGGCCGGCTTGCTGGAGCGGCTGATAAAGCGCCTCGTGCCGGACAACAGCACGGCTGAGACGACCGTAGAGCTCGACCAGCGCCTTATCGCCACCCCCGCCTTGGCCTTGCAGCAGAGCCGCGTACTCACAGAGGATATGTCCTACTACGCAGTCAGCGCATTGAAGCAGGCGATGGACGAGCTGACGGTCTATTCGCCTAAGAATGCGGAGGATATCCGCGAGGCGGAGGATAAGACCGACCACTATGAGGACGTGCTTGGCACCTATCTTTTGAAGCTCAGCTCCGGCAGTGTGCTTTCCGATAAGGACAGCGAGGAGACAACAGCGTTGCTCAAGCTTATCGGGGATTTCGAGCGCATAGGCGACCATGCCGTGAACATTTTGGAATCCGCCGAAGAACTGAAAGAAAAAGAACTCAGCTTCTCCCCTGCCGCGTGTTCGGAGCTGTCCGTGCTCCGCTCGGCTGTGACCGAGGTGTTGGACCTGGCGCTGAACGCCTTTATTAATAACGACCCGGAGGCGGCTCTGGAGGTCGAGCCGCTGGAGCAGGTCATAGACGAACTGAAGGAGCAGCTGCGCACAAACCATATCCTGCGGATGAAGAAGGGCGCGTGCAGCATCGAGGCAGGCTTCGTATGGTCGGATCTGCTGACGAACCTGGAGCGCGTATCGGACCACTGCTCAAATATCGCCGGATGCATTATCGACGCTCAGAAGCACAACATGAATATGCATGAGACTATTCACGGCAGCATAGTCAACAGCGACGCCTTTGCTGCCAGCTACAGACAGTTTCGCGCCAAGTATTCCGTCGTAGAAAGCGGAGATTGAGATATGCCGTTTGCTGTGTTATTCTTAGTATCAAGAGGTGAATTGAATGACATATGAAGAAATAAAAAAGAACGAGGCCATACGCATCTATATATCTCAGGCCGACGCGTCCCTCAGCGCGCTGGGCTTTACGGAGCACAGCTTCGCTCATGTGACGGTGGTGTCGGATACTGCGGGATATATTATGGAGACGCTGGGCTTCCCCGCTAGAATGATAGAGCTGACAAAGATAGCGGGATATCTGCACGATATAGGAAATCTTGTGAACCGGGTTGACCACAGCCAGAGCGGCGCGGTAATGGCTTTTAGGATACTGGACAACATGGGCTTCGAGGCCGAGGAGATAGCGCTTATCACCACCGCCATAGGCAATCACGACGAGGGCAACGGCGTACCGGTAAATCCCATGGCAGCGGCGCTTATCCTTGCGGATAAATCGGACGTGCGGCGCAGCAGGGTGAGAAACACCGATATCAGCCGCTTCGATAAGCACGACCGGGTCAACTACTCAGTAACGAAATCCGAGCTGAAGATCAACGAGGCCCATACGCTTATCAAGCTCAAGCTCACGGTAGATACGCATATGGGCTCGGTGATGGACTATTTTGAGATATTCATGGATAGAATGATTTTGTGCCGCAAGGCCGCGGAAAAGCTGGGTATGCAGTTTAAGCTCATCATAAACGAACAGCAGCTTATGTGATATGCTAAAATGCATAACTTCCATTGAGCAGATGTCATATAAAGGGCATCTGCTTAATTTTTATACTTTACCTCGATTTAACCTTACCGCGCTTTCGGGTTTAACACGCAGGTTATACTATAAGAGCGTACCAAGTATTTGAATGAAAAAAGGAGAAAATAAAAAATGAA
>CAYSFK010000145.1:0-4149 GCA_964430345.1 uncultured Oscillospiraceae bacterium | reverse complement strand
TGTACCTGTACATGATGGATCTGTGCATTATCAAGGAGAACTATGCCAAGGTGAAAGACACTGAGCTTCGCAGCTTTCTGCATATCTTCCGGCCCTCGCCCATGCTGAAGATAAAAGGGCTTATCTGAGGGCGTCCACCGGGATATTGTCCATATCGTCGAAGGCTTGGTTCTCTCCGCCCATTGCCCAGATGAAGGTGTAGTTGGAGGTGCCGCAGCCGGCGTGGAGGGACCAGGAGGGTGAGATGACGGCCTCATAGTTTTGCATGACTATATGCCTTGTCTCCTGAGGCTGGCCCATGAGGTGCATGACCACATTCCCCTCCGGGATATCAAAGTAGGTATAGACCTCCATGCGGCGCTCGTGGGTATGAGGCGGCATGGAATTCCAGACGCTGCCCTCGGAGAGCTTGGTAAGGCCCATGGAGAGCTGGCAGGTCTCCAGCACATCCGGGTGGATGAACTGGTTTATTACCCGCTCATTGGCGTTGGTCTTGCTGCCGCAGGGGCGCTTGTTGGCGTCCTTTATGGAGATGAAGGTGGTCTTGCAGTCTCTGTGGGCCGGGGCGGACACGGTATAGAACCGGGCGGGAGCCGCCTCGCTGTCGCTGCCGAAGATGACGGTCCTGGTGCTGCGGGAGATATAAAGGCAGTCCTCAAAGCCCAGGGCATACCGGACGCCGTCGGCCTCTATCCAGCCGGGGCCGCCCAGATTGAACACGCCGGCCTCCCTGCGCTCCAGAAAATATGAGGTGCCGAAATTGGCCCAGACGTCTATGCCCTGGTCTATGGACAGGGCTTTTTTTACGGGCATGACACCCAGCACCACCATGCGGTCCACATGGGAGTAGACCGCCTGCACGGTGTCCGGCTGATAAAGGTTCTGGATAAGAAACTCTTTTCTCAGCTCGTCGGTGGTATAACGCTTTACGTCATTGGGGCCTGTGGAATAGCGGATATCCATGGTAATCTCCTATCAGGCTACCAGACCCAGAGCCTGGGGAATTGCCATGCTCAGGGCAGGTATGTAGGTAATAAGCATCAGGCAGATGATGATGACCGCGAAGAATGGCAGCAGCATCTTGATTATCTGTTCTATCTTTACGCCGTTTACCCGGCAGCCGGCAAAGAGTATTGCGCCCACCGGCGGCGTCAGGGTGCCCACGCAGAGGTTCATGACCATCATCAGACCGAAGTGTACCGGGCTCATGCCCCAGGTCAGCACTATGGGCAGAAAGATGGGCGTGAAGATAAGCACTGCGGGGGTGGGGTCCATAAAGCAGCCCACGATAAGCAGGATAACGTTCATAATGAGCAGTATCATGTACTTATTGGTGGTGAAGCCCAGGATGGCATTGGCCACCAGAGCGGGGATATGAGTGTAGCTCATGACGTAGCCCATGATGCCGGAGACGCAGACCAGATATTCGATAACGGCAGTGGTCTTGACGCTGCTCCAGAGCACCTTGGGCAGGTCCTTGACTCTTATATTCCGATAGATAAAGCTGAGCACCAGAGAGTAAAGCACGGCAATGGCCGAGCCCTCGGTGGCGGTGAACACGCCGCCCAGGATGCCGCCGATGACCACAACTATCATCAGCAGGCTGGGTATGCCGTCCCAGAGGGTCTTGAGGACGAACTTGGCGGTATAGTGCTCAGTGGAGACATAGCCCCGGCGCTTTGCCATGATACCGGCAATTATCATACAGGCCAGACCCCAGAGTATGCCGGGCACATAGCCCGCCATGAACAGGGCCGCTATGGACACGGAGCCCGCCACGGTGGAGTAGACTATCATGATATTGCTGGGAGGTATCATCATGCCGGTGGGGCCGGAGGCGATATTGCACACGGCGATATACTCGTCGGAGTAGCCCTCCTCCTTCTCCATGGGGCCCAGGATGCCGCCCATGGCCACGGCAGCGGCAACGCCGGAGCCGGACATGGCGCCAAAGAGCATATTGGCCACGATGTTTGTCTGGGCCAGAGCGCCGGGCAGCCTGTGGGCCACAAGCTTGGCGCAGCCTACCAGACGTCTGGCTATGCCGCCGGAGTTCATCAGATTACCGGCCAGCACGAAGAAGGGTATGGCCAGCAGGGAGAAGGAATTGACGCTCTGGAACATCTTCTGGGCGGAGATTATCAGAAAGCCCTTGTCCGGCATTATGATATACAGCGCCGCAGCCGAGCCCAGACCAATGCTGAGGCCGATAGGGAAGCCCACTGCCAAAGTCACGAATATGAGGGCTATCATTATGACGCCCGCTAAAGCTGTTGCAGTCATTTATCCGCGTCTCCTCTCATGCCGTGCCGGACAGCTCGTCCCCGTGGGTGCGAGTGCCGATATGGTAGTTGTTTATAGCTCTGGCGCTGTTATACACGGCATAGAACAGCGTTATCAGTCCGGTGAAGGGGACGGAGGCGTACATAATGGATTTGGAGATATGCAGGGAGGGGTCTATCTGCACCACCTGGCCCTTGGTGTAGAGCCAGCCGCCCCACACGCAGACGATGGCGATGAACACAAAGAGGAATATATTGGTGATCACTTCCACCACCATATAGACCTTGGGGGAGAATTTATCCTTCAGTATATCAATGGTCAGATGCTCACGTGAGCCGTAGACGAAAGCACTGCCGAACATTATCATCCAAACAAAAAGGTATTGGGACAGAGTGCCGGTGATAGAGCTGGGGGAGTTAAAGATATACCGGGCAAAGACCTGGTAACAGACCATGACGCTCATGGCGCCCAGAGTAACTATTCCGAGTATCTCCAGTATCTTATCGAGCACAAGTTTTATCTTGTTGAGCGTTTTCACGGAGAAGCCTCCTTCTTTTTCATTTTGAAAAGCCGGGGATGCGGAGCCAGCGTATTAAGTGGGGTACGCGCTGCATTAGGAGTTGAACGCGCATGGGGAAGTAATGCGTTCGGAGCCGGACGCGTATGGGGGAAGTGTGGAGGGGGGACGGGGAGTCCCCTCTTCACGTTCAATACGTTCAATGATCCGAATTTCTGAGCGAAGCTTAGATTATTGCGGACATCTGCGGCGCTGCGTTCGGAGCCGGACGCGCATGGGGGAAGTGTGGAGGGGGGACGGGGAGTCCCCTCTTCACGTTCAATAATCCGAATTTCTGAGCGAAGCTTAGATTATTGCGGACATCTGCGGCGCTGCGTTCGGAGCCGGACGCGCATGGGGGAAGTGTGGAGGGGGGACGGGGAGTCCCCTCTTCACGTTCAATAATCCGAATTTCTGAGCGAAGCTTAGAAATTCGGCCCACAGCACGCTGTGGGCCGTTTTTCATTTATTCTTGATTATCAGCGCTCGGAGAGGATGGCCTCGTAGACGGACTTGGTCAGGTCGTTGCGGTCGGCAACAGACTGGATAAGGTCAGCGCAGAGGGCCTGGAAGGCGGGCACGTCGGCCTCGGAGAAGGTGACGCCCATGGACTCGGCCTTGGCCTGGTAGTCGGCGCGGAGCTGGTCGCAGAGGTCAAACATATAGGGGATGGACTCGACGGCGCACTTCTTGAGAGCGGCCTGGTCAGCCTCGGACATGGAGGCCAGAACTGCGGAGTTGATGCACAGCTCATCGGGGATCATCAGGTGACCGGTGAAGTTGTAGTAGGGAGCGACCTCGTACTGCACAAGGTCAGTGTAGGTGATGATGTTGTTCTCGGCGCCGTCGAGGGTACCGGTCTGGATGGCGGAGTAAACGTCGCCCTGGGGCATCTCAATGCCGACGCCGCCCATGGCGTTCATCATGTTGATGCAGGTCTCGGAGCCCATAACGCGGATCTTCATGCCCTTAAGCTCCTCGGGAGTGGTGACGGCCTTGTCACGGGTGTACAGGTTGCGGGCGCCCAGGGAGTAGTTGGAGAGCACGGTGAAGCCGTACTGCTCGGTGGTGGCGTAAAGGTCGGCCAGCTTGCCGGAGACGAATACGCGCTCCTGGTGCTCGATGCTGTCATAGACATAGGGGGTGCCCAGGATGGCGAAGTCGGAGGCATAGGTCTCCACGATGGCGTTGGCCACAAGGGTCATGTCCAGAGCGCCGGCGGTGCACTGCTCAAGGGTCTGAGCCTGGTCGCCAAGCTGAGCGTCGGGATAGACCTCGATGGAGTAACGGCCCTCGGTGGCGTCATACAG
>CAYSFK010000144.1:0-4185 GCA_964430345.1 uncultured Oscillospiraceae bacterium | reverse complement strand
TAGTCACCTACGACTACGCTCTGCAAAACGGCGACATTGTGGAGATACGCACCTCTAAATCCGCGCCCGGCCCCAGCCGGGACTGGCTGAACACCGCCAAAAGCGGCTCCGCCCGCACCAAGATAAAGCAGTGGTACAAGAAGGAGCGGCGGGAGGAGAACGTCATACGGGGGCGGGATTCCCTGGAGGACGAGCTGAAGCGCAACGGCCTTACTCTGGACGAGGCCACCGAGGAGGAGGTCATCGCGCCTATTCTAAAGCGGCTGTCCTTCGGCTGCGTGGACGACCTGTACGCCGCCATCGGCTACGGCGGCATCACCGCCACCAGAGTGGCCAACCGGCTGCGGGACGAGATACGGGTGAAGCCCGACAGAAAGACCGCTCTGGACAAGGTGTCCGAGGCCGCGGAGCGCCGGGAGCAGCAGGCAGTGAAGGTGGGCAAGCCCGTCCACGGCATTCTGGTGGAGGGTATATCCAACTGTCTGGTAAAATTCTCCCGCTGCTGTACGCCGGTGCCGGGAGACGATATACTGGGCTTTATCACCAGAGGTCAGGGCGTCTCCATACACCGCAGAGACTGCGCCAACTGCCAGAGCCTGCTGCGGCAGAAGGAGAACGAGGGGCGCTGGGTGCCCGTGTCCTGGGCCTCCTCCATTACAGACAGCTATGTGACCACCCTGTCCATCAGCGCCAAGGACCGCTCGGGGCTGGTAATGGATATCGCCACCGTGCTCAACGCCCTCAACGCCAAGGTGCGCTCACTGGCCGCCCGGGACATAGGCTCCGGCATGGCGCTGACCAGCGTGTCGCTGGAGGTGAAGAACGCGGGAGAGCTGAAGTATATCATGGGACGGCTCCAGGCCATTCCAGGGGTCAGCGCCGTGGAGAGGAACAGCAAGTAGAAAGGAACGGTCATAAATATGAGAGCAGTTGTGACTCGGGTAAACTCCGCCTCGGTGGAGATAGAGGGAAAGATACACGGCAGCATAGGCAAGGGACTGCTGGTGCTGCTGGGCATACATCAGGAGGACGGCGAGGCCGAGGCGCTGAAAACAGCCGACAAGCTGTGCGGCCTGCGCATCTTTGAGGACGAGGCCGGAAAGATGAACGTGAACCCCGCGGACGCGGGAGCGGAGCTGCTGATAATCAGTCAGTTCACCCTGTTTGCCGACTGCAGGTCACGCCGCCCCGGCTTCTCTAAGGCCGCAAGGCCTGAGCAGGCCGTGCCGCTGTACGAGCTGGTCTTGTCAGAGTGCCGAAAGCGGGGCTTTAAGGTGGAGACAGGGGTATTCGCCGCAGAGATGCAGGTGGCCTCCGTCAACGACGGGCCCGTAACTATACTGCTGGACACAAAGGAGCTGTGAGGGATGTTAATTAAAACTCTGCCCGTGGGTCATCTGGACACCAACTGCTACGTGGTCACCAATGAGCTGACCCTTGAATGCGTGGTGATAGACCCCGGCGCCGACAGCAACACCATTCTGGAGTACCTGGAGGACAACAATCTGCGCTGTCAGGCCATACTGCTGACCCACGGCCATTTCGACCACACCGGCGCCGTGAACGCCGTGGCCGCCGAGACTGGGGCAACGGTATACATGAGCCGGGAGGACGACGCAAGGTACGCCGGAATAGACTTGATGCGCTATTCCCTGCCCGAGAACGGGCACTTTTTCACCGACGGGGAGACTCTGGAGCTGGCCGGGCTGAGCTTTCACATCATGGCCACGCCGGGGCACACACCCGGCGGCGTCACCATGCGCTGCGAGGACGCGCTTTTCACCGGGGACACCCTGTTTAAAGGCAGCTGCGGCCGGGTGGATTTTGAGGGCGGCAGCATGGAGAAGGAGCTGGAATCACTGAAACGCATCTGCTCCCTCCAGGGGGACTATGAGGTCTACCCCGGACACATGGACGCCAGCACTCTGGCCCGCGAGCGGGAGCTGAACTACTATTGCAGGCTTGCAATGCGGGGCTGAGGCTGATATAATCAGGATTCAAAACAAATACTTATTACGAGGTAGAGACAATGCAGAAACCCACTCTCGTTATTTTGGCCGCCGGTATGGGCAGCCGCTTCGGCGGGCTCAAGCAGATCACTCCGGTGGACTGCTTCGGACACACTATTATTGATTTCTCCATGTACGACGCCTACAGGGCGGGCTTCCGCAAGGTGGTGTTCATAATAAAGCAGGCCCTGGCCAAGGATTTTAAGGCTGTGGTGGGTCGGCGGGTAGAGAAATACTTCGACGTGCGCTATGTATGTCAGGAGCTGAATATGCTGCCGCAGGGCTACAGCGTGCCGGAGGGGCGGGTCAAGCCCTGGGGCACGGGACAAGCGGTGCTGTGCTGCAGAGACGTGATAGACGAGCCCTTTGCCGTGATAAACGCCGACGACTTCTACGGGCCTTCCGCTTTCACCGCGCTGTACGAATTTCTTAAGCAGGACAGGCCGGAGAACCGACACGCCATGGTGGCCTACCTGCTGAAAAACACCGTCACGGAGAACGGCACAGTAGCCCGGGGCGTTTGCACCGTGGAGGACGGGCTTCTGACGGATGTGGTAGAGCGCACCAAGATAGAGAAGCGTGGGGCGGACGCCGCCTTTACCGAGGACGGCGAGAGCTGGCAGCCGCTGTCCGGGCTGACGCCGGTGTCTATGAACTGCTGGGGCTTCGGCAAGTCCATGCTTTCCGAGCTGGAAAAGCGCTTTCCCGCATGGCTGGACGAGAACCTGAAAACAAATCCCCTGAAGTGTGAATACTTCCTGCCCTTTGTGGCCGACGCGCTGATAAAGGCCGGCGAGGGCACCGTACAGGTACTGCCCTGTCACGAGACCTGGCACGGCATCACCTACAAGGAGGACATGGAGAGCGTAGTTTCCGCCATTGCGGAGCTGCGGAAAAAGGGTGTATACCCCGAAGCGCTGCTGGACTGAGCGGCAGAATGGAGAATGACCGTATGAACATACTTGTCACCGGCGGAGCCGGGTACATAGGCAGCCACACCTGCGTGGAGCTTCTTAACCGGGGCTACGGCGTGGTGGTGGCGGACAATCTGGTGAACTCCAGCGTCAAGTCTCTGGAGCGGGTGCAGCAGATATGCGGCAAGGGGCTGGACTTCTACCAGATAGATGTGAGGGACAGGGCCGCGCTGGACAGCATTTTCGAGAAGCATGATATCGGCTGCGTCATACATTTCGCGGGGCTCAAGGCCGTGGGTGAGTCCGTGGCCATGCCGCTGGAATACTACGACAACAACCTATACTCCACCATCACCCTCTGCCGCTCCATGAAGGAGCACGGGGTACGGGATATAGTCTTTTCCTCCTCGGCCACGGTATATTCCGGGGACAACGAGATGCCGCTGGCGGAGGTGTCAAAAACCGGGATGTGCACTAATCCCTACGGCTGGACCAAGTATATGTCCGAGCAGATACTCAGGGACACCGCCGCCGCAGTGGAGGATTGGTCGGTGGCGCTGCTGCGCTACTTCAACCCCATCGGCGCCCACAGCAGCGGGCTTATCGGCGAGGACCCCAGAGGCATACCCAACAACCTGATGCCCTATATCTCCCAGGTGGCGGTAGGCAGGCGGGATCATCTCAGCGTCTTTGGCGGAGACTACGACACCCACGACGGCACCGGCGTTCGGGACTATATCCACGTGGTGGATCTGGCCCGCGGCCACGTCAGCGCTATTGAGTATATGCGCACCCACCGAGGCGAGAGCGTATTTAATCTTGGCACCGGCACCGGCTACAGCGTTTTGGACATGGTAAAGGCCTTTGAACGGGTCACCGGAAGGAAGATACCCTATGAGATAGTCGCCCGCCGTCCCGGAGATCTGGCCACGGTATACTCCAGCCCCGACAAGAGCGCAAGGCTTTTGGGCTGGAAGGCGCAGTATGACCTGGAGGATATGTGCAGGGACGCCTGGGCCTGGCAGAGTAAGAACCCCATGGGGTTTGAGGAGTAATATCAGGATGCGACCTGCGGGGGCATTGGATGCGACCTGCGGGTGGCATTGGATGCGACCTGCGGGGGCATACTTTCTCTGTCGAGAGAAAGTATCAAAGAGCGAAACAAGGGGAAGGGATTTCGTTTTCCCTTCCCCTTGTTGAACCCCATCCTTGAAACGACCAAAGAGAAACCGTGCGCGGTTCCCCTTTGGATTTCCCTCCGG
>CAYSFK010000143.1:0-4223 GCA_964430345.1 uncultured Oscillospiraceae bacterium | reverse complement strand
TGCTCGGCGGTTGAAGCTTGTCAAAGAAGACCGCGAGGACTTCTTTGACAAGCTGGCTTCCCCCTCCGGGGGAAGCTGTCGCCCGCAGGCGACTGATGAGGGCCGACTAAAGGCTTTGCCGCAACTGCGGGGATGCCTCTCGATTAATGCCGTAGGGCGGGCTGCCCTCAGCCCGCCGCGAAACGCCAGCAGGCACGGCGGGCTGAGGGCAGCCCGCCCTACGGGGTCTGTTGATTTCATATGTGTTTGCCGGATGGGAAGGCTTTACTTACAGTCGGCTGCGCTTTGCCACCAGCAGGGGCTCCTGCTCGTTTCCGGCCAGCTTTACGCCGTCAGCAAAGCTGCAGTATTTGTCTGCCACCACGTTTTCCATGGTCACGTTCTCCCCAAGCTCACACTTGGAGAACAGGATGCAGTTTTTCAGCCTGGAGCCGCGGGCTATCCTCACGCCGGAGAAAACTATGCAATTTTCCAGCTCTCCGTCGATAATGCAGTTGTCCGCCACCAGACAGTTGCTCTCCTTGGCGTGTTCTCCGTAGTAGGTGCTGACCTCCTCCCGGCTCTTGGTGCGCACGGGGCGCTCCGCCGGGAAAAGCTGGGCCCGCTTTTCGCCCTCCAGCATATCCATGCTGGCCTTGTAATAGGCGTCCGCCGTGCGTATGGCGGCGGCGTAGCCGTGGTGGATATAGACCTCCATCCTGCCGCCGGAGCGGAGGAACTGGGTCATAGCGTGGCGGTGAAAGCTGAACTGCTCACGCTGCTTGCAGCTTTCCATCAGCTTAAGCAGGCAGTCCTTGTTGATAATGTAGCCCTCCAGCGAGGCAAGGCCGGGGCCGTCGTTGCCGCCGTCCAGCACCAGCTCCTTCACAAAGCCGTCCTCTCCCGGCACATAGCGGTGCTGGGCACCGTCGGCGTCGCCCTCGGCGCAGATGGCGGTTATCTCCGCGCCGCTCTGCCGGTGTCGGCGCATGGGCTCTGTCAGGTCCAGGTTGGCGCAGAGATTGCCCGGCAGCAGTATAACGTATTTTTCCTGTATGTCGCCTATATAGGTGGACACGGCGTTCAGGGCCTCTATGGTGCCGGCGTAGTTGCCGGTCCGGTCCTCCGCCAGCCCGAAGGGGGGCAGCATCCGCAGCCCGCCGGTGCGGCGGCTCATGTCCCAGGCCTTCCCGCTGCCTATATGGTCAAGGAGCGACTGGTAGTCCCGCTGCATGATAACGCCCACGTTCAACACACCCGCGTTTCTCATGGCGGACAGGGCGAAATCTATCAGCCGGTAGCGGCCGCAGAAGGGCAGCGACGCCGCAGTGCGGGCGGCGGTAAGCGTCCGCAGCTCCGGACAGGCGCTGTAGGCGAAGATTATCCCGCGAAATCCGTCGTTAGCCATGGCCTAGACCTCCCTTCCGGTGAATATCATTGCCCCGGCGCAAACCTGGGCGCCGCTTCTTATCTCGATGTCCGGCCCGCAGGTGGCCACGCCCCAGTCGTCGCTGCCGTCCGGCGGCGCGCCCACATGGGCGTCGGAGCAGACACGGGTATTCTCCCCGATTATGGCGTATTCCACCACCGCGCCGGGCTCTATGACCGCGCCGGGCATCAGTACGCTGTAGTACACCTTGGCGCCCTCGCCTACCCGGACAGCCGGGGACAGCACGGAGTTCTCCACGTGGCCGTAGATCTGGCAGCCCTCGGTGACGATGGAGTGGGTTATCTCCGCGTCGGGCCCCGCGTAATGGGGCGGGCAAATGAGGCTGCGGGAGCCTATGGGCCAGTCCGGGTCGTAGAGGTTTATGAGCGTGGTGGACAGCATATCCATGTTGGCGTCCCAGAGGCTTGTGATGGTGCCCACGTCCCGCCAGTAGCCCTTAAAGCGGTAGGGCCAGAGCTTCTCCCCGGCCTTCAGCATGGCGGGGATGATGTTCTTGCCGAAGTCCTTGTCGGAGTTTGGGTCGTTCTCGTCGGCGATAAGGTATTCCCGCAGCTTTTCCCAATTGAATATGTATATGCCCATGGAGGCCAGATCGCTTTTGGGCTTTTTGGGCTTTTCCTCGAATTCGCTGACGAAGCCGTCCGCCCCCAGGTTCATGATGCCGAAGCGTGTGGCCTCGTCCATGGACACCTGCAGTACCGATATGGTGCAGGCGGCGCCCTTGTCCGTGTGCTCCCGGAGCATCTGGGCGTAGTCCATCTTGTAAATGTGGTCGCCGGAGAGGATAAGTACGTTCTCCGGCTGGAAGCTCTCTATAAAGCCGATGTTCTGGTATATGGCGTTGGCCGTGCCGGAGAACCAGGAGCCCGTTTCCCCGGCGCTCTGGTAGGGCGGCAGGATGTAGACGCCTCCGTCGGTAATGTCCAGGTCCCAGGGCTGACCGCTGCCGATGTAGCTGTTGAGCTGGAGGGGCCGGTACTGGGTCAGTACGCCCACGGTGTCTATGCCGGAGTTTGCGCAGTTTGAAAGGGGAAAGTCGATTATCCTGTACTTCCCGCCGAAGGGCACGCTGGGCTTGGCCACGTTCTGGGTCAGCGCGTAGAGCCGGGAGCCCTGCCCGCCGGCCAGCAGCATGGCTATGCAGCTTTTTTTCATAAGCATCCTCCCCTAGTTATATATATTCATGGCCCGCTCCGGGCCCTGGGAGATATAGCACTCCGCCGCCTTGGCCGCCCTCCCGGCGGTCTCGGCCATAAGCTCCGCGTCCTGGTTTTTGAAGGTGGACAGCACCCAGTCCGCCGCGTCAAAATCCGGGTGGGGCGGCGCGCCCACGCCCAGCCGTATCCGGGGGAAGTCCTCGGTGCCCAGCTTGGCTATAATATCCTTGAGCCCGTTGTGGCCCCCTGCGGAGCCCTTCATGCGTATGCGCAGCTTGCCTATAGGCAGGCTCATCTCGTCGGACACCACGAGGATGTGCTCCGGCGGTATCTTGTAAAAGCGGGCCGCCTGGGCCACAGCCTCCCCGGACAGATTCATAAAGGTCTGGGGCTTCATCAGCAGCACGGTCTCCCCGCCGATGTCGCAGCTGGCGGTGAGGGCCTTGAAGCGGGCCTTGTTTATGCTCAGGCCTGCGGCCTTGGCCATGGCGTCTGCGGCCATGAAGCCCGCGTTATGGCGGGTACCCTCATAGCGCAGGCCGGGATTGCCCAGAAAGACTATGAGCCAGGTTATCCCCCCGGGCTTTTTGAACAGCATATAAATTACCTCTTTAAAGCTCCAGTCTCTGCGAGGAAAAAGAAGGTCGCGCGGGAACGTCCCTAATCAGTCACTGCGTGACAGCTTCCCCCAAGGGAAGCCTTTAAAGCCTTCCCCCTCAGGGGAAGGTGGCGCGAAGCGCCGGATGAGGGGGAATAGTCTCCATCACCCGACTGTGCCTGCGCTTCTTCTGACGTTACTCGAACAGGTTCGAGATGGAGACTTCCTCATATATCCTGCGAATGGCCTCGGCGAATACGGAGGCGGTGGAGATGTATTTTATCTTGTCGCACTTGGGCTTGTCCACGGGGTAGGGGATAGTGTCCAGCAGCAGCAGCTCCTCCAGACAGCTGTCCTCTATCCGCTCTATAGCGGGGCCGGACAGCACACCGTGAGTGGCGCAGGCGTACACCTTCTTGGCGCCGCCCAGCTCGTATATGGCCTTGGCCGCGCCGCAGAGGGAGCCGGCTGTATCCACGATGTCGTCCAGCAGTATGCAGGTTTTCCCCTCTACGCTGCCTATGATGTTCATGACCTCGGACTGGTTGGCCTTTTCCCGGCGCTTGTCCACGATGGCCATATTGGCGCCCAGCTTCACGGAGAAGGCTCTGGCTCTGGCGGTGCTGCCCACGTCCGGGGAGACCACCATAACATCGTCGCTGCCCTTGCCGAACATATTGGTGAAATGCTTGATAAAGAGGTTGCTGCCCATGAGGTTGTCCACGGGTATGTCAAAGAAGCCCTGTATCTGGGCGGCGTGGAGGTCCATGGTCAGTACTCTGTCGGCGCCTGCGGCGGTTATCAGGTTTGCCACCAGCTTGGCGGAGATGGGGTCGCGGCTGCGGGCCTTGCGGTCCTGCCGTGCGTAGCCGAAATAGGGCATGACGGCGGTGATGCGGCCGGCGGAAGCCCTGCGCACGGCGTCTATCATGATCAGCAGCTCCATGAGATTGTCGTTGACGTGCTTACAGGTGGACTGAACGATAAAAACATCCTTGCCGCGCACCGGCTCCGAAACAGAGATGGAACATTCGCCGTC
>CAYSFK010000142.1:1165-4252 GCA_964430345.1 uncultured Oscillospiraceae bacterium | reverse complement strand
GCCGCAGTCGGCGCAGTACCAGGCGGGTATCTGGTGTCCCCACCAGAGCTGCCGGGAGATGCACCAGTCATGGACGTTCTCCATCCAGTTGGTGTAGGTCTTGGTAAAGCGCTCGGGCACGAATTTAATCCGTCCGTCCTCCACCGCCGCTATGGCCTTTTCCGCCAGCGGCTGCATCTTCACGAACCATTGGGGGCTTATCAGCGGCTCCACCACAGAGCCGCAGCGGTAGCAGCAGCCCACGTTGTGGTTGTAGGGCTCCACCTTCACCAGATAGTCCTGCTCCTCCAGGTCGGCCACTATAGCCTTGCGGGCCTCGTAGCGGTCCATACCGTCATACTTGCCGCCGTTGATTATTTTGGCGTCCTCGTCGATGCACCTGACCTGCTCCAGATTGTGGCGCTGGCCCACCTCATAGTCGTTGGGGTCGTGGCAGGGGGTCATCTTCACGGCGCCGGTGCCGAAGCCCAGCTCCACGTAGCTGTCGGCCACGATGGGCAGCCTCCGGCCCACCAGGGGCAGTATGGCGTACTTGCCCACCAGATGGGTGTAGCGCTCGTCATCCGGGTGTACGGCCACGCCGGTGTCGCCCAGCATGGTCTCCGGCCGGGTGGTGGCAATTATCAGTTCCTCATCGGAGTCCTCTACGGGGTAACGGATATGCCAGAAGGAACCGGCCATGTCCTTGTACTCCACCTCCGCGTCGGACAGAGCCGTCCGGCATTTGGGGCACCAGTTGATGATGCGGCTGCCCTTGTATATAAGCCCCTTTTCGTAGAGGTCGCAGAAGGTCTCCCGTACGGCCTTGGCGCAGGTATCGTCCATGGTGAAGCGGCTGCGCTCCCAGTCGGCGGAGACGCCCATGCTCTTTTGCTGCTCCACTATCCTGTCGCCGTACTGCTGCTTCCAGGCCCACACCCGCTCCAGGAACTTATCCCGGCCTAGGTCATAGCGGCTGAGGCCCTGCTCCTTGCGCAGCACCTCCTCCACCTTTATCTGTGTGGCTATACCCGCGTGGTCTACACCGGGGAGCCACAGCGCCGCAAAGCCCTGCATCCGCTTATACCGGATAAGTATATCCTGTATGGTGGAGTCCATGGCATGGCCCATATGCAGCTGCCCAGTCACGTTGGGTGGTGGCATGACGATGGAAAAGGGCTCCTTGTCCTTGTCGGCCACGCCTTTGAAGCAGCCCCGCTCCATCCACATATCGTATATTTTCTTTTCCGTTGACTTAGGATCGTACACCTTTGGCAGCTCTCTCATTATCCTTCCTCCTAAAACAAAACGCCCCGAAGCCAAAGCTTCAGGGCGATAGTATACCGCGGTACCACCTGAATTCCGCATAAAGCGGCTCTCAAAGCTCTTTAACGGGAGCAAGCCGCCCGAGGCTAAACCATAGGTCTCACCCCCGGCGCTCAAGGCCGACCTTCCCCGGCGCATCAGAGGAGCTCACACCGCCCGCTCCCTCTCTGGCATCCGCTTTCCGGGTACTCCTGCCTGTCACAGCGATTTGTATGATTCTAACTCAGCGGCTTTGTTTTGTCAATACCGACAAAGAATTAATACGATTTCTGTCACAGCTGCCCAATATTAACGCTGTCATTTCCCGTCAATATACTCGCAGGCGGACAACGCCGCCACATTCCCCTCGCCTGCTGCCTTGGCCAGCTGATAGGGCTTGCCGGTGCAGTCCCCCGCAGCAAAGACTCCCTCCACATTGGTGCTCATTCTCCTGTCGGTGACTATGCCTCCGGCGGAATACTCCAGCCCCGGCACCAGCTTCGTCACAGACACCGTGTCCTTGATTATGAACACGCAGGCCACCTCATGGGCCTCGCCCTTGTATATCAGCCTTTCCGCCTTGTCGCCGCCCTGTATCTCATAGCGTCCGTTTTCCGGGAAATGCAGTACCTCCGGGCAGATGCCCCGTAGAAACTCCACGTCCTGATAGGCCTCCCTGCCGCCGCCCACCACGGCCACCCTCTTGCCCCGGTACAGCATCCCGTCACAGGTGGCGCAGTAGCTGACGCCCCGGCCCAAATACTCGCTCTCACCGGGGTACAGCTTTTCTCTTGTAATCCCGGCAGCGATCACTACAGCCTTTGCCTCAAAGAAGTCATTGCCCACAGCCACGCCGAAGCTCGCGCCCATAGGCATGACCGACAGCGCTCTGCCCTCTATAACAGCCGCGCCGCTGTCCCGAAGCTGCTTTTCCAGAAGCTCCGCTATCTCCCTCCCACTCATGGGCGGAAGTCCCGGATAGTTTGTGACCCGCTCCGCCTTGTATATGCTGCCGGTGTCAAAGCCGTTTGATATCACGGCCACGGTCTTACCCCGGTTCAAGGCCGTCAGCGCCGCTGACACTCCCGCCGCTCCTGCGCCGATAACTGCTATGTCATAGCCTCCCGCCATCTGCGTCACTTCCTTTCTGTATCTTAGTTTATCACTTTTTTGTTGTATTTACTACCCCAATCATTTATAATAGCTAAGACTTCACAGCAAGGAGATATAGGATATGGACGAGACTGCAAGAAATTTTATTGACGCCTTTGTGCAGGAGGACTTAAGCCAGGGGCAGCGCTGCCACGGTATGCAGATACACACACGCTTCCCGCCGGAGCCCAACGGCTACCTCCATATAGGTCACTGCAAGGCGCTGACCATAGATTTCAGCACTGCCGAGCGCTTCGGCGGCGTGTGCAACCTGCGTATGGACGACACCAACCCCGCCAAGGAGGACACCGAGTACGTGGATGCCATCCAGGAGGATATCCACTGGCTGGGCTTTGACTGGGGTGATAGGTTTTTCTACGGCTCCGACTACTTTGAGCAGACCTACGGCTATGCGGTGGAGCTTATAGAAAAGGGTCTGGCCTACGTGTGCGAGCTTACGCCGGAGCAGTTCCGGGAGTACCGGGGAGACACCTCCCACCCCGCCGTCAGTCCGTGGAGAGACAGGCCGAAATCGGAGAGTCTGGAGCTTTTCAGGCGTATGCGCAGCGGCGAATTTCCCGAGGGCAAATATACCCTGCGAGCGAGGATAGACCTGAACAGCGGCAACTTCAATATGCGCGACCCGGTGCT
>CAYSFK010000142.1:0-1139 GCA_964430345.1 uncultured Oscillospiraceae bacterium | reverse complement strand
CCCACTCCCTTTGCTCTCTGGAATATGAGGACCACAGACCGCTGTACGACTGGGTGGTCTCCAACGTCTCCATCCCCGGTATAAAGCCCAGGCAGATCGAGTTTGCACGGCTCGGCATCAACTATACCGTCATGTCCAAGCGCAAGCTGCGCCAGCTGGTGCAGGAGTGCCGGGTCTCCGGCTGGGACGACCCCCGTATGCCCACCCTCTGCGGCCTGCGCAGGCGGGGCTATACCGCTTCCTCCATCCGCGGCTTTTGCGAGCGCATCGGCGTGTCCAAGGTGGACTCCACCGTGGACTGGGCCCTGCTGGAAAGCTGTCTCAGGGACGATTTGAACCAGAACGCCCGCCGTGTCATGGCGGTGCTGGACCCTGTAAAGCTCACAGTCACCAATTACCCGGAGGCCCAGGGCGAGCTGCTGACAGTTGAGAATAACCCCCTGAAGCCGGAGGACGGCAGCCGGGAGGTCAGCTTCTCCAGGACGCTTTGGGTGGAGGCGGAGGACTTTATGGAGACGCCCGCCCCCAAATATAAGCGCCTGTACCCCGGAAACGAGGTGCGGCTCAAGGGCGCATATCTGGTGAAATGCACCGGCTGCCTCAAGGACGACAGCGGCAGGGTCACGGAAATACTCTGCGAGTACGACCCCATGAGCCGGGGCGGCGACCCGGCGGACGGCCGCAAGGTCAAGGGCGCCACTATCCACTGGGTAGACGCCGCCAACTGCGCCGAGGCCGAGGTCAGGCTTTACGACTACCTGTTCACCGACCCGGAGCCCGACGGCCCGGATAAAGACTTCTTGGATTATGTAAACCCTGACAGTCTCCGCGTTATTACCGGCGCCAAGGTGGAGGCGTCTCTGGCCCAGATCCCCATGCCGGAGCGGGGCAAGGACTCCATGGGCTTCCAGTTCATGCGTCAGGGCTATTTCTGCCTGGACAACAGGGATGCCACCCCCGGACGCCTGGTGTTCAACCGGGCTGTGGCCTTAAAGGACAGCTTCAAGAAATAACAGCTATAGATTAAGCCCCTAAATCCTATTGGATTTAGGGGCTTTCAGCTTGTCAAAGAAGCCCTCGCGGCCTTCTTTGACAAGCTTCAACCGCCGAGCATTTTGGCCGTACACAAAATGCAGCTT
>CAYSFK010000141.1:0-4343 GCA_964430345.1 uncultured Oscillospiraceae bacterium | reverse complement strand
CTCCATGGCGGTGACCCACTCGTTTACGCGGGCGTCGCGGATATTCTTGTCGTCGGTGTCCATGCAGTACTCCATGCCCTCAAATTCGTTTTCAACGAGCTTGTTAAACAGCTCCTCGTCAAAGGAAGCGTGCTCGTACTCGAACTTGGGCTTGCCTATCTCGGCGACCATCTTATCGATGAGGTCAAGGACGCCCTGCAAATGCGCATGGGCCTGAACTATGCCCTCATACATAACATCGTCGGGCACCTGGTCGGCCTCGGACTCTATCATGACTATCTTCTTGTGGGTGGCGGCGATGGTGGTTATCATGCGGTTATTCTCGCGCTCGGCCTGAGTGGGGTTGAAGAGGTATTTCTCCCCGTCCCAGCCCAGCACTATCCCGGCGATGGGCCCGTTAAAGGGCACATCGGAGATGGAGACGGCGGCGGAGGCGCCTATCATGGCGGTTATTTCCGGGGAGCAGTCCCTGTCAACGGACAGCACCTCGCAGGCGATGACAACGTCGTTGCGCAGGTCGGAGGGGAACAGGGGACGCATGGGCCTGTCGATAAGACGGGAGGCCAGCACGGCGGGCAGGCTGGGCTTGCCCTCGCGGCGCATAAAGCTGCCGGGGATGCGGCCCACAGCGTAGAGCTTCTCGTTGAAGTCCACAGCGAGGGGGAAGTAGTCTATGCCGTCCTTGGGACGGGCGGAGGCTGTGCAGGTGACCAACACGGTGGTCTTGCCGTACTTCACCAGGACGGCGGCGTTGCAGAGCTCGGCCATCTTGCCCACTTCCATGGACAGGGGGCGGCCCTCAAAGTCCATCTCGAACTTTCTGTACTTGGGGAACTGCTTTTCGGTAATTATCATTTGAATCTCCTTTATATTGGCGCCCCGCGATATCTTAGCACTTGACAAAGCCCGGTGAGCCGCCGGGTTTTATCAAATACTAAGCCTGTCGCAGGACGCGGATTTACATGGCGGCGGAATAAAAATGTGAGGACAGTATTAACTTGTCCTCACATAAAACCTTCATAAGCCTCAGTAAAAGCCTGAACTCCGTCCGGTTACTTGCGGATGTTCAGCTTTGCGATGATAGCGCGGTAGCGCTCGATGTCCTTCTTGGCCAGGTAGTCCAGCAGACGGCGGCGCTTGCCCACCATCTTGTACATACCCAGACGGCTGTGGTCGTCGTTGGGGTGCTGCTTGAGATGCTCCGTCAGCTCGCGGATGCGCTGAGAGAGAATGGCAATCTGCACCTCGGGAGAGCCGGTGTCGTTCTCATGGGTGGCGTTGTCGGAAATGACCTGAGTCTTGACTTCTTTTGTGATCATAGGATATTATCCCCTTTCTTGATTGAGCTATACCCTGCGACTAAGCCATGGGCGGAAAGGACACCGCAGCGGCGGCATGACCCCAAAGCCGAGTACGCGGGCGCATACTGGAGTATAGTATCACCTGCGGGCCGGGAAGTCAAGAATTATTTAATGCTCAGCGCTCAGTATTCAACATCCAGCAGCCTGTCGCAGCTCACGCCCAGTATGCGGGCGATGACCGCCAGCTCTATATCCGTCACAAAGCGCTTGCCGCACTCTATGCGCTGCACGGCGTTTTTGTCCAGATCCAGCCCCGCTATTTGCAGCATATCGGCAAAAGCCCGCTGGGACGGCGCCTCCGGCATGGCCTTCCTGTATTCCCTTATCCTCTCGCCGCAGAGGTTGTTTTTGCCCAGGGGCGTCCTGTTTTTGTACATAAATTAACCCGCCTGACACATAGTAGTTGTCATTTCTTAGTGAATTGTATGCTATCGTATCACAGTAATGACACTTTGTAAATGTCATTGGCAAATAATCTGGGCTGACGAAGGCGCGGCTCAGCTGCGGAAGGATGTCTGTCGGTTCGGCAGACGCTTTATTATGAAACTACCACTGACAATACAAGGCCCTGAACGCCGTATAAGGAGCGCCCTTGGGTTTTTCAGCGTCGGCGGCTCGTACGCAGCGCTTAAAACCTCCGTATGTACCGTGCTGGCCGCAGGGGCGCTGGCCTATCATCAGCTGGTGATAAACGGGCACGGCAACGCCGACGCCATAGGCGAGGGGCTGTATTATTACGGCGCCGCCGACTGGGCGCTGGCCTGCGGACGCTGGGCCACCCGGTATATGAACAGCCTGTCGGGAAATGTGATAATGCCCGGGGTATGGATACTGCTGTATATGCTGTGCGTATCCCTGACCGTTATGCTGCTTGTGAAGATGTGGGATATCCGGGGCAGGATAGCCGTATGTCTGCTGTCGGCCATAATGGCCGTGAACCCCGCGGTTATCGAGCAGTCGCTGCTGCAATATATGTTTATGGCCTGGGGCCTGAGCAGTCTCTTGGCCGCGGTCTTTGTGTATATAAACTGCCGGGCCGGGAGCAGGTGGCTGCGGTACACTGTGGCTCCGCTGTGCATGGCGCTGGCTTTCGGTCTTTATCAGGCGTCCCTGGGCTTCGTGTGCCTGTGCTTCTGCATGACCCTTATCCTGGACCTTCTGGACGGGCGGGGCATCAGGGAAACGCTGCTGCTGGTGGTACGCTTCGCAGTGTCCAGCGCCATAGGAGTGCTGGTCTATTTCGCCGTTTTGCGGATAGAATTCGTCCGCTTTGGCGTTGACGCCAGCTACAGGGTGGAGCAGTTCTCCATCTCGGCCATATTCGGCTCCCTGTCCGAAGCTGTGCCCGACGCGTACAGCCATTTTATCCGGTACTTTTATGACGCCGTGCTGAACCGCAGAC
This sequence comes from uncultured Oscillospiraceae bacterium, assembly GCA_964430345.1. Taxonomy (GTDB): domain Bacteria; phylum Bacillota; class Clostridia; order Oscillospirales; family Oscillospiraceae; genus Limivicinus. Next base: position 1,580 of record CAYSFK010000141.1, on the reverse strand, counting down.
TGTGGTTTGCGCTGCTGGCCGTGCTGGGCGCGCTGCTGTTTGCCGCCAGACTCATTCCGCTGCTGAAAAGGCGCCGCATTGCGGAGGCTGTGCTGGCGCTGCTGCTGCTCTGCGCAGTCCCCGCCTTTGCCAACATATCGAAAATCGTGTTTCCCTACAGCACCATCGTGCCGATAATGGAGTATCAGAACATTCTTGTAGTCCCGCTGCTGTTTGCGCTGGTCGGGCATACAGAATTCAAACTGCCGCAGATACGCCAGCTGAGCCGATGGCTGGCCTTTTCCCTGACGCTGATCCTGTGCTGGACCTACATAGTCTCCGCAAACGCCACCTATACCTCCTATAACCTGACCTATGAGTACCTGCATTTCCAGACCTCCAGCATACTCAACGATATTTACAATATGCCGGAGTACTCTGAGGACAGCGTTATCGTCTTTGCCGGCTTTCCCGACGACAGCTATCTCAGGAAAAACATACAGACCTACAGGTATTCCTACGGTATGTATGACAATCTTGTTTTCTGGGAGGAAGGCATAGGCATACAGGGCGGGCGCCGTAGCTATCTGCTGGACTACTTCGGCATTGACGGCGGCTATATCTACGGCGGCCAGTACAACGACGCGGTACACAGCCCGGAGTTTTCGCAGATGGGCGTCTATCCCGCGCAGGATTCCATACGGCAGTTTGGCGATATGATAATCGTGAAGCTGTCGGAGGACCCGCCTATATTCGACTGACGGGCCGGGCCCCTCGCCCACATAAAGCAAAACCCCCTTGGGAAGCTCCCAGGGGGTTTTTGTTGTTTACCGGTTCTTCATCACGGTCTTCATTCTCAGGCCGTGGTCCAGAATGCTCTTGCGCAGGCGCAGGTTCTTGGGCGTTACCTCCAGCAGCTCGTCGTCTGCCAGAAACTCCAGACACTGCTCCAGACTCATCTGCCTTGCGGGGATGAGCCTCAGAGCCTCGTCGGAGCCGGAGGCCCGGGTATTGGTCAAATGCTTAGTGCGGCAGACGTTGACGGACACATCGTCGCTCTTGGGGCAGACGCCCACCACCATGCCGGCATAGACCTTTGTGCCCGGCGTGATGAACATCGCTCCGCGCTCCTGCGCGTTCCATATGCCGTAGGCCACGGCCTCGCCCGTCTCGAACGCGATCAGCGAGCCGGTGCTTCTGCGGGCTATATCGCCCTTAAAGGGCTGGTAGCTGTCAAATATGGAGGCCAGAATGCCCTCGCCCTTGGTATCTGTGAGAAATTCGTTTCTGTATCCGAAGAGGCCCCTGGACGGGATCAGAAATTCCATCTTCATGCGGTTGCCCAGAGGGGTCATCTCGAGGAAGTCGCCCTTCCTCGCGCCCAGCTTCTCCATGACGGAGCCCACATAGTCCTGGGGCGCGTCCACCACCACCCGCTCCACCGGCTCGCAGAGCTTGCCGTCTATGGTCTGATACAGCACACGGGGGGGCGATACCTGGAACTCGAAGCCCTCACGGCGCATGGTCTCGATAAGTATGCTAAGGCTCATCTCGCCCCGGCCGGCCACGTTGAAGCCGTCGGTGCTGCCCTCTATCTCGGT
>CAYSFK010000140.1:0-4368 GCA_964430345.1 uncultured Oscillospiraceae bacterium | reverse complement strand
GGGTCCTCCAGCGTGACTATGTTGACCTCCTCCACGTTCAGCTCCTTGAGCATCGTGTACATGGTGGAGGACTTGCCGCTGCCGGTGGGGCCTACTATCAAAACCACGCCGGACTGACTTGCCATCAGCGTGTTGAAGTTCTTCAGGTCCTCGCCCTCAAGGCCGATGGCCCGCTTGTCCAGCAGGCTTGCGTTCTTGTCCAGCAGACGTATGACCAGCTTCTCGCCGTAGATAGTGGGCAGGGTGGACATACGCAGGTCAACGTCCTTCTGCTTGGCCTGGATGTTGGCGCGGCCGTCCTGGGGTATCTTCCTCTCGGAAATGTCCATGCCGCCCATGACCTTCAGCCTGGATATGACCGATGACTGCAGGTCCTTTGGTACGGTCAGCACGTTTCGCATAAGTCCGTCTATACGCATCCTCACCCGCAGCTCCTCGGCGCTGGGCTCCAGATGTATGTCGCTGGCGTTCTCGCCCACGGCCCGGGTGATGATGGAGTTGACCAGCCTCACCGTGGGAGCGGACTGTACGTCGTCGTCTATGGTCACGGAATTGGCGGCGTCGGCCTCGTTCTCGCCGCGAACCTCCCGCTTCATCTCCTCCATGGCCTTTGCCGCGCCCTCGTTGCCGTAGAGGGTGACTATAGCCCTGTCCACTGCCGACGCCGTGGCCACCATGGGCACCACCCTCTTGTGGGTGGCGGTTTTCACGTCCTCTATGGCCACGAAGTTCAGAGGGTCGCTCATAGCCAGATACAGTGTGTCCCGCTCCACCTTTACCGGGACGACCGCGTGCTTTCGGGCGATGTTCCGCGACAGCACCTGGGCCATCTCCGTGGGTATCACCGTGCGGCTCAGGTCGATATACTGTATGCCCAGCTGTATCTCCAAAGCCTCAATAAGCTGCTGCTCGGTGATGAAGCCGTTGTCTATAAGCACCGTGCCCAGTCTCTGCTTCTGGGTTTTCTGCAGCGCCAGCGCCTGCTCCAACTGCTCCTGAGATATCAGACCCATGCCCAGCAGCAGATCTCCTATCCTCTTGTATACCATCGAGTCACCCCATCCTGAGAGCCCACGGCGGCCGGAAAAGAAAGGCCGACGGGGATACACTATATAATAAAAGTATATTTCTGTTATATTATAGCACATATGCTCGCAATTGCAAGAAATTATTTCAACAAAAGGAACAAATTAGTAACAACTTTTTCGGCAAAAATGACTTAAACAGTGCTTACACATGGCAGAGAAAAGCATTCCGGCGGTTTTTTCAAAAAACCGCCGGAATTTCCGGAAATTTTATGTATTTTTTTGGTAAAGTATCCATAAGCCTTTCAGCAGCAGATCGTCGTCGCAGATTATCTCCCGACGGCAGTAGGGGGTCACGCTGGAGGCCAGACCGCCTGTAGCCACCACCGTGCAGCGCTGGCCCAGCTCCGCCTCCATCCGCTCTATCATGCCGTCCAGCATGGCCGCGGTGCCGTATACCGCGCCGCAGCGCATGGAGTCCACGGTGTTGGTGGACACTGCCCTCTGGGGCGGCACTATGGATATTTCCGGCAGCAGGCTTGCCCCGGCGGACAGCGCCTTGAAGGACAGCCGCACCCCCGGGAATATGGCGCCGCCGCGATAGCTGTTCTCGCTGTCTATGACCACCATGGTGGTGGCGGTGCCCATGTCTATAACGATAAGGGGCGCACCGTAGCAGGCGATAGCCGCCACGCTGCCCACGATAAGGTCGCCCGCCAGGGTGGAGGGGTCGTCCAGCAGCACCCGCATATCCGTCCTGGTTCCCGGCCCCACGGTCAAGGGCTCCTTGCCTGTCAGGGACTGGACGGCCTTCTGCAGCGCGCTGGTGACCGGGGGTACCACTGAGGAGATTATAGCCCCCTCAAAGGCCATCGGGTCCATCTTGCAATACTCCATCACCTGCTTAAGCTTAATGGCGTATTCTATGTCCGTGGCTCCGGCGTTGGTCTGGAGCCGTACGATGCTCAGTATCTCCCCGTCCTCGATGCAGCCCAGGACGATGTTGGTGTTGCCCACGTCTATGGCCAGTATCATTTTCTGTCCCTCCCTTTTTCAGTTGGCTATCTTGTGGCGTACCGCGGGGCTGCTCGGGTCCAGAGCCCGGAAGGTGTAGCCGTTTTTCAGCCCCCAGATTATCACCTGCTCCACAGCGGCCACGCTGTAGTCCTTGATGTCGTGCTGGAGTACCACGGAATACTTGTGCTGGCCGCAGCCCTCCTCGATGTTCGCTATTATGCTGTCGGTCTTGGTGGTCTCTCCGGCGTCGCCGGAGGACACGTTCCAGTCGAAGTACGCGTATCCCAGATCCGTCAGCGACTGGGCCAGCCTGCTTATTATGCCGGGGTTAAAGCTGCTGACCGTGTTGGAGCTGCCTCCGGGGAAGCGGCAGATACTGGCGTAGCTGCCGGTCTGCTGCATAATTATCTCCTGCATGGAGTTAAAGTCCTGGAAGAAGGCGTCCTCTCCCGAGTAGATGTTTTTGTAATTATGGGAGTAGGTGTGTACGCCGATGCTGTGGCCCTCCCGGTAAGCCCTGCCTATCTGGTCGAAGTACTTCTCCATGGACGCGGTTACGAAGAAGGTGGCCTTCACGTTGTAATTGGCCAGCACGTCCAGCAGTCCGGAGGTGTATGGCCCCGGCCCGTCGTCAAAGGTCAGGTATATGGTCTTGGAGTCCGGGTCTACGGTGTCCGGGTTGTTGGCGGGTATCACGTTCACCGTCCGCACGGCGCTGACTGTCTCTCCCCGGGAGTTTGTTATGCTGTAGGTGATGGTGTATACCCCCGCCAGATACGGCGTCACCTCGCCGCTTACCTCCACCAGCTCCGACAGGTCGGTGCCCAGTCCGTCCAGAGCCAGAAAGCCCGGGTCCTCGAAGTCCATCCGGGCGGATATGGTGATCTCGCTGTCGCCTATAAGGCTTATCTCCGGCGGCGCGTCCGCGTAGCTCAGTTGCCGCTCTGCCTTTGCCGTGTTGCCGGAGCTGTCGGTCACGGTGTATACCACCCTGTCCTGCTCCTCCACGCGCTGTACCTTGTCCGATATATCGCCGTCGTAGTTGTCGCTGGCGGTGAAGCCCTCCTCCTCATAGCCCGTGAGCCAGCTTGACTTGTGGCTCTCCGCCGTTTTGAGAGTGATCTCCGGCGGCGTGGTGTCCACCACGGTGACGCTGCGCTCGGTGGAATAATCCCGGAAGCCGAAGCGGGCGGTGTAAGTGAGCTTATAGCTGCCCAGCCCGGTGATCTCCTGCGGGCCCTGGGTGTCAATGGGCAGGTGCTTTGCGCCCTCGCCGAAAAGCCGTCCCGTGGTCACGGCGTATACCCCCGGCTCCACATAGGGCTGCCCGTATTCCAGGGTCAGCGCCTCCGGCCCGGTCAGGTAGAAGCGCACGTGCCGTGCGTCGATGAGCACCGCGGCCGCCGCCATTATCACCAGATACGCGCACAGGGCAATGAGCACTATGGTCAGCACCCTTTTCCTGTTTGGCTTCTTGGCCGCCGCTTCCCCGCTGCCTCTGTCTGTTTTTATCTCGCCGTTATATAAGTCGGCGTTCTCTCTCTTTTTCATTCCAACACCTGATATAAGTTATGTAACCTATAGTATACACCAAATTTCGCCCTATGGGTATGAAATTTTTTAATACATGGCAATATTAAGAAAGTCGGCTTCTTCGCGTCTCTGCCGAAGTCGGCCGTTGATTAACATTTGACAATATAAAAAGCCGGTTTCTGTTGATATGCCGGGAAAAATCTGATATACTGACTAGTTGTTGGAAACAATAAATAACATTTCTGCGGCAGCCAGCCGCAGGAAAAGGAGAAAAATGAAAAACACCGAAAAGACAATGGACAAGATAGTGGCGCTGTGCAAGAACCGTGGCTTCATCTTCGCCGGCAGCGAGATCTACGGCGGCCTGGCCAATACCTGGGACTACGGCCCTCTGGGCGTGGAGCTGAAGAACAACGTCAAAAAGGCCTGGTGGAAGAAGTTCGTCCAGGAGAACCCCTATAATGTAGGGCTTGACGCGGCGATACTGATGAACCCCCAGACCTGGGTGGCCTCCGGCCATCTCAGCGGCTTTTCCGACCCGCTGATGGACTGCCGCGAGTGCCATGAGCGCTTCCGTGCGGACAAGCTCATAGAGGACTGGTGCGGCAAAAACGGCATTGAGCTGCCCAAGCCTATCGACGCTTTTTCCCAGAGTGAGATGAAGAGCTTCGTGGAGGACAACGGCATCCCCTGTCCCACCTGCGGCAAGCATAATTTTACGGATATCCGTCAGTTCAATCTGATGTTCAAGACCTTTCAGGGCGTCACCGAGGACTCTAAAAGCGAGATATTC
>CAYSFK010000139.1:0-4368 GCA_964430345.1 uncultured Oscillospiraceae bacterium | reverse complement strand
ACCACGAGGCGGGCCTTGCCCCCTCGCGCACCCCCGCTTCTCTGTTATCGGTAGCCGATATTATAGTTTTTTGACAAGTACAAGGGCGCACTGCAATCCTGCAGTGCGCCCATATTCGTACTATTTTCTTATCTGTTCAGGCTTCGCTCAGTCCTCGTGCTTTTTCAGCTTGGGGACTACCACTACCGCCGCCGCAGCGCCGGACATCACCAGCATCAGCACCCAGAGGGTCATGTTGCTGTCGTCACCGGTCTGGGGGCTGGCCGCGGCCTCGGCCTTGGTCAGAATGCGGAAGGTGGAGTATGCGTACTCGCCGCTGTCGGTAATAACACTGAGGTCGTAGGTCTGGCCGGCGGTGCGGTTATTGAGGAAGCTGGCCCTCAGCGTCAGGGTCTTGCGGTCGTTGCTGAGCGTGTAGAATTCGCCGTAGTAGCTGCTGATGCTCTGAGAGCCTACACGAACATCATAGATGGGCTCGGAGCAGACATATCTCAGGTTGAGGGAGCTGCCGATAACGTGCTTGTTGGTATCCTTGGGCACCAGCGAGACGCCCACGTAGAAGTAGCACCAGCCGCTGCGGTTGGTCGTGGTATTGAATACCTCCAGCGTATGCCGTCCGCTCTTAAGGCCTTCCATATACTTCACGCCAAGCTCGATGCGGTAGTCGCCTCTGTTCCAGTAATCCTCGACGCCCACGGTGAAGCCGTCCACCTTAATGTCGGTGACGCCCTCGGAAATCCTGAACTTATTCAGGCCGTCGCCGGGGTACCAGTAGTCGTCTACCAGAGGCTCCACGATAATGGTGCCGCCGCTGGAAGGATCGGTAGTTCCGCCGGTGCTGCCACCGGTGCTGCCGCCGGTGCTGCCGCCGCTGGTGTTACTGCTGGGCGCTGCGTTGATGCCGAAGGAGGGCATCGGCGAACCCTTGCCGTCAACGTATCTGAACCACATATAATAGGTGGCGCCGTTGGTCAGACCGTTGAGGTAGCTGTTCTTCAGCGTCAGGGTGTTGCCTGACTCAGTGTAATTGGCGGAGCTGAGCACTGAGGCGCTGGAAATGGAGTTGCTGGTGGAGATAAGGTAACCGCCGATGGAGGGGTTACTGAGGGTGTATACTATGGAATCCGTGGTGTTGGTGACATAGGTCCTGTCTCCGATGGTGGCCTTGGGAATAACATAGAGCACCTGGTCAATATAGGAACCGTTGCCGAATGTGAATCTCAGTGTCACCTTGTCCGCCTTCAGTCGGTCGAGATTGTAGCCTCTGTTTTTGAGGGTGCAGACGCTGCCGCCGTCGGTACCTACCGCGGTGATGTCGAAGTCGGTGCCTGCCGCAAGGCTGCCCAAGCTGGCGCCGTTGCTGTCAAAGCACTGAATGGAGTAATCATTGTAGAGAGCGCCCGAGGGCACCTTCACGCTATACTGCAGGTTGCTGTTTGCAAGGTCGGTATCCAGATAGTAGACGTAGATGCCGCTGTTTTTCTGAGAAACGGTGCCCTTGTTGATTATCGTGGAATCGTCCCTGATAATATATGTAGTGGCAGGGCTGGAGGCTACAGGAACCTTACCGGTAGCGATGAAGCCTTTCAGATTATTCAGCTCCGCAGTGTCTCCTATCATGCCCCAAGTGCCACCGGTTATGGTGTGGCTGGTGCCCAGCACGTTCACCTGAGTGTCGTTTATCGTGCCGGCGGAGACATACAGGGTAGAGGTCGCACTGTTAAGAATAAGCTGCGCAATAACAGCGTTGGGGTCGCTCATAACCAGAGAGCTGCCTACCATGCTCAAAGAAGCGATGCTGCTGCTGGAGCCACCGGTAAGGCTGACAGTGCCGCTGTTGGAAATGCTGCCCAAGAAGCGAGCAGGTGATTCCACGCTGATGGAACCGGACGCACCTACGGTTATTGCACCGGTGACGCTGGTATCGGTGTTGCCGGTGAACACGACACTGCCGTTGATGGTGGTGCCGCCCATAGCAGCCTTAAAGCCGCTTATTTTCAGAGTGTTGCCGCTGGCCAGCGCTCCGCTGAGGGTCAGCGTGTAATCTCCGGTGTTGATGGAGACGGTCTTGCCTGTCAGATAGGCGCTGCCCAGGTCCATGCTCCCGTCCGCAGTAAGGGTTATTGTGTCGCCGTTCTTTACCGCTTCAAGAGCCGCTGCCAGGCTGGCGTAGTTGGCGCTGCCTATGGTGGCCTTCGTGTTCAGGTCTTTGCCAACTATCCAGTACACGCCTGACTGTGTGCAGTTCACTCCCGTGGGCACACACACGCTGGGGTTCTGTTCGGAAAATCGTCCGGCAGTGACGGTAACAATATTTTTGTTGAAGAAAGTACCATTCAATCCGTTCAGGGCGATATCTGTGCTTGCCCCGTCAATGGTTATCTTTCCCTGGCTGGCAGGCAGCTCGGAATCAAACTCACCCTTCAGATTGTTGAGATTCAAAGTAGCGTTGCTGTTTATCGTGGCAAAGGGCTCGCCGCTTGCGGTAAGATTTCCGTTGGTAATGCAGGCTGTCCCCGAACCGTTTACCTGGATCGGATTGGTTACAACAAGATTGTAACCGGCCAGATTCAGCGTAACGCCGGCGTTTATCACGAGGTTGTCGGTGCTTGCGCTGGGCACCACATTGGTCAGCAGCGTCACAGTACCGCCGACAGCATTTGCCGCCGTCATGGCGTTCTCAAGGGCGGTGTATTTAGTGCCGTTGAAGCTGGCGACCTGTGTGGTGGGGTCGGTGGGGTTGTTACCCTCGTCATCCTCGTCAATGAGGCTGAAAGCGCTGACCTCATCGCCGCCGCCGATTTCCAGGGAGTTCCCCTGCTGCTGAGCAGTTTGATCTCCCAGATCGGGCTGGCTGCTGTCGCCGCCCACGGAGAAGCCGGAGTCAATATCGTCCAGCCCCAGAGCCGAGACGCCGCCTCCGCCGATCTCCTCAACGGCAAACGCGCTGCCGCCCAGGAGGCCCATGCACATCACGATAACGAGAAGCATGGATAATACTTTAGTGAGATTTTTCATATTTGTCCGTCTCCTTATATTGCTATTTCTTCTAAACAAATCTCAACGCTCCGAGCTGTGGAGCCAATTTCCCCCAAAATCACTCGTGTAAACATAATGTACCACGACGTTATGTAAAATGCAAGAGTTTTTTTGGAATTTTGCGATAAATTTTTTCCTTTTTGTAACCACTCTGCGAGATAATAGTATCACTTTCTTCTGTTATGTCAAGTACGAATATTATCCGCTTCACAATTTGCTCGTTTTGTCTAAACGTTTTGAATGTTTCGTACAGGGCCTCACTTTTGTGACTGAGCTGTTATGTAATCTTTTTGTCGCATTATGTTCCCTGTACTATCTCAGACGACGTGGGCCCTGCTTTGTTCCCGCCCACTGTAAATTATTTGTACCCGGTGCTTAAAGCCATCCCCTACTATTGTAATTATACAATTTGTGCGTTTTGTCAAAGCATTAATTGCAAATTGAGAGGGCGTTTTGCATCGATTTCGCGTTATTATTTTAACTTACCCATGCAAATATTATTTTTGTTATCGTTATATTATCGATTTGTATTTCTTGATACTGGAAACTTTGTCTATTCTGACTAATTATACTATTACAGGCTATGCCATTTCGGCGTTTTGTATGAATCTAGTTAATTTGCATTAAATTCGGATAATACTGACTTGTAAAATTGCCGCTTCTAGTATAAAATACACAAACGTAGAGGCAGTATTGCCATTATTTTTTTCAGGAGAGTATTTACTATGGAAGTGTATCTCTGGCTGGTACCTGTCCTTGCGCTGGCGGCGCTGGTCTTTGCCGGCTATAAGGCAAACTATGTTTCAAAAGCTGCTCCCGGCACAGCCCGGATGCAGGAGATAGCGGGCTCCATCGCAGAGGGAGCGGACGCATTTTTGAAGTCAGAATATAAAATTCTGGCTATTTTCATCGTTGTGCTGTTTGTGCTTATCGGCCTGTTTATAAACTGGCTCACAGCGGTCTGCTTTGTTGTCGGCGCGCTGTTCTCCATTTTGGCCGGCTTCTGCGGCATGAAGGTGGCCACCAAGGCCAATGTCCGCACAGCCAACGCCGCCATGGAGCACGGTATGAACAGGGCTCTTGCCGTCGCCTTCTCCGGCGGCTCCGTCATGGGTATGTGCGTGGTTGGCCTTGGCCTTCTCGGCTGCAGCCTTATATACATAATAACCAGGGACTACGGTATTCTGTTCGGCTTCTCCCTGGGCGCCTCCTCCATCGCCCTGTTCGCCCGTGTGGGCGGCGGCATATACACCAAGGCCGCGGATGTGGGCGCCGACCTGGTGGGCAAGGTGGAGGCCGGTATTCCCGAGGACGACCCCCGCAACCCCG
>CAYSFK010000138.1:0-4425 GCA_964430345.1 uncultured Oscillospiraceae bacterium | reverse complement strand
GCCAGAAACAGCAGCGCCGCCAGCGCGGAGAAAAAGCGGGAGGAGCCCACTTATGTATCCGTCTCAATGGCCAGCGGCCGGGGCGGTACCACCGTGGATATGGCGTGCTTATAGATAAGCTGCTGCTTGCCCTCGGAATCGAGGATGACGGTGAACCCGTCGAAGCCCTTGACGACTCCGTGAAGCTGAAAGCCGTTCATCAAAAACATGGTGACAACGGCCTTGTCCTTCCTCAATTGGTTAAGAAAGGTGTCCTGGAGGTTTTGCGTTTTCTGCATTTCAGCCAACTCCTTTTTCTCGGAGCGGCTTTATATGTACCGCTCCGTCATATTGTACTCGCGCCTGATAATACGCGGTACATTATGATATACCGGAGCGGGTCAAAAACTCCGTCGATACACGTCGGGCGTATTCAAAATCGGGAGAATCCTCCCAGAGTATCCACAGGGCCTCCCTGTCTCGGGAAAACCAGGTAAGCTGGCGCTTGGCGTAGCGGCGGCTGCCCCGCTTTATAAGCGCTATGGCCTCCTCCCGGCTTATCTCGCCCCTCAGCGCCATGGCCGCCTCCTTGTAGCCTATGGCCTGCATGGCGGTGCAGCCCTCCGAAAGCCCGGAGGCCAGCAGCGCCGCCGTCTCCCGGAACAGTCCGGCCGCCGCCATCTCATCCACCCGCCGGTCTATCCGCTCATAGAGGCGGCTTCTGTCCCGGAAGCTGAGGATCATTCGGGCGGACTTAAATCGGGGGGGCAGCTCCTTCGTGCGCCGGTCGTGATCGCTGATGGTCTCCCCGGTGAGCCGGTACACCTCCAGAGCCCGGACTATGCGCCGCTTGTCCCCGGCGTGGAGCAGCGCCGCCCGCTCCGGGTCAATTTCCCGCAGCGTCTCCAGCATACGCGCCCCGCCCACAGCATCGTACTGTGCGGAAAGCTCCCGTCTCAGCGCCCCGTCCTCCGGGGCGGCGGCGTAGTCCCTGCCGGAAAGCAGGGAGTCAATATAAAGCCCTGTGCCGCCCACCACAACGGGCAGCTTGCCTCTGGCCATTATATCCTGGCAGCAGGCGGCGGCCTCCGCGCCGTACCGGGCGGCGGAATAGCCCTCCCAAGGCTCCGCCACATCCAGCATATGGTGGACAACGCCGCCCCGCTCCGCAATTCCTGCCTTGGCGGTGCCGATATCCATGCCCCGGTAGACCTGCATGGAGTCGGCGGAGACCACCTCGCCGCCGTATTGCCGCGCCAGCTCCACGCCCAGCCGGGTCTTGCCGGTGGCGGTGGGGCCGGCGATGACTATAAGCTTTTTCTCCATGGCCTTACACTATGCGCTTGAAAAGCTTTTCCAGCTCCCGCCGACTGACAGGTACACAGACCGGTCTGCCGTGGGGACAGTACTTCACCCGGCCGGACAGCACCTCAACGGCGATACGCTCCAGCTCCATGGGCGAGCTGTCAAAGCCCGCCTTTATGGCCGCCTTGCAGGCCACGGTGTGCAGCACGGCGTCTCTGGCGGAGGCGGCGTCCGGGGCCGTGCCGGAGCGGAGCTTTTCGCATATCTCCTCCACGGCGGCCGCGGCGTCCTCCGGCAGCATATCCGCCGGCAGGGCGCGTATCACGTACTCCCGCTCCCCGTAAGGCTCCAGCTCGAAGCCCAGCTCCGCCAGCAGCTCTCCGTTTTGCTCAACAAGCTCCCGGTCGGCCCCGTCCAGCCGGAGAGTGACAGGACTCAGCAGGCTTTGGGACATTATCTGCCGCTCCTGCTTTTTCAGTCTGTCGAATATCATCCGTTCGTGGGCGGCGTGCTTGTCTATGAGCAGCAGACCCTCCGCCACCTCCACGATGATGTAGGTTTTCAGCGCCTCACCCACTATCTTGTGGTCGGGTATGCTCTGACTTTCCACATTTTGAACAGGTTTTTCCACAGTTATGCGCTCAAAAGCTGTCGAAGTCCCTGTAATTTCAAGGTTTTTTGTCGCAGACGCCGCCTGGTAGGGCATATGGAAGCTCCGCAGGTTCTCCGGGGCCGGGCCTGTCCTTGTCTGGGGGACAGGCTTGGTTTCGGTAACGCTCCTGCGATAGTCCCCGGCGCTCATGCTCTTAAAGAAATCCTGCCTGGAGGCGGCGGGGCGCTTCTGGGCTGCCGTGACCGCCGCGCCAAGCGCCTCCGGCGTCTTGCGGGAGGGGCCGGGTATAGCCGCTGCGGGAGCCTGGGCGGAGTCCGGGTCTGCGGTCAGGGCGGCTCTGTCCTCCCGCTCGAGGGCGGAGCGGACAGCGTTATACACAAGGTCAAATACCTCCCGCTCTCGCGCAAACTTCACCTCGGTCTTGGCCGGGTGTACGTTCACGTCCACCGCGGCGCAGCTCATGGTGATATACAGCACACAGGCGGGGTAGCGCCCGGTGAGCAGGGTGTTTTTATATGCCTGCTCCACGGCGGACTGGAGCAGCGCCGACTTTATAAAGCGGCCGTTGCAGTAGAAATACTGGGCGGAGCGGTTGCCCCGACCGGCGGAGGGGGAGGAGGCGAAGCCCCTCACGCTCATGTTTTGACTCTCGCTCTCCACGCTGAGCATATCCGCCGCAATATCCCTGCCCAGCAGGGCGTACAGGCAGGAGTCCATCCGCCCGTCGCCGGGGGAGAAGAACTCCTCCCGTCCGTCTTTGATAAGTCTTAGGGACAGCTCCGGGTGACCCAAAGCGCAGCGCAGCGCCGCCGAGACGCAGGCGGAGGCCTCGCTCCTGTCGGATTTCAGGAACTTCAGCCGCGCCGGGGTGTTATAGAAAAGCCGACTCACCGTCAGCGTGGTGCCCTCCGGACAGCCGGCGGCGCCCATCTCCTGTATATCCCCGGCGGCAAGCGTCACCGCGGTGCCCTCGGCGTCCCCTCTGCGGCGGGTGCGCAGCTCTATTTCCGACACGGCGGATATGGCCGCCAGAGCCTCGCCCCGAAAGCCCATGGTGCCTATGGCCTCAAGACCCCGCTCATCCCGGAGCTTAGAGGTGGCGTGGCGCAGAAAGGCCACACCGGCGTCCTCCGGGGCCATGCCGCAGCCGTCGTCGCTGACCCGAATATAGGTGGCGCCCCCGTCCCTTATCTCCACGGTGACGTTTTTCGCCCCCGCGTCCAGGGAGTTTTCCACCAGCTCCTTTATCACCGAAGCCGGGCGCTCCACTACCTCTCCGGCGGCTATCATGTCCGCCACATGGGGGGAGAGAATATTTATTTCAGGCATGAGGTACCTCCGGATTTTTCAGTAAAGCTTATTATACATTATTGCAGTTGAAACTTCCACCGGTTTTGTGATAAAATCATTTGAATATGTCCCAGATATAAGGAGCGTTATGAGCTATCAGAGAAAGACCATAGATATAGAGCGCGTCATGGAGCAGCGGCGCATCTGCGGCCAGATATCCCGCCGCGTCACCGCCGACGGCGCCCGGCCCTTTGCCATGGTAGACACCTACGGCTGCCAGCAGAACGAGGCCGACAGCGAGAAGCTGCGGGGCTATCTCACGGAGATGGGCTACACCCTCACCGAGGACGAGTTTCAGGCGGACGTTATCGTGGTGAACACCTGCGCCGTCCGGGAACACGCGGAGATGCGGGTGCTGGGCAACGTGGGCGCGCTGAACCATACCAAGAAGGCCAAGCCCAGCCAGATAATCGCCGTCTGCGGCTGCATGGTGCAGCAGGAGCATATGGCCGAGAAGATAAAGAAGTCCTACCCGGTGGTGGATCTGGTGTTCGGGCCCCACGAGCTGTGGCGCTTTCCGGAGCTGCTGCTGTCGGTTTTGGAGAGGCACAGGCGGGTCTTTGCCACCGCCAGGGACGACGGCGCCGTTATCGAGGGCATACCGCTTAAGCGGGAGGGCGGAGTAAAGGCCTGGCTTTCGATAATGTACGGCTGCAACAACTTCTGCTCCTACTGCGTGGTGCCTTACGTCCGGGGCAGGGAGCGGTCCCGGCTGCCGGAGGACATAGTGGCTGAGGCGCGGCAGCTGGTGGCGGAGGGCTGCAAGGACATCACCCTGCTGGGGCAGAACGTCAATTCCTACGGCCGTGACCTGGGCACAGGCACGGATTTCTCCGACCTGCTGCGTATGGTAAACGATATACCCGGAGACTTCCTTATCCGCTTTATGACCAGCCATCCCAAGGACGCAACCGAGAAGCTTTTCCGCACCATGGCGGAGTGCGAAAAATGCGCCCATCAGATACACCTGCCCGTCCAGTCCGGGAACGACCATATCCTAAAGCTTATGAACCGCAACTACGACGGAGCCAAATACAGGGCCCAGGCGGCGCTGGCCCGCAGCTATATGCCGGATATCGTCATCACCACCGACATTATCGTGGGCTTTCCCGGCGAGACCGAGGAGGAGTTTGACGACACCCTCCGGCTCTGCGAGGACGTGCGCTTTGACGCCATGT
>CAYSFK010000137.1:0-4460 GCA_964430345.1 uncultured Oscillospiraceae bacterium | reverse complement strand
GCCGCGACCTGGCCCGCCCGCAGGCGGGGAGTCCCGTACGGGTCACCACAATAAAAGCAGTCCACTAAAGGTGGGCTGCTTTTATTGTGCATATCTCCCGCGGGACTCGAAGGGAGCGGTAGTGAATGACGTGCCGGTGGCACGTCAGAGCCGCGACCTGGCCCGCCCGCAGGCGGGGAGTCCCGTACGGGTCACCACAATAAAAGCAGTCCACTAAAGGTGGGCTGCTTTTATTGTGCATATCTCCCGCGGGACTCGAAGGGAGCGGTAGTGAATGACGTGCCGGTGGCACGTCAGAGCCGCGACCTGGCCCGCCCGCAGGCGGGGAGTCCCGTACGGGTCACCACAATAAAGCAGTCCACCGAAGGGTGGGCTGCTTTATTGTGCATATCTTCCGCGGGACTCGAAGGGAGCGGTCTACTGCATCAAGCTGCGTACAAGCGCCTGCATCTCATCTTTGGTAGCGGCGCTGCCCGCCTGCTGGAGCAGACTGTCCTTCTGCTTTTTCGTCAGCGCGGCAAAGGCAGTCATAGCATCCGGGTACTGCGCCAGAGCCATGCCAAAGCCGAGAGGTATTCCGTCATTATCCATCCTTACACCTCCGTTCAATATCTGCGGTCGCCGGATCATCTATCAACCGGCCGTCTTCTCCGAAACGCGAGCCGTGACACGGGCAGTCCCAGGTGCGCTCAATCGGATTCCATTTCAACGCGCAGCCCATATGCGGGCAGCGCTTAGCCGAGGGCGCAAGCAATCCGGCAAGTGCGTGGACCGCGTTAGCCGCAAGCTGGGGCCGGAGTACGCTTCTCGACGGCGAGAACACATCCTGATACGGATTGCTCTTGCCCTGTATCATATCTGAGAGGAGCATTGCCGCTGCCATTGAGGTGGTCATGCCCCATTTGTTAAAGCCGGTGGCAACATACAGGTTCTCGGTATTGGGCGAGTACCTGCCGATATACGCGGCTCCGTCCAGCGTCATGCAGTCCTGCGCGGCCCAGTGATACCGCTCCGAAGCGCCGGGATAGTTCTCAGCCGCAAAGCTGCGCAGCTCCTCCCAGCCTCCACCCGGCTTACCGGTACGATGGTCGCCGCCGCCGATAAGCAGCATATCCTTATAATTGCGGAAGGACAGCCCCGTGAGCGCGTCATCCACATACATCCCGTCTATCTGGGGCACCTGCTCCAGCGCTATTACATACGAGCGGTGCTGATACATCTTGATAAAATACGCGCCGTGCTTGTTTATGAAGGGGAAGTGGGCGGCAACAATTATACTGCGCGCCGATATTCTGGCCTGCCCTGTCAAAGCGACACCGTCCTTGACCTGGCGGACATCCGTATTCTCATATATTTTCAGGCCTTTAGCAATGTCCGCCGCGAAAGCCAGAGGGTTGAACTGGGCCTGATTTTCAAATTTCACCGCGCCTGCAACGTGGAAAGGAAGCGGCACACTGTTCACACGCTGCGCTTGGCAGCCTATCCTGCCGAGAGCTGCTATCTCCCTGTCCAGAGCGGCGCTGTCGTCCAAGGAGTACACGTAATTATCCTTTGTCTCAAAATCGCAGTCTATTTTTGAGCACAGGCCGCGATAGTTCTGCAGTGCCTCCTCGTTGGCCCGCAGATACAAAGCAGCCTTTTCAACGTTGAACTCACGGATAAGCTTGTCATATATCAGGCCGTGCTGTGAGGTTATTTTTGCCGTGGTATTCCCTGTGACGCCTCCGCATATCCTCCGACGCTCTGCCAGCAGGCAGTCTATACCCTCCTGCTTAAGCCTGTACGCGCAAAGAAGTCCGGCAAGTCCCCCGCCGATTATAAGCACGTCGGTATTGACGTCGCGCTCAAGCCTGTCAAATTCCGGCAGCTTTGATACGTTCTTCCAAACTGAGCTCATTTTCAAGCCTCCTCCAGTGTCTGTATTATATTTCCCGGGACGGCCGATAGTATTCAGCGCGTCGTTGGCGGGACGGCTCTGGAACAACCGGCGAAGTATACAAAATCAGCCGTTGTGGACAGGCATGGAGGACCCGCTTTATATTCAAAATAGATTAAATTGTAAATATATCTTTAAAACCCCGAATGTTTGGTGTATGATATATAAGTCGGAAAATTGGGTTTTAATTTCAGTGTAATTTATTTTCATATATTTTAGTGGAGGTAAGTTTATGAACGAACAGTATTTCAGCGATTTCGACGTGATCGTGGACAAGGCTAAAAAGCTGGAGAAGCCCGCGCGGGTGGTCATTGCCGGGGCGGACGCGGAGAATATGCTTTTGGGAGTATTCGACGCCCAGGAGAGCGGCTTTGCGGAGCCTATTCTGGTTGGCAACCACAAGCGGATAATGGACAAGCTCAGGTTCCTGGGGCTGGAGAACCGCTCCTTCGACCTGCAGCCCGTGGCTGACGATGTGAATGTGGTGCAGTACTCCATCGACCTTATCCGCGCCGGAAAGGCCGACGTGCTTATGCGGGGCAACACCCAGACAAGAGACTTTCTCATGCCGGTCATCAACAGGGAAAACCATCTGAGGCAGAGCGGGCTCATGACCCATATCTCCATGATAAAGGTGCCGGGCTACGATAAGCTGCTTTTCATATCCGACGTCACCATGGTGGTAAAGCCCACCTCCGATGATAAGATCGAGATAATCCGCAACATGGTCAAGGTGATGAACAACCTGGGGATATACGACCCGAAGATCGCGGTGCTGTCTCTGGTGGAGACACCCACCTTCCATATGCGGGACACGGTGGAGGCCCAGAATCTGGTGAGGAAGCAGGAGCGGACGCCCTTTACCCAGTGCACACTGGTAGGGCCCATATCCTATGACCTTATCATGAGCAAGGAGTCCGCCCGGCTGAAGGGCTACGACTGCCCCTACTGCGGCGAGTTTGACGGCATAGTCATGCCCGACCTCCAGAGCGCCAATCTGCTGGTAAAGGTATTGCAGATGAATGCCAGAGCCAACAGCTGCGGCATCATAGCCGGGGCCAACATCCCCATCGCCATTACCTCCAGAAGCGACTCCAAGGAGCAGGCCTACCTGTCGCTGGCCTCCTGCGCCGTCCTGGCTAAGGCTAACAAGTGAGCGAAATTTGCTAACACAAATGCTAACGCGCTGCAAGATGCTACTCTTGCAGCGCGTTTCAGCTTGTCAAAGAAGTCCTCACGGCCTTCTTTGACTGCGCTTCAACCGCCGAGCATTTTGGCCGTACACAAAATGCAGCTTCGCTCTAACAGCTTGAAATATCAAGCTGTTAGACGGCGGGTTATTGAATTACGAGGCGGGCCTTTTCTCGCTGCGGCTCGGTCACGCCGCGGCTCTGATATGCCACCGGCATATCATTCACTACCGCGGCGACACTTCGTTACCCCTCGCGCACCCCCGCTGCTCTGTTATCGGTGGTTTGTTCTATAGTTTTTTGACAGTCTGTAACGCGCTGCAAGATGCTACTCTTGCAGCGCGTTTTCGTTCCGCTCTATACCGATTTGCGACGGCTCAGCAGGCTCATGGCCAGCTCTGCCACGGTGCCGCGTTTTTTCTTATAGGGCTTGCCGCCGTAATAGGTCTGCACAGGACGAAAGTCCGCCGTCTCCGACGGGCTGAGCCCGAACAGTTCCTTATCCGCGGTGAAAAAGTCCGCCCGCTTTCCAGGCTCCAGCGTACCGTATTCGTCCTCCTCCAGAATAGCCCTGGCGGGGTTGAGGGTATAGGCCCGGAAGGCATCGAAGGTGCTTACGGACTCCTCCGGGTTGTAGAAATCCGTCATGCCCAGCATTTGCAGATAGGGGTCCAGGTCCTGTACCGGAGAATCGCTGGAGGCGCACAGACAAATACCGGCGTCATACAGCGTCTTGAATTTGAGCCTGTCCACTGTCTCCCGAGGGAGAAACTGGGTATAGCTGTGCAGATATCGCTTGTCTATCCAGGCGTAGCCCGGCTGCATCATCACAGCGTATCGGCATTTTTTCAGCTCCTCCAGCGACTCGTCAGAGTGGAACTCGCAATGCTCTATACGGTGGAGTCTGCCGGAGCGTGTGCCGTCAAGGGCCAGCAGTATGCGCTCTATAGCCGCGTCGCCTATGGCGTGGCTGGCGATCTGATATCCCTTCTCGTCGGCCTCCCTGACCAGCTGGTTGACGAATTCCTGCTCATAGTAACAGGGGGCCGTCTTGCCGGTATCCAGGAACGGCAGGTGGAATGCGGCGCTGTGGGAGCCGGTGGCGCCGTCCATCTCCCAGTCGCCGCAGCCGCCAATGCGCAGATGCTTCTGGTATTTGGCAAACCGCCTGGCCCGCTCGATGTCTATATACTGGAAATAGAAGCGCACACCCACATCAAAATGTCCGGCCAGCCGCACCAGCAGCGCGGTCATCGGGTCTTTGGGCGAGTCGCCGTTACCCTCCAGCGCGCCCACCACGGCGATGCCGTAGGCGGCGCAGGCGTTCTGGAATT
>CAYSFK010000136.1:0-4667 GCA_964430345.1 uncultured Oscillospiraceae bacterium | reverse complement strand
TTTTTGGGCCGGAACACATCAACAATATCAATCGATATTTAAAAACAATAAATCGACCATTGAAAAGTGGTTAAGAACGAAAGGATACATAGAATAATGAAAACTCATTTCGACATAGAGGGTGTAATAAAAAAAGGACGTATCACAAACGAGCTAGACTATGAAAGAGCTCTTATAGCTGAGATGTCACCTGCCAGTCTGAAGGGCACAATGCTCGGTCTTCACTCAACAATTACCGGAATTGCACTTCTCCCCGCCAGCATGATATGCGGCTTCAATCTGGGCGAGGTCTGCGAGGCCGCCATCGGCCGCATGAAAGATCAGGACTTCGACCTGTTTTCCGTCATGCCCGCGCCGGACTTTCCCACCGGCGGCGAGATAATCTACGACAGGGCACAGATGGAGAGCATCTACGCCACCGGCCGGGGCAGCTTCAAGGTACGCTCACGCTGGCGCTATATCCAGAAAGAGAACATAATCGAGATATACGAGATACCCTACACCACCACCTCCGAGGCCATTATCGACAAGGTGGCGGAGCTGGTGAAAGCGGGCAAGGTCCGGGAAATCAACGATATGCGGGACGAGACGGACCTGTCCGGCCTGAAGCTGGCTATCGACCTGAAAAGGGGAGTGGACCCGGAAAAGCTGATGCAGAAGCTTTTCAAGGTTACCTCTTTGCAGGACGCATTCCCCTGCAACTTCAACATCCTGGTGGCGGGGAATCCGCGGGTCATGGGCGTGGGGGAGATACTGGACGAGTGGACGGCCTGGCGCGTGGACTGTGTGCGGCGACGGATATACTTCGAGCTGGCCAAAAAGAAGGAGAAGCTCCATCTGCTCAAGGGCCTGCAGCGCATACTGCTGGATATTGACAGGGCCATCCGCATAATCCGAGATACGGAGCTGGAGGCGGATGTTATCCCCAATCTTATGATGGGCTTCGGCATCGACCAGATACAGGCGGAGTATGTGGCGGAGATAAAGCTGCGCAACATAAACCGTGAGTACATTCTGAAACGCACCGCGGAGACTGATGAGCTGGAGAAGGATATCGCGGAGCTGGAGCAGGTGCTCAATAACCGCCGCAGGATAATGTCCATCATCGTGGCGGAGCTGACAGAGATAAAGAAGAAGTACGCCGCGCCCAGAAAGACGGGGCTGATCTACGCCCACGAGGTGGAGGAGTTCGACGAGGAACAGCAGATTGAGGACTACCCGGTCACGCTGTTTCTGTCCAGAGAGGGCTACTTCAAGAAGATAACCGCCCAGTCCCTGCGTATGAGCGGCGAGCAGAAATACAAGGACGGGGACGGGCTGCGCCTCAGCTTCGAGTCCTCCAACCGCGGCGAGCTGCTGCTGCTCACCGACAGGCAGCAGATATACAAGGCGCGGGTCTCGGACTTCGAGGATGTGAAGGCCTCCACTCTCGGCGTGTATCTGCCAGCCAAGCTGCAGATGGACGAGGGCGAGAGCGTTATCACCATGATAGACCCGGGGGATTATTCAAAGAATCTGCTGCTGGTATTTGAAAACGGCAAAGCGGCAAGAATAGAGATGAGCGGCTACGAGACCAAGACCCACCGCAGGAAGCTTGTAAACGCGTACAGCGACAAGAGCCCGGTGAAGGCTGTATTCGTGCTGGACGGGGAGCTGGACATCGCCTGCTTCTCCTCCGACGACAGGGCGCTGGTCTTTAACACCGCGCAGCTACAGACCAAGACCAGCCGCACCACTCAGGGTGTGGCGGTGATGACGCTGAAGGCGCGGCGGACGCTTGCATCGGCGGAGCCGCTGACAGATACGCAAATCAAGAATGTTCCCCGTTATAGGGTGAGGAACCTTCCTGGGGCGGGCGCCGTCCTAAAGGCAGAGGACAGAGCAGAGCAGCAGCTTTCTCTGACGGAGGTTGAGGAATGACTTCGGCGTAAGCGGTGTGGAGGAGAAGATGATGGGTAAAAAGGGGCATATTCTGGACGGCAGCAATATCTGGAAGCGCATTTGGAAGTACCTGATGATAACGCTGGGCTGCGCCGTATACTCTGCCGGCATCCAGTTTTTCATGTACCCCAACGCTATAGTCTCCGGCGGGGTGACCGGCGTGGCGATGATCATAAACCAGCTGGCGGGTCTGCCTGTGGGCGTGATGACCATTGTGCTGAACATCCCGCTGTTTGTGTTGGCCTGGCGGTATTTCGGCCTTGAATTCATTATCAGCTCTCTGGTCGGCATGGCGCTGAGCTCCGCGTTTATCGACCTTTTTGCCCTGACGGGGGTGGTGCTCACCAATGATGTGATGCTGGCCTGCGTCATTGGCGGCGTCATAAAGGGCGCCGGGATAGGGCTGGTGTACTATGTGGGCGCGACCACCGGCGGCATCGATATCGTGGCCAAGTTTCTGCGGCAAAAGAGCCCCCATGTGAATTTCGGCACCATTATCCTGGGGCTGGATGTGGTTATAGTGCTGGCCTACGCGCTGATACTGAACAAGTACGAAAGCGCCATGTACTCCATAATAGCCATGTTCGTTGTCAGCAAGGTCATTGATCTGGTGCTTTACGGTCTGGATAACTCCTGCGTATGCTATATTATCAGCGAAAAGAGCCAGGAGATAATCAAGGAGATAACCCTGGGCCAGATGCACCGGGGAGTCACCATCCTCAAGGCCACCGGCGCCTACACCGGCGCGGATAAGCAGGTCATCCTTTCGGTCATCAAGCGCCAGCAGATAGCGGTCATACGCCGGATAATCAAGAGCATTGACCAGAACGCCTTCTTTGTGGTGGTGGACGCGAAAAACGTATTCGGACACGGCTTCGACAGTATAGCAGAGGTGAGATAGCCCATGGGGAAAAAATTGACGGCGGGTCTGCTTATTGCGGCGCTGACAATAACGCTGTGCGGCTGCGCCGGTGTTTATGAAAAGGAATACGTCTCCGTCAGCGAGTACAAGGCGACAGTACAGGAGAGCGGCGAATCCGAAGGGAAGGTGACGGTCAAGAACTTTTCCGCCCTGAAGCAGGCGCTGCTGAGATTCGCCTACGCCGGAATGACCGAAGGCGTCATTGTCTTTGACCAGAGCTACGAGGGAGACACCACGGCGGATATGGCCAGCGCCTGCTGGCAGGTGCGCACACAGGACGCGCTCTGCGCATACTGCGTGGAGAACATTGCCTATGAGCTCAACAAGATAGTTACCATCAACGAGGCCAGCGTCTACATAAGCTATTCCGCCTACGGCAAGCCGCCGGAGGAGATACAGCACCTGTCCTATTCCACCGGGGCGGCGGAGCTGCTGAAGAAAGCCCTGGAAAACGGGGAGCGCTATGTGGTGGTGCTCGTCACCCGCAGCGCCTATGACGCGGCCCAGATGGCCAGCGCCGTGCAGGACGTATACAGGGAGAATCCGGCTCTGGTGCCTAGGGAGCCCGCGGCCAGTGTGAATATGTTCAGCGGTACAGGCACCCAGCGGCTGTACGAGATAAGCATTAACTACGGCATGACCGACGAGGAGATGCAGCAGAGGACGGCACAGCTGGAGGCTATCGACGCCTTCTCCGGCCAGGACACCGACAGCATGGGCGAGGGACTCCGGGCTTTATCGGCCTGCCAGTACCTTGTTGATCACTGCGAGCTTTCAGAGCAGAGCACCGACAACACCGCCTATTCCGCGCTGGTGAACGGTATGGCCGACAGCGAGGGTCTGGCCTTCGCATACGTGGAGCTGTGCAGGCAGCTGAAGCTGGACTGCCGCATAGTATACGGGCAGTATATGTGGTCCGACCGCTGCTGGAACATCGTCCGGGTGGACGGCAGCTTTTACCATGTGGATGTGACCGGGGCGGAGAACGGCGATATACAGGGCTGCTTTCTCAGAGGCGACGAGGACTTCTGGGGCGACTACCGCTGGGATGTGGCCTCCTATCCCAAGTGCAGCGGCGAGCTTAGATACGGCGATGTGATTTTCGAGCAGGGAAACGCAGAGGGATGACTGCGCACAGGTGATTTTGCCTCTTGACAAGTCCGTATTTTATGGTAAAATTACTATCGTTGTCGATGCGGACATAGCTCATCCGGTAGAGCGCCACCTTGCCAAGGTGGAGGTAGCGAGTTCGAGCCTCGTTGTCCGCTCCAAAAAATCCTATTGCTGTCGCAATAGGATTTTTGATTAATACGCGCCTGTGATGGAATTGGTAGACATGCAGGATTTAGGTTCCTGTGTCGCGAGACGTGTGGGTTCGAGTCCCTTCAGGCGCACCAAACCAATATAATCCGAACCTTTTCTCCGTTGGAGATGGGTTCGGATTATTGCTTTATTTCAACAGATTTGAGGATACTCATTTCCGCAACGGGATTATCAAACGGCCCGAGTCCAAACCGCGGGGACCGAGGAAGAAACGTAAGACTTCAGAATAAGGGGCATACGCTCCATAATAGGAGGGAATCATCATGGCGAATATCATATCCTGTGAGTTTAATATGGACACTGGCTGCGTGGAACTTATGCTTGCGGACGGGACACAAATCTCCATCGACTGCTCCGCCGTTGAGAATGAAGTGGCAGACAATATGTATCAGCTGTCAGAACTTGACTATCTGATTTACAACGACCCGCTGGCTTATGCGGAGTTGATTTTGAACGGTGAGCCAGAGACCTATTTGAAAAA
>CAYSFK010000135.1:0-4719 GCA_964430345.1 uncultured Oscillospiraceae bacterium | reverse complement strand
CTCGGCGGTTGAAGCGCAGTCAAAGAAGGCCGTGAGGACTTCTTTGACAAGCTGAGAAGCCGCCGTCGCTATTGCGACGGCGGCTGCGCTGTCAAAAACTAATAAGACAGGGCGAAGTGCTCCGGCTTCAGCTTGTACTTCACGCCGGAGACCAGGCCCATAGCGCCGTACATGGTAAACATGGAGGAGCCCCCATAGCTGAAGAAGGGCAGCGTTATGCCGATGACCGGGGTAATGCCCAGGCACATCCCGATATTGATGATGGTCTGGAAGGCCACAGCCGATGCCACGCCCATGCACAGCAGCATATCGAAGGTGCGGCTGGAGCGCAGGCCCACCCGGACGATGTGGACAATGAGTATGCTAAGCAGGATGATAATGATGATGCAGCCTATCATGCCCAGATGCTCTCCGGTGGAGGCAAAGATAAAGTCAGTGTGCTTGCCGGTGAACACTGTGCGGGTATGTGCCTCGTCAACTCCGGTAAGTCTGCCGGAAGCCAGGGTCAGCTTGCTCTGGGTGGTCTGCCAGGTGATGCCCCAGCCGTCCGGGTCAATGGATGGGTCATAGGGGGCGATGATGCGCTTCTTCTGGTAGTCCTTGAGGAAGTAGTTCCACAGCAGCGGAATAGCCGCCGACACGCCCGCCGCGCCCACGGCGAACCAATAGAGCTTCACCCCCAGCACGAACATCATGGTCAAAAAGATGAACAGGATTATGGTGGCGCTGCCCAGGTCCGAGGACACCACCACTATCATGCCGAAAACCAGCAGAAAGTGCCCTGCCATCTGCACCAGAGAGGGGAAGGAGCTGATGTCCTTGTATTCCTTGAGATAGGTCATCTGCTTGGCGGAGACGATGATGTAGATTATCTTGATGACCTCCGAGGGCTGTATGCCTATACCGGCGAAGCGGATCCAGCTCTTGTTGCCGGTGCCGTCGTCCTGGCCGAAGATGACCAGGGCTATCAGCAGCAGGATGTTTATAACGCAGAGTATCTTCCACTGGGAGGCCAGAAGGTCCGCGTCTATGACCGTGAGCACCACGTACACCCCTATGCCCAAAAACATGGAAAAGACCTGCACCACCACGTATTTGGCGGGATTGGTCAAGGCTCCGCCTGCCGCCATGCCCAGGGTCGCAAAGCGCACCATAAATATGCCGTAGATGGAGCATACTGTTATCAGCACCAGCAGGAAAATATCAGCCCTCTTGAAAAACTGGTCTATATACGGTTTTATTTTTTTAATATTTATGATCGGCACCGCCTTTGATATCGCCGTGTTTTCCGGACGCGGTAATAATATCACATAATTGCTCTTTACGCAACGGCCGGACAGGTGTTATAATACTTGAGGCCGAAACCGAAATCAAGCGGAAAATATTAATTATGCTTTAGCGGAGGAAGAATGTCCGTTTATATCACAAACAGCGAAGCGGAGACGGAGGCTCTGGGCAGCCGTCTGGCGGAGAGTCTCCCCGATGGCAGCGTTGTCGCCATGTACGGCGACCTGGGCGCGGGAAAGACCGCTTTCGTGCGCGGCATGGCGCGGGGCATGGGCCTTTCCTGCCGGGTGTCCAGCCCTACCTTTACCATAGTAAACGAGTACCTGGGCCAGCGGGAGCTTATCCACTTCGATATGTACCGCCTCAGCTCCGCAGACGAATTATTTGACATTGGCTGGGAGGACTATCTCAGCCGGGGCGCGGTCTGCGCGGTGGAGTGGAGCGAGAACGTTAAGGGCGCCTTTTTCGGAGACGAGATAAAGGTCACCATAGAAAAGCTGTCGGACTGCGGCAGGCAGATAGAGATAGAGGGGGCTGCTTTATGCTGATACTGGCTTTTGAATCCTCCGCCAAGGCCGCCTCTGTGGCTCTGGTAAAGGACGGGCGGCTTATCTCCCAGTACAGCCAGTGCAGCGGGC
The DNA here is from genome assembly GCA_964430345.1 of uncultured Oscillospiraceae bacterium. Lineage (GTDB taxonomy): Bacteria > Bacillota > Clostridia > Oscillospirales > Oscillospiraceae > Limivicinus. Next base: position 2,794 of record CAYSFK010000135.1, on the reverse strand, counting down.
TTACCCACAGCCGCACCCTGCTGCCTATGGCGGAGGATATGCTGAAAAACACGGAGCTGAGCCTTCATGACACGGAGCTTATCGCGGTGGCTCACGGCCCCGGCTCCTTTACGGGGATACGCATAGGCGTGTCCACGGTGAAGGGTCTGGCCTGGGCGGCGGAGAAGCCCTGCGTGGGCGTGTCCACTCTGGAGGCCATGGCCTTTCACGGCGTGGCCGCGGGCGGCTGTATCTGCCCGGTGATGGATGCGAGGCGGGGTCAGGTGTATAATGCCCTGTTCAATATAGAAAACGGCCGGCCTGTGAGACTGTGCAGGGACAGGGCCATCTCCCTGCCGGAGCTGGCGGCGGAGCTGGAGCCTATGGACAGTCCCGTCTTTCTTGTGGGGGACGGCGCTGAGCTGACAGGGAAATACCTGGCAGAGCGGGGCATCAGGTACCGCATGGCCCCGGAAAACCTCAGATACCAGAGCGCCTGGGGCGTTGCCATGGCCGCCGGAGACAAGGAGCCGGGCACGGCAGACAGTCTGCTGCCGGTCTATCTGCGGCTGTCTCAGGCCGAGCGGGAGCGTCAGGCCCGGCTGGACTTATAAAGCTTACTCATATTCAACATAAAGGAGATAAAACATGAGCAAAGTATGCGTATTCGACCACCCTCTTATCCAGCACAAGCTGTCCATCCTCAGGGATAAGAGCACCAGCGTGAAGGAATTCAGAGAGCTCGTATCGGAGATAGCCATGCTGATGTGCTATGAGGCTACCCGCGATTTGCCTCTGGAGGAAGTGGATATCGAGACCCCCGTGTCTACAGCCCACTGCAGGCGCATCGCCGGAAAGAAGCTGGCGGTGGTGCCTATACTGAGGGCCGGCCTTGGCATGGTGGACGGTATGGTCAGTATGATGCCCAACGTCAAGGTGGGGCACGTGGGCCTGTTTCGTGACCCCCAGACGCTGGAGCCGGTGAAGTATTACTTCAAGATGCCCCCGGATATCAGGGAGCGGGACGTAATAGTGGTAGACCCCATGCTGGCCACCGGCGGCTCCGCCTCCGCGGCCATCAGCTTCCTCAAGGAGGCCGGTGCTCCCCATATCAAGCTCATGAGCATAATAGGCGCGCCGGAGGGCGTTGCCCGGATGCAGCAGGACCACCCGGATGTGGACATATATGTGGCCGCTATGGACGAAAAGCTCAACGACCACGGCTATATCGTCCCCGGTCTGGGCGACGCCGGCGACAGGATATTCGGCACCAAGTAATTTTATACCGCGAATATGCAGAAGCATCTCAGCTATGCTTCTGCATATTCGTATTTAATTGAGGGCGATAATATGGAATTTGGAGAAAAGCTGCAAGGTCTGCGAAAGCAAAAGGGTCTGACTCAGGAGGAGCTGGCGAAAGCGCTGTTCGTCTCCAGGACGGCTGTTTCCAAGTGGGAGTCTGGCCGGGGACTTCCGGGTATAGACTCGCTTAAGGCCATGGCCGAATTTTTCTCCGTGTCCGTTGACCGGCTGCTGTCCGGCGATGAGCTGGTGGCCGCGGCGGAGAGTGACGGGCAGCAACGGCGGGAGCGAATGCTGGACATGGTCTTTGGCCTGCTGGACTGCTCCGCCGTAGCCCTGCTGTTTCTGCCGCTCTTTGCGCAAAAATCGGCAGGTGTCATATATCAGGTGCCGCTGGTCATCCGCAGTGACGGCGAGGCATATATCGCGGCAGGGTATTATACTCTTATTTTATTGACAGTGGGCTGGGGCGCGGCGGTGCTGGCCGCGCAGGGCCGTCAGGCCCGTCTCTGGCTGCGGTTAAAGAGGCCGGTTTCCGCCGCGCTCAGCGCGGTGACGGCGCTGCTGTTCATCGCCAGTCTGGAGCCCTACGCCGCGGCGCTGGTATTTATCGTGCTGCTGGTAAAGGGCATACTGTTGATAAAATCGCGATGACACGCTCCGTGTCGCCGGTGTGACGGCAGGATTCTGGCGCATAATGATCTCCTGACATAGAATAAGGGCTGTCAAACAACTATGCGTAAGTTAAGGAGATATATTATGAAATCAAAAAAGCTGTTCACCCTCAGCGCTCTGCTCTTTCTGCTGTTCGCCGGGCTTACGGCGGCGCTGCTGTATGTTGACGTGCGCCCCATCGGGCCCTTGGGCTCAAAGGTAGGCTTTGCCGCGCTCAACGGGGCGGCAAGGGAGCTTATAGGACTGCGCCTGGGACTCTATAGCCTGACGGACTGGCTGAGCATCGCGGCCCTGCCGGTGATGCTGGGCTTCGCGCTCACGGGGCTTGTGCAGCTGATACGCAGGCGGAGCCTGAAAAAAGTTGACGCGGACATACTGTTGCTGGGCGGCTTCTACCTGCTGGTGCTGGCGGCCTATCTGCTGTTCGAGTACGCGGTGGTCAATTATCGGCCGGTGCTTATTGAGGGCAGGCTGGAGGCCTCCTACCCCTCCTCCACCACTATGCTGCTGCTGTGCGTCATGCCTACGGCCATGCTGGTGCTTGGGCGGCGGTTGAAAAACCGCAGTCTATGTCGGCTCGTCAATTGGCTTATTGGCCTGTTTGCGGCGGCCATGGTAGCCGGACGTCTGCTGTCGGGAGTACACTGGCTCACCGACATAATAGGCGGCATCCTGCTGTCGGCGGCGCTGGTGAGCCTGTATGCGGGAGCCCTGAGTCGGTATGACGGTAAATAGGCCCGCCCATACCCGGACCCATCCCCGAATTTTAACACTTAACCGTCTGGGGCTGTATCACTATTCGCAGATTGCACAGGAAAAGACACTCTCTGCCGTACTA
>CAYSFK010000134.1:0-4896 GCA_964430345.1 uncultured Oscillospiraceae bacterium | reverse complement strand
TTGAAGCGCATGGCGATAACGTTTATGCCCAAGGTCTCGCAGGCCTGGGGGTGCTCGCCGCAGGCACGGAGCCGCAGGCCGAAGCGGGTCTTGTAGAACACGAACCAGACTACTATGACGGCGATGAACACCAGATAGGTGGAGGCGTAGTTGGTGAAGATGTTCTCCATGAAGCGGCCGAAGGTGGTGCTGGTATCGAACACGCCCCGCAGCAGCAGGGGTATCTTGGCGCCGGCATCCAGGGGCACTGTGTCCGTGGAGTTAAAGAGGGCCTTTGCTATCATTATTGAGATACCCGGCCCCAACATATTGATGGCCGTGCCTGAGATGGTCTGGTCCGCGCCGAAGATGACAGTGGCCAAAGCGTGGAGCGCGCCGAACAGCATACCCGCAAGACCGCCGCACACAAAGCCCAGCAGCGGGTTGCCGGTGAAATAGGCGATGACCGTGCCGGTGAAGGCGCCGGCGGTCATCATGCCCTCGATGCCGATGTTGATGACTCCGCAGTTCTCGGAGAAGCAGGAGCCCAGCGCGGCATACAGCAGCGGCGGTGTGTAGACAAGCGTGGCGTAGATTATAATGCCGAACTCGTTTATAAACCTTGTCATTTGCCGTCACCCTCCTTTTCTCCCTCCGGGGAAACAGGCGCCTGCGCCTTCGGCTTGGGCTCCTTCTTGATATACTTCAGATACTCAAACACCACGGAGATGGAGATGAAGAACACCACGGTGCCCACGATTATATTGACCACCTGAGTAGGCGCGCCCACCAGATTGAGCTTGCTGCCGCCAAAGGTCAGGGCCCCGTAGAACAGACCGGCGGCCAGAACGCCGAAGGGGTTGGAGCAGCCGATAAGGGCCACCACTATACCGGCGAAGCCGAAGCCCTCCTGAGAGGTGAAGATGCTGATGCGCCCGCCCATGCCCATAAGCTGCAGCGCGCCGCCGATGCCGGCCATGACTCCGGAGATGGCCAGCGCCGTGAGTATGGAAGCGTTGACGTTTATGCCGCCGTACTCCGCGGCGGATTTATTGAAGCCCACAGCCTTGAGCCTGTAGCCCAGGGTGGTTTTTTCTATGATGTACCACACGGCAACCATCATCACAAGAGACACCAGTATGCCCCAGTTGGCGGTGGGGCAGAGGCCGAAGCGATTGATGAAGCCCTCCGACAGCAGCAGCCGGGCGTTTTCGGAGACGTTCCGGGTGGCCTCAGCGGTGCCCTCGTTATGGATGGCGGGGTGGTCGGCGATAAAGTTGCTGAGATAGAAGGCGATCCAGTTGAACATTATCATGGAGAGCACCTCGTTGATGCCCCACTTGGTCTTGAGGAAGCCCACTATGACGCCCCAGAGCGCGCCCACCGCGGCGGCCGCCAGAAAGCACAGGGGGATAAGAATATACTTAGGCAGGTCCGGCAGCAGTATGCCCACCACCGCCGCCGCAATGGAGCCCATGACGAACTGGCCCTCGGAGCCGATGTTGAACACGCCGGTGCGGAAGGAGAAGGCCACGGACAGGCCCGTCATAATATACGGCGTAGCGTACACCACCACATGGGACAGAGCCTTGGCGTTGGCGAAGATGCTGGAAAAAAGCTTCCCATAGGCGGCGGAGACGGAGATGTTCATGATAAGCAGGAAGAACGCGCCCACGATGAAGCCCAGCACTATGGACAGCAGGATATGCACAAAGCGGGTCTCGGCAATGAAGCTGAGAAAGGAACGTTTTGTTTTCATGCCCTTGTACCTCCCGCCATCATCAGGCCCAGCTGGTTTTCATCGGCGTCACTGCCGGCCACGGAGCTGACTATCTTCCCGTCGAAGATAACGTCTATCTTATCGGAAAGGCTCATTATCTCGTCCAGCTCAAAGGACACCAGCAGCACCGCCTTGTCCTTGTTGCGCTGGTCAACGATGTATTTATGCACGTACTCTATGGCGCCCACATCCAGACCACGGGTGGGGTTGACGGCAATGAGCAGGTCCTTGTCGTTCTCCACCTCGCGGGCGATTATGACCTTCTGCTGGTTGCCGCCGGAGAGGGTGCCCGCAGGCCGCTTCTCGCTGTGGTCGGGACGGACGTCGTACTTATCCACCAGCTCGGTGGCGTGGGAGAAAATAGCGTTCCTGTCCAGCCGGCCCTTTTGGGCGTAGGGCGGATTCTCGTAGTTCTGGAGGATAAGGTTGTCCTCCACGGAGAAGTCCAGCACCAGTCCGTGCTTCTGCCTGTCGGCGGGGATGCTGGAGACGCCGTTGACAAAGCCGAAGTGTGGGGGCTTGTTGAACACATCCACACCGTTGACCAGCACCTGACCGGAGCTGCCCTTGCGCAGCCCCGTGATTATCTCCACCAGCTCCGTCTGGCCGTTGCCGTCTATACCGGCCACGCCCACTATCTCACCCCGACGCACCTGGAGGTCAAGGCCCTTGAGTATCTCCACGCCACGGTAGTCCACGCCGTGAAGGCCCTTTACGTCCAGCACCACGTCTCCGGGGGTCTTATCGGGCTTGTCCACCTTAAAGGTGACCTGACGGCCCACCATCATGCTGGCAAGGCTGTCCTCGGTGGCTTCGTCCACGTCCACCGTGCCTATGTACTTGCCAAGACGGATGATGGAGCAGAAGTCGGCGGATTCCTTTATCTCCTTGAGCTTATGGGTGATGAGCAGGATGCTCTTGCCGTCCAGGGTGAGCTTGCGCATGATGTCTATAAGCTCCACTATCTCCTGCGGGGTAAGGGAGGAGGTGGGCTCGTCCAGAATGAGGATGTCAGCGCCACGGTACAGGGCCTTTAATATCTCCACCCGCTGCTGCATACCCACGGAGATGTCCTCTATCTTCGCGTCCGGGTCGATGGCCAGGCCGTACTTCTCGGATATCTCCACCACGTTTTTCCGGGCGGTGTCCATATCCAGAGTCACGCCCTTCTTCGGCTCCGTGCCCAGGACGATGTTCTCCGTCACCGTGAAGGGCTGGACCAGCATGAAGTGCTGGTGCACCATGCCTATGCCCACGTCTATGGCGTCTCGTGGGTTATTCAGCTCCACCTTTTTCCCGTTGACCCATATCTCCCCGGAGGTGGGTCTGTACAGCCCGTAGAGCTGGTTCATAAGGGTGGATTTGCCGGCGCCGTTCTCGCCCAGTATGGCGTGTATCTCTCCCTTGTGGACTGTCAGATTGATGCCGTCGTTGGCGGTGAAATCGCCGAATTTCTTGACGATGTTCCGCATCTCAATGACCGGCGTGTTCATGTCCACGGTGCTTCTTACCAATGTATCCGCCTCCTACTTATAGTCTCAGATGATGCCGAACAAATCGTCCACAGCCTGGGCCCAGCGGCCCCGGGAGATGATATGGTGGTTGCCGATGGGCTGGGTGAGGAAGTACGAGAAATCGTCCAGCGCAACGCTTATCTGGGTGCGGCAGAGGCCTGACTGGTTGGCCCTGTCGATTATGGTCCCCTCCTGCACATGGTAGCGGGACAGGTCCCCGGCGCATTTAAACACGGTGCAGTCACCCTCGGCAAAGAGACCCTTCACGGCCACGCCTATGCCGGACTCGAAATGAGTGTCCAGCTCAAAGCAGCGGGGCATATCCATAGGGATGGTGCAGTGGGCAAACAGCGCCGTTTTCTCCTTCAGATCGAAGCGGCTGGGATTGCAGAGGAAGCCGGGCTTGCCGGACACCGCCTGCAGCACAGCCATGGACAGCAGGGCGGGCACGTCCCCCTCGCAGCCGCCGCAGATGCCCTCGGCGTTGAGTATGGCCAGAGCCATGCAGCCGGTAGTATGCACCCTGTCCAGCAGATCGAAGCAGCGCACGGAGACGGCGGAGAGCTGATACTTCTCGCACAGACGCTTCACCGCGCCGTACACATACAGGGATCTTTGAAGCTCCTCCCTGTCGAAGTCCTTAGTGAGCAGCAGCTCCGTCCACTTATTGGGGCAGTATTCCTTCTTTTCTATTTCCGCCACCAGCTCGTCCACCGTAAGCTCCACAAAGCCCATGCCCAGCCTCTCCATGATGGCGGCGGGTGAATAGGCGCTGGATATGAGCCAGTCGGAGGGCTTTCCTATAAGGCCCAGATTCTTCCCGCGCAAAAAGGCCCTGGCCTTCCAGGCGGCCTTCAGGGAGACTATCCGGGCGGCGATGGCGTCCACGTCGCCGTGGAGTATCTCGCCTTTGCCGCCGTGACTGCGGATATAGCTGAGTATCTCCATGGAGGCGGCCAGAGAGTTGCTGTCGCCGCTGGTAAGTATATAGCAGGGGCGGGCCTTCAGAGAGTCGAACACCTGAATGAAATAGCCCTCGCTGCCGCCGGAGGCCACATACAGCAGGGCAAAGTCCTCCGCCGCGTACTCCCCCAGTCCTACCCGCTCCAGCGGCTCACCCACTGCGGCGGAGACTCTGGCAATATAGTCCAGCATCCGCTCCTCGGTTATCTGGGTCAGGGGGCTGCGTATCTGATAATAGCCTATCATATGTCCTCTCCTTCCATTACGGCACGGTCAAGTTTCACTCGTTCAATAATATCATATGTACCGGTGTTTTTCTACACTTTTTTCGTCCCGGTAAATGGCAAAAATACCGGCGCACAAAGTGCGCCGGTATCGGTTTGAAACAGGGATTACTTAAGAGTGAACTGGGGGCAGGCGTCCACGGTGGTGGGGACGACTATCTTGCCGGACATGATGTCGGCCTTGGCGGCCTCTACCTTCTCAAGCACGTCAGCGGGGATATGATCTCTGGTGGGAGCCAGGTCAACGCCGCCGTTGTTCAGGTCGAAGTGGTGCTCACCGCCGGTGAAGGTGCCGTCCTTGACGTTCTTGGACATCTCCACAACAGCGTTGTCAACGCGCTTCATAGCGGAAGTGATGACATGGTCGGGAGCCATA
>CAYSFK010000133.1:0-4909 GCA_964430345.1 uncultured Oscillospiraceae bacterium | reverse complement strand
ACGGCGGGTTATTGAATCACGAGGCGGGCCTTGCCCCCTCGCGCACCCCCGCTGCCCTGTTATCGGTGGCTGATATTATAGTTTTTTGACAGTCTGAGAGCTGACTGATTTGACATCAGTCAGCTCTCTTTTATCTAAATACTCCGTTTTCAGTAATCACAATGCTTATGGGAACATCGTGGGCCTCCGTGGGTATGTCCTCAAGGATAAGGGCCTCCCGGCAGAGCATAGCCGCCGGGCCCTTATAGCGCTCAAGAAAGCGGTCGTAATAGCCGCCGCCTCTGCCCAGCCGCCGCCCGGCCCGGCTGCAGCCCAGGCAGGGCACAACAGCCAGCTCCACCGACTCCGGGCTCACGGAGGGCAGCTCCGGCGGCGGCTCCAAAATGCCAAAGGCGCCGGGAGTAAGCAGCTCCAGCGACTTGAGCTCCTTCAGCTCCATTATGCCCTTATCCCCGCACAGGGGCACACACAGCCGCTTTCCGCTGCGGAGCGCATCCCGAAGGAGGGCCGAGGTATCTGTCTCCCGCGCAGTGCCTACGAAAGCGAATACTGTACCCGCGCTCACATACTCGGGCATGGACAGGAGCCGGACAATTATCTCCGCATCTGCCCGGCGCTTATAGTCCTCTGTCAGCTCCCGCTCGGCGATACGAAGCCGGGCGCGGAGCAGTCTTTTTTGTTCAATAGTTGTCATCTGCATATTAACGGCGCTTCTTCGGCAGCTGAGGTATGATATGTACCCGCTGGCGATGCGGCAGCATACTTTGCGAGGTGTAAGTTAAACCAGCTCAAGCTTCAATAAACCGCGGTTTTCTCGCCGTTATAGTCACTGGTTTACCATCTGCAGAAGTGGTCGCCCCGGCCCTGTATCTGGGAGCGGGCCACAAACAGGCCGCCGGCGCCGGGGTTTTTCAGGAAGTCCGCCTCGGTGTAGCAATAGGCGGCCGCCGCCACGTAGAAGTCCCTCATGTCCCTGCCGCCGAAGCCGCCGCAGGCGATCTGCTCCACGGGGAAGGGGATGTCTCTCAGATGCCGGAAGTCCTTATCCCAGACGCTGATGACGCCGCTCCAGTGACAGATATAGATATTGTCCTCCACGTCGATGCTCAAGCCGTCGGGCATACCCTGCTTCCCGGCAAAGTCCAGCACCTCTCTGGGGCCGGAGACGGGGCCCTTGTCAATGTCATAGTCAAAGGCCAGCAGCTTTTCATGATAAGTGTCCGCCACCAGCAGCGTCCTGTCGTCCCCTGTCCAGACCATGGCGTTATACTGCTGTATGCCGTCTACCACGGTGCTGACTGTGCCGTCGGTGTCCACCATGTAGAAGGCGCCGGTCTGGTCGGGCGTGTAGGCATCCGTGCCGTAGGTCTTGGCCACGCTGCTCATGAACAGGCGGCCTCTGGCGTCACAGCGGCTGTCGTTGTAACGGTTTTTGGGGTTGCCGTTTTCGGGGTCGGCCACCAGGCGCTTTTCCCCTGTGGTCAGGTCAAGCAGGAACGCGCCGTCCTCTATGACCGCCAGCACCCGGCTTTTATCCACGCAGGGCACGGCGGAGCCGATGATGCCCCCGGTAGCGAAGCATTCGTCCGTACCCGCGGCAGGGTCATACCGGTGCACGTCGCCGGTGAAAAGGTCTGTCCAATAGAGGCGGTCTATGTCGCCGTCCCAGATGGGGGTCTCCGCGATGGAGAACTTGCTGTCGATAAGCAGTTTGAATTCCATGCCGACATCTCCTTTACTTGTCCCAGGCGCCCTCCCGCCGTCAAAACCGGCAGAGCGGTGCGCTTATTGTTAAGCCTACAATTGCTTCGCTATTCCGCTTTGTTTATTACAGCCGGTACCCCGGCCTGTTGAAAGACCTCATATATGCGCAGGGCGTAATCCCGACAGCTTTCCGGCGCATCTTCGCCGGGCATGACGAAGGAAAAGCTCTTGCCCAGGTGGGGCAGGCCTGTAAGTATATCGTGGAGTGCGTCCAAACTCTCCCCGTACCAGTCCTGCCAGAGCATCTTTTGCCGAAGCACGGAGTACAGCCGGGCCCTGTCGCAGCAATCTGAGAAGTCCAGGGTGACCTCCGGGCAGAGCTCCCGCAGCAGGCCGAAGCAGCCCTTGTATATGTCCTGCCATGCGCTGTCAAAATCCCGTGTATACCAGGGGTCGGCGATGGCGGCGGCGGGCCTGCCGTCAAACTTCAGCAGGGTGTACAGCTTGCCGTCCCTGTCGCCGCCGAAGATGCTCCGCAGCTCCCGAAGGTTTTCATCATCCATAGCTATGATAAGGTCATAGCTGTCGTACTGCTCGGGGCGGACGCGGTGGGCCAGCTTACCGGCGCAGTTTATGCCGTGCTCCGCCAGCTTCCGCCGGGCGGGGGGATAGACGGGATTGCCCCGCTCCTCGTCGCTGGTGGCGGCGGAGCTGACGTACACGCGGGAGGCCACACCGGCACGGGCGGCCAGATCCTTCAGCACGAACTCGGCCATGGGGCTGCGGCAGATGTTGCCGTGGCAGACAAACAGAATTTTGGTCATGTTCCCCTCTCTCCGGGAGGCTATCCCAGTATCACGTCGCAGATGCGGTCCACCGTCACAGGCTCCAGACTATCGTACAGCGGCAGAGTAAGCACCCTGTCGGCGCAGTATTTGGCCACCGGCGTGGCCCCGGGGTCGAAGCCGGGTCTGCCCCGGTAGCACTCGAAGGCGTTGGTGAGGGGATAGAAGTACTTTCTGGCGCCGATGCCCTGCTGGGCAAGCCGCTCAAACACCTGGTCCCGGCTGTATTTATAACCGTCGAACACCACAGGCATATAGGCGTAATTGGACTGCACTCCCGGCCTTTCGCCGCAGAGCCTCAATCCGGGAACGCCGTCAAGCCGCTCCCTGTACCGCTCCACCGCACGGCGGCGGGAGGCTATCCAATCCTCCAGATGGCGGAGATTGCATATGCCCATGGCGGCGCAGAATTCGTTCATCTTGGCGTTGCCGCCGGTAAAGGGCACGTCCTCCGGACCCTGTATGCCGAAGTTCTTCAAATCGTTCAGCCGCTGGGTCAGCGAGGCGTCCTTAAAGCACAGGGCGCCGCCCTCCACGGTATTGAATACCTTGGTGGCGTGGAAGGAGAACATGGACACATCCCCGAAGCAGGCGGAGCTGACGCCGTTCTTCCTGACGCCGAAGGTATGGGCCGCGTCGTATATGACCTTCAGCCCGTGTCGGCGGGCTACGGCGTCTATGGCCTCGGTATCGCAGAGGTTGCCGTAGACATGGACAGGCAGTATGGCGGAGGTCTTATCGGTTATAAGGCCCTCCAGCTTCTCCGCATCCAGAGTATAGTCGTCCTCCCGGATATCGCAGAACACCGGAGTGCAGCCCCGGCGGACTATGGCATGGGTGGTGGAGGCGAAGGTAAAGGGGGTGGTGATTATCTCGCCCTCCAGCTCCAGCGCCTCAATTGCGGCCTCCAGAGCCAGATGGCCGTTTGTGAACAGGCACAGGTTCTCCACGCCCAGATACTCCCGAAGCTGCGACTCCAGCTGCTGGTGCTTCTCGCCCATGTTGGTCAGCCAGCGGCTGTCCCATATGCCGCTTATCTCCCGGCAGTACTCGTCAAAATCCGGCAGAGACGAGCGGGTAACATTGATGGTATCAGACATTTGCATCCTTTCCGCCGTAGTCCTCCTTGATGACCTTTACGGCTGAGGCAACAACCACGAACATCAGCACCGCCAGAGGCAGGCCGATAAGCAGGGCCATGGTCTGCACCGCGCTGAAGCCGCCCACCCGCAGCAGCACGAAGGTTATGGCGCATATCACCGCCGCCCACAGCACCCGGCACCAGCGGGGAGCCCGGGAATCGCTGGTATGGTGGATGAAGGTGCTCTCCGCCGCCACGAAGGCGCTGGAGTCCACGGTGGTGGCCATGAACACAAAGCACAGCAGCGCCACCAGTCCCATCATCAGCTTAGGCAGGGGCATAGTCTCGATTATGGCGAGGATCGCCGCCGGCTGGCCCGCGTTCTGGAGCACGGAGGCGATATCCGCCGCGCCGCTGGTCTGGAGCTTGATGGCGTAGTTCCCCAAGGTGGCCATAGCTACCCAGCAGCCCAGGCTGCACCATATCATCTGGCCCACGGCTATCTCCCGGAGAGTGCGGCCCTTGGAGATGCGGGCATTGAACACGCCCATGAGGGGCATATACACAATGAGCCAGGCCCAGTACCACACAGTCCAGTTGCGCACGAACACCCCGTCGCCGTAGGGGTCGGCATAGGTGGCCATGCGGATGAAGTTTTGCAGATACATACCGATGGTGCTTATCTCCGCCCGAAGCACCGAGAACACACCGGCCAGAATGCCCACGAAAAGCATGAAGGCGAAGGCCAGATAGACATTGGCATCGCTGAGGCGCTTGATGCCCTTGTCCAGGCCCAGAAACACGCTGGTGCCGAAGATAGCTATCCATATGCACAGAATGACTATCTGGAGCGTGGTGGTATACTGCTCCGGTATGCCGAACAGCCTTTGCAGCAGCAGAGTCAGCAGGGGCATACCCAGGCCCATGGAGGTCACCGGCGCGGCCACCGCCCCAAAGGTACCGAACACGTCTATGGCGCAGCCCAGAGCCTTGTCGCTCTGCCCCTTCAATATGGGGCTGCAGGCGGAGCTCATGTTTATCTGATGCTTGCCCCGGTTATATAGCATATACCCGATGGCAATGGAGGCTGGCACGTACAGCGACCAGGCGTTAAAGCCCCAGTGATAGTGGGTGTACATGGAGGCGTACTCATAGGCCTCTATGGAGAAGGGCTCCGCGTGGAGAGGAGGCGCGGAGGAATATATGGTAGTCTCGATGAAGCCGAAGACTATCAGGCCGGCGGAGCAGCTGGTGGTGAACATCATGGCTATCCAGGAAA
>CAYSFK010000132.1:2952-4913 GCA_964430345.1 uncultured Oscillospiraceae bacterium | reverse complement strand
AAAGGAATGGTCATTTTGTGCATGATTTTCGGTTGCCGCTTCAGCGGCGAGAAAAATCGCACTTAAATCTAATAAAGTTTGAACTTGTTTCAAACTTATCTCTCCTTGAATCAGTCGGCCTCTTTGAATACGTCCCTGTTCACATAGAAGTATTCAACGCCGGAATACAGCGTGGTTATCAGTATTACCGCGCTAATTATTATGTTAACCAAATCATTGCCGGCAAAGACCATCATCGCGCCCAGTCCCACCATGGTACAGCCGGTCTTAAGCTTGCCGGACTTGGCGGCGGCGATGACCCGGCCCTTCTCCACGGCGATAAGCCGCAGGCCGGACACGCCGAATTCCCTAAACAGCACCAGCGCCACGACCCAGCCGGACATCTGTCCCTTCTCCACGAAAAAGCACATGGCCGAAAGCACCAGCATCTTATCCGCCAGAGGGTCGGCAAACTTGCCGAAGTTGGATATCTGGTTGTAGTTACGGGCCACATAGCCGTCGGCAATATCCGAGAGACAAGCAATTATGTAAACCGCAAGGGCGATGTACATATGCCCGGTATAGGCCAAAAGCAGATACACGGGGATAAGGACGATGCGGCCTATGGTTATCTTGTTGGCGGTAGTATTCATTGGCTCACCTCTCTGTGGACATGGCCGTACAGCAGCCCGTCCTCTGTGCCGGTTATCAATACGTCGTACATTTCACCCGGCTGACAGTCGCCTGTAAACAGCACCAGTCCGTCAATATCCGGGGAGTCCGCGTAACATCGGCCGGTGTGAAGGCCGCTGCTTTCGTCGTCGTACTCATAGAGCACACGTATGGTCCTGCCCACGAAGCCCTTGCAGAAATCCTCCATAATGGGCGCCTGCAGCTCCATGATAAGCTCCGCGCGGCGCGCCGCTTCCTCAGAATCGACATACTCCATTTTGGCGGCGGGGGTGCCCTCCTCCGGGGAGAAGGGGAACACGCCCACCCTTTCGATGCGGGCTTCGCGGAGAAAGTTGCACAGCTCCTCAAGCTCAGCTTCGCCCTCGCCCGGCAGTCCGGCAATAAGGCTGGTGCGCAGCACAAGGCCGGGAATCTCGCTTCGCAGGGTCTTGAACAGCACCCGGATATCCTCGCCGCTGCCACGGCGGTTCATGGTCTTGAGTATCCTGTTGTTTATATGCTGGATGGGAATATCCAGATACTTTACTATTTTATCGTTATTCTTTATCTCGTCGATAAGCTCCCGGTCGAACTGGTCAACATACAGGTAGTGCAGGCGTATCCACTCCACGCCCTCTATCTGCGAGAGCTTTCGGCACAGCTCCGCCAGACATCGGCGGCCGTATATATCCGAGCCGTAGCGGGTGATGTCCTGGGCGATGACTATGAGCTCCTTTGCTCCGTGGGCGGCCAGGTCCGCCGCCTCCTCCAAGATATTCTCCATCCTGCGGGAGCGATAGCGGCCCCGGATAAAGGGGATGGCGCAGAAGGCGCAGTAGTTGTCGCAGCCCTCGGCAATGCGCAGATAGGCCCAGCCCGGGCCGGTGGTCACAACTCTGGGTATCTCGTCTATAGGTGCGCTGTTGCCGGCGAAAAGGGCCAGAGAGCCGCCGGCCATCACCGCGTCCGCCGCCGCCGCGATATCCCCGAAGCTGCCCACGCCAAGCACCGCGTCTATCTCCGGCAGCTCGGCCAGTATATCGTCCTTATATCTCTCGGGCAGACAGCCGGTGACTATTATGCCACGCAGCTTTCCCTGCTTTTTAAGCTCCGCCATCTCAAGTATGTTGTCTATGGCCTCGCTCTTGGCCGCGTCAATAAAGCCGCAGGTGTTCACAATAACAAGGTCGCAGCCCTCCGGCTCAGGCAGCAGGGTATAGCCCGCCTCGCTCATTAAATAGAGCATCTGCTCGCTGTTCACCAGGTTTTTGGCGCAGCCCAGTGATATCATGGCGAAGGTCTTTTCCATC
>CAYSFK010000132.1:0-2852 GCA_964430345.1 uncultured Oscillospiraceae bacterium | reverse complement strand
GTTCACCAGGTTTTTGGCGCAGCCCAGTGATATCATGGCGAAGGTCTTTTCCATCGGATATGTGTCTTCCTTTCGCTTGTTCATTCCTCTAATTCTGCTTCATAGCGTCTCAGAGCGGAGCGGATGTCCTCCCAGGAATAGCCCCGTCTGAACAGGGCTTGAGACAGCTTTTTGACCTGCTCCTTGTCCTCTGGGTCCTTGAGCTTGGAGGCCACCAGCTTGTCCAAAGCGTCGGTATTGTCGGGCATGGCCTCAAAGGCGTCCTCCCAAAGCTCCCGGCTGACGCCCCGCCGCTGCAGCTCCGCCCGGACGCGGCCTTCGCCGTAGCCCTTGGCGGCGTAGTGCCGGGCCACGGCGAAGGAATAGCTCTCATCGCTGAGAAAGCCGTTGTCTGTGAGCCAGCTTACGCAGTAGTCGGCCACGGCCTCGTCCTCGCCCTTCCGCATAAGCTTTGTTTTAAGCTCCTTGCAGGACATTCGGCGGCGGGACACGTAATCCAGCGCCCTGTCTCGGGCCAGAGACTTCCGGGATTCCAGACGCAGCGCTTCCAGAGCCTTTTCGTCCAGCTCCAGCCCGGAATACAGGCGCGCGTCCGTTACCACTGTAAGACTGCTTTTTATCTCCGTGCCGTCCTCAAGACAGACCGTCAGCCTTCCGGGAGAGGTCTGCCGTATGGCTTGAACTATCATGGTGTTCCCTCTCATTTCCTCAACTTGAAGCCCAGCGAAGCGGGTTCAAGTTGAAAGGGAAGAAAGACCTTGACCGGAGCGGGTATACGCGCTTGCGCGGATACTGCTCCTTCAAGGTCGTTCTGACCTAGTCTTCCTCGAAGTCTGTGGCGCTGACGTCCACGGCCTTGCCGGAGGCCTGAGCGGCACGCTTGGCCTGGGGGCTCATAAGCTTGTAGGCGTTGTCGCGGATCTGCTGCTCCACGGTCTCGCAGGCCTCGGGATTACTGAGCAGATACTCCTTAACCCCGTCTCTGCCCTGGATGCGCTGGCCGTTGCAGGTGAACCAGGCTCCGGCCTTGTCGATAATCTCCAGCTTCACGCCCAAATCGACTATCTCGCCCACCTTGGAGATGCCCTCGCCGTACATGATGTCGAACTCGGCCTCGCGGAAGGGGGGAGCAACCTTATTCTTCACTACCTTAGCTCTGGTGCGGTTGCCCACCATCTCGCCGCCAACCTTCAGCGTCTCTATGCGGCGCACGTCTATGCGCACGGAGGAATAGTACTTCAGCGCCAGACCGCCGGGGGTGGTCTCGGGGTTGCCGTACATGACGCCGATTTTCTGGCGCAGCTGGTTTATAAATATAACAGTGCAGTTATTCTTGGATATGGCGCCCGCAAGTCTGCGCATGGCCTGGGACATGAGCCGGGCCAGAGCGCCCACAACCACGTCGCCTACCTCGCCCTCCAGCTCAGCCCTGGGTATCAAGGCGGCCACGGAGTCCACCACCACCACGTCCACAGCGCCGGAGCGCACCAGTGATTCCGCAATGTCCAGCGCCTGCTCGCCGGTGTCCGGCTGGGATATGAGCAGGCTGTCTATATCCACGCCCAGCGCTCTGGCGTAGGCCGGCTCCAGCGCGTGCTCCACGTCGATATAGGCCGCGTCGCCGCCGCTCTTCTGGGCGGAGGCCACCACGTGCAGGGCCAAGGTAGTCTTACCGGAGGCCTCGGGCCCGTATATCTCAACTATGCGTCCCTTGGGAACGCCGCCTATGCCCAGGGCCAGGTCCAGAGCCAGAGAGCCGGTGGACAAAGCCGCCACGTTGACGGAGATATCGTCGCCCAGACGCATAATGGTGCCCTTGCCGTAGTCCTTCTCTATCTTGGCTATGGCTGTCTCCAGAGCCTTCTTCTTGTCGCTGTTTGCCGGCGCCGCGATGGCGGGTATCTTTTTCTTTTCAGCCATGGTACGTCTCCTTAATCACATTTTTCCGTATACTGCACGTTCCGTGTTCTGACTGTCTTTGCGGGTGCCGGTGGAGCTGAAGCCTGCCGTTTGCAGCATTTCCCGCACTGCCGCCGCCTGACCCTCGCCCACCTCGAAAAGCAGGTACCCGCCGGGCCTCAGCAGGGATTTCCAGTACTTGATTATCGCCTTGTAGAATCGCATTCCGCCCTCGCCGCCGTCCAGCGCCCATATAGGCTCGTAGTCCCGCACAGAGCGGTCAAGGGTGTTTACCTCGGCGCTGTCTATGTAGGGGGGATTGGAAATTATCATGTCAAAGCTGCCTATGCCCAGGGGAGGGGATACAGTGGCGTCGGCCTGCATGAAGATAACGCGGGAGTTGAAGCGGTTTCTGGCCACGTTCCTGCGGCATACGTTCAAAGCCGAAGCGCTGAGGTCTACGGCCACCAGCTTTGTGGCCGGAAGCTCATGGGCCACGGCGCAGGTGATGCAGCCGCTGCCGCAGCAGAGGTCCAGTACTCTGGCGTCCATGCGGTAGCCTGTAAGCAGCTCCTTGGCGGCGTCTATGAGCACCTCTGTGTCCGACCTGGGTATCAGCACGTCCGGCGTGACTATCATGGGCAGACCGTAAAACTCCCAGTAGCCGGTGATATAGGCCACCGGCTCGCCCTTCAGGCGGAGGGCGGTGTAGTCCATGACGGCGTTTTCCGTCTCGTCCTTGGTGTACAGGTTTATATCCCTCAGAAGCTCCGCCACGGTCTTACCGGCGGCGCTGGCCACCAGTATCCGAGCCTCCAGCGCGTAGGCCTCGATGCCGCTCTGCCGCAGCAGGTTTCGGGCCGAAAGATAGATGTCGTTATAGGTCTTCAACAGTTTCCCCTCAACTTCCCCAGGCGTCGCTGCCTTTTTTCTCCGGTATCACCAGCTCCATT
>CAYSFK010000131.1:0-4915 GCA_964430345.1 uncultured Oscillospiraceae bacterium | reverse complement strand
CGCTTTTTAAAGCCCGAGTCCACGCAGGTGAACACATGGCCGGAGAAGGCCACCTTCCGGTCTTCCAGCATCACGCCGTCCAGAATGTTGCTCTCGCCGATGAAGTCCGCCACGAAGGCGTTCTCCGGCTCGTTGTAAATGTCAATGGGGGTGCCGATCTGCTGGATGCGGCCCTCGGACATGACCACCACCGTGTCCGACATGGAAAGGGCCTCCTCCTGGTCGTGGGTCACGAACACGAAGGTGATGCCGGTGGCCTTCTGTATCTTCTTCAGCTCCTGCTGCATATCCTTGCGCAGCTTCAGGTCCAGCGCCGCCAGCGGCTCGTCCAGCAGCAGCACCTTGGGCTGGCTCACCAGCGCCCGCGCTATGGCCACCCGCTGCTGCTGCCCGCCGGAAAGGCTGGTAACGCTGCGGTTTTCAAAGCCTGTCAGGGCCACCAACGCCAGCATCTCCCGCACCTTAGTATCTATCTCGTCACGGGGAAGCTTCTTCTCCCTGAGAGGAAAGGCTACGTTTTCATACACGTTCAGGTGGGGGAACAAAGCGTAGCGCTGGAATACGGTGTTGACGTTGCGCTTGTACGCCGGCACGTCGTTTATATTCTCGCCCATGAAGATGATGTCTCCCTTGTCGGCTGTCTCAAAGCCGCCGATGAGCCGGAGGGTGGTGGTTTTGCCGCAGCCGGAGGGACCCAGCAGCGTCAAGAATTCGTTGTCGTAAATGTTGAGACTGATGTCGTCCAGCACGGTCTCCCCGTCAAAGGACTTGGTGATGTTCTTAAGCTCGATTATCTTCTTCATGTCTCTTTCCTCCGCAAAAAATAAAAAGATAAGATATGCCAAGGCATACCTTATCTTGATAAAGTCACGCAAATACCCCGCGGCAGGCGGGGAGGATGACCAAATGGATTATTCAGAGTCTATATAGCAAAGATTACTTTTACTACTCTTATTGACCATTTCACAAGTTTGTATGCGTTAAGCATCGGTTTATAGTAACCAACTTATAAAACTTGAGCTTCTAACTCAATCAATAAGGCAACAGAAGTTGCCACCGCGCCTGCGGTATATCGGCATCCGACCCGGCTGTCCGTCTGGCCTTAGCTGCCCTCTTAGGGACAGCGGTCGTTATCTTGCTTCGGATAAACTCGAACTATCCAATTGAGACGACTCATTGTAACAGTATTCTACAAGCCTGTCAACATGAATTTTCAGTATTTCAGCTCCCACAGGCACAGCCCCTGGGCCGGAGCCGTGAAGCCCGCCGCCTCCCTGCATTTCGCATCCAGCAGGGCTGCCATGCCGTCCGGAGCCCGTCTGCCGGAGCCTACCTCCAGCAGAGTCCCCACGATAATGCGCGCCATATTGTACAGGAAGCCCTCGCCGGTTAACATAATGTCAAGCTCGCCGCCATGCCTGGTTATTTCTATGCTGCGCAGCTCCCGGACGGCGGACTTTTTCATGTGCTTATTGGAGCAGAAGGAGCTGAAGTCATGACGGCCAATGAGCTGGGCGGCGGAGCGCTCCATTGCCGGGATATCCAGCGCCTCCGGAAAGCCGAGCATATATTTTCGCTCAAATACGTTGGGCTGGTCGCTGTTCCAGATGCGGTAGAGATAGCTTTTCTCACGACAGCTGAGTCTTGCGTGAAAGCGCTCCGGCGCGTACTCCAAAGAGAGGGCGCCTATGTCCTCCGGCAGCTTTTCGCGAATGGCCCGCAGCAGCTCCTCCGGCGGGATACCGGTCTGCGCCCGGAAGGAGC
This sequence comes from uncultured Oscillospiraceae bacterium, assembly GCA_964430345.1. Taxonomy (GTDB): domain Bacteria; phylum Bacillota; class Clostridia; order Oscillospirales; family Oscillospiraceae; genus Limivicinus. Next base: position 3,151 of record CAYSFK010000131.1, on the reverse strand, counting down.
AGACCTGCTGCCTGGCATGGACCCCTGCGTCTGTCCTGCCGGAGCCGTGGAGCTCCACCTCCTGCATAAGCAGCCGGGACAGCAGGGCCTCCAGCTTTCCCTGTATGGTATTTTCCGTGTTGCCCTGCTTCTGCCAGCCTTTGTAGCGGCCGCCGTCGTAGCAGAGCGTCAGCCTGTAGTTTGCCATGGCCTCACCTCCCACTCCGATAGTACACGAAGCCGTCCGGGTTTTCAAGCAGATTATCATTTGGCGGCATATAATGGAATACCCGTAAATAATCTGGCCACGCTTGTGTAAAATGTACATAGAGCGTGTCAATGCTTTAGTGCAAAACCCAAAAGTTCTGTGAGTTTTATTCGTTGAAAACCTACAAAATTTATGGTAAAATCTTAACAAAGACTAGAGACAATATAGAGGAAATGAGGCTGTCACCATGTATACCGATTCATATTTCGACAAATTTGTTTTACCGCAGGATTTGTCCAAGGCGTTGAAGAAAAGCCGCTGCCTGTGCTACCCGGAGACCAAGGAGCAGCTGATGGAAATGTGCTACGGGCCTACCCACTCCTCCCGCTATGACGTGGCCTACTCCATAGAGGGCCGCGGCATAGTCAAGGAGGCAGAGGTGGTGCGCTGCAAGAACGGCACCGTGGTCAACTTCATGGAGGACTATATGCGCCGCCGTGACCCGGACTGTATGCGCATCGGCGACGATCTGCCTACGGATAAGCCCCGCTTTAAGGATGTGTACGGCTATGATTTCCAGACCCTGCGTAAGGAGACCATGGACTGGCTGGGCAACCAGCAGCTCATAGTCCTGCCCTTCAAAGCCGGCGGAAAGCACTACGGCTACGACAGCCTTATGATATGCCCTATGAACGCCGCCTTCTTTGCTCTGTCCCTTGCCAATATGCAGGGCTTTGTCAGCATTTTCGACGTGCAGCGGGGCTTTGACCCAAGGGCTATCATATACGTGGCGCCGCCCTTCCGGCACACCCATTTTGAGGGCCGCCAGGTGGTGGTGCACAGCCGCAGCGAAAAGCTTCACGAGGTCTTTTCCTATAACCTCTATCCCGGCCCCTCAGCCAAGAAGGGCGTGTTCTCCATGCTGCTGGACATTGGCGAGCAGGAGGGCTGGATAACCAATCACGCCTCCGCCGCGCTGCTGGAGTCCCCCTACGAAAACGAAGTGGTATTCATGCACGAGGGCGCCTCCGGCGGCGGAAAGAGCGAGATGCTGGAGGAGATACACAAGGGCGAGGACGGCCAGCTGCTTATGGGCATACACACGGTCAGCGGCGAGAAGTACTATCTGTCTCTGGGCGAGACCTGCAAGATACACCCAATTGCCGACGACATGGTGCTGGCCCACAAGGATATGCAGAACAACTCCGGCCACCTGATGATAGCGGACGCTGAGGACGGATGGTTCCTGCGCATGGACGGGGACAACTACTACGGCAACAGCCCCGAGTACGAGCGCATATGCATCCACCCCACGGAGCCTCTGGAGTTTTTCAATATGGACGGTGTTCCCGGCGCCACCTGCCTTATATGGGAGCACGTCCCCGAGTCCAACGGCAAGCCCTGCACCAATCCCAGAGTGATAATCCCCAGGGATATGATAATCAACATCGTCCCCGGCGGCGAGCCTCAGGAGGTGGGCGTCCGCTCCTTTGGCGTACGTATGCCCCCGTCCACGGTCATGGCTCCCAACTACGGCGTCATGGGCATGGTACAGTTTGTGCCCATATCCCTGGCCTGGCTGTGGCGGCTGATCTCACCCAGAGGCTTCAAAAACCCGTCCATCGCCGACCTTAACGCAGGCAGCGGCCTCAAGAGCGAGGGCGTTGGCTCCTACTGGCCCTTTGCTACCGGCATGAAGATAACCCAGGCCAATATGCTGCTGCACCAGCTGCTCGACTGCCCCAACACCCTGAATATCCTCATACCCAACCAGCATATCGGCGCCTATAACGTGGGCTTCATGGGCGAGTGGATAACCCGTGAGTATCTGGCCCGCCGGGGCGGCACTGTCAGAAGAAAGCACCTTGTCCCGGCTCGCTGCCCCATCTTTGGGTACTCGCTGGACGAGATGAAGATAGACGGTCAGTACGTGCGCCAGACCTTCCTGCGGCCGGAGCTCCAGTCCAAGCTGGGCTTTGAGGGCTACGACGCCGGCGCGAAGATGATTACCGACTTCTTCAAGGAGCAGCTTGCGGCCTTCCTAACGGATGATCTGGACCCCATGGGCAGGGAGATTATCGAGCTGTGTATGCGGGACGCGCCGCTGGAGGATTATCTGGCCGTTACCCCGCTGGACAACATTCGCTGAACGATACTATACTGAAAGTCAGCCGGTTCCCGGCTGGCTTTTTTTATTGAACTTGGCATAAAATAGTGATATATTCTCCATATGCTGTTTTGAAAGGACTTGGAATATGAAGATAGTGGTATTGGGCGGCGGCGTCAGCAGCGAGCGGCACGTGGCTCTGGTCACGGGCACCTCCGTGTGCAGGGCGCTGCGGAGTCTTGGGCATAAGGCCATATTCGTGGATATGTACATGGGTCTGGAGAACTACAGCGGTGAGCTGGAGGCCGCCTTCGACGCGGAGGACGGCTTCTGCGGCAGCGTGGCTATAGAGACCGAGGCCCCGGATATAGAGAAGGTAAAAGCCTCCCGGAAGTATAAAAGTCCCAGTCGGCTTGGCAGGGGTGTGCTGGATATATGCGCCCTGGCGGACTGCGTGTTTCTGGGCCTTCACGGCGCGGACGGGGAGGACGGGAAGATACAGGCGGCGCTGGAGCTGCTGGGTGTGCCTTACACCGGCTCCGGCCCTCTCAGCAGCGCCATGGCTATGGACAAGGCCGTGGCCAAGCGCATGATGGACAGCTGCGGTGTGCTGACTCCATCGTGGCGGGAGCTGAGCTACACGGAGGCGGATATCCCGGAGCTGCTGGACAGCCTGCCCATACCCTGCGCGGTGAAGGTGGTGGACGGCGGCTCGTCTCTGGGCGTGGAGCTGCCGGAGACTCGGGAGCAGCTGGAGGCGGCGCTCAGAAATATCCTCAAGTACGGCAGCAGAGTCATAGTTGAGGAGAAGATAAGCGGCACGGAGCTGACGGTACCCATTCTGGACGACAGGTATC
>CAYSFK010000130.1:0-4929 GCA_964430345.1 uncultured Oscillospiraceae bacterium | reverse complement strand
TGGCACCAACGACCTGACCCAGATGACCTTTGGCTTCAGCCGTGACGACGCCGGCAAGTTCCTTGGCGCCTACTACGAGACCAAGATATACGAGAGCGACCCCTTTGCCCGTCTTGATCAGATCGGCGTTGGCAAGCTGGTGGAGATGGCCGCAAGACTGGGCCGTCAGACCCGCCCCGACCTGCATCTGGGCATCTGCGGCGAGCACGGCGGCGACCCCAGCTCCGTGGAGTTCTGCCACAGAGTGGGTCTGGACTACGTGTCCTGCAGCCCCTTCCGCGTCCCCATCGCCCGTCTTGCCGCCGCTCAGGCCGCAATCAAGGAAAGCAAGTAAATCTATATACCACAAACAGACGGACGGCGAAAGCCGTCCGTCTGTTTGTGGTTTTATGTTATGAATCTTTACATTTCCTCAAGCTTGAAGCGTATGCCCAGAGCCTTGGATATTAATGCGTCTATCTCAGCCCAGGCAGCATACGGTACAGTCCTGCCCCGCCACCGGATCACCTCACCGTCGGTAAGCGTCAGCAGTATTTCAGGCAAAATCCTGCCTAAAGACGGGTCAGATAAAGACGGCCAGCTTTCTATATGGCAGTCCAGTATCAGCCTGCACAGCCTCTTGTCGGTTTCCCTGTCCAACCGCACTCTCCCCCGCTGCTCGGGTCTAAGCCTGCCGCCGCACTCATAGTACAAAAAGCCCTCAGAGTACCGCACACGGACGTAATCTCCGGCTATGATGCCCGCGGAGAGCACTAGTTCGGTTATGCAGCAATCAGAGTTCATCATAAGCCCTCCCCGGACAGCTCCAGCCTCTCCAAAGTCGTCACCTCAAGGCTCTCCCGGAAACAGACGGCAACGTGATAGTCGTCCAGCTCCCAGTGCCTCAACAGATACCGGTCGTTTCCCACTGCTCTGAATGTCCCGTCCACCTCTGCTCTCAGCTCAAAGGAACGCAGCGGCGTGTTCAACCCTGTGCCCAGCATTTTCAGATAGCTCTCCTTCAGGCACCAGAGCCTGGTAAACGCAAAGTCACTGTTCTCCGCGCCTACTACTGAAAGATACTCGCTCTCGGTGAAAAAACGTTTAGCCACCTTCAGCTTTCCCTGGGCTTGCTTTTGAATATCCACCCCCACCGGGGCGTCGGCAATGGCGCAGAGCACTCTGCCGTCGGAATGGGAAAGGCTGAAATACAGCCCACCGTCCTTAAGCTCCGGCTTTCCCTGCTCCCCTGCCCGGATATCCAGCGGCAGCGTGGCTTCAGGGCGCACACTTTTCACGGCCCTGCATAACAGCAGCTCTGCCCACAAGCTCTCCCTGCGGCTCGCCTCGCCCTTTAGCCCGATGAGCCGCTGCCGTCGGTATTCCGACAGCGGCAAACTATCAGAGTCAACGACGTCCGCTGTTGCCTCCGCCCAAAAGAGCCTCAGCATACCGCCTTCATGGCCTCCAGTGTCTTGGTGATAAGCTGGCTGAGCTCCATGCCCAGCATCTCAGCCCCGCGGCTGATTATTTCCCGGGAACAGCCCGCGGCAAATTTTTTGTCCTTAAACTTTTTTATCACGGACTTGGGCTCCATATCCGACATTCCGGTAGGCCGCATCAGAGCGGCAGCGCCTATAAGCCCGGTAAGCTCGTCCACGGCGAACAGCATCTTCTCCATATACTTTACCGGCTCCACGTCGGCGCAGATGCCGTAGCCGTGGCTGACAACGGCGTGTATCACGTCCTCGTCAATGTCCAGCTCGTGAAGCATCTGGACTGCCTTGACGCAGTGCTGCTCCGGGTACAGCTCAAAGTCTATGTCATGGAGCATACCCACTGTGCGCCAGAAGTCCACATTCTCCGCATCATACTCCTTCGCCAGCTCTCCCATGACCTTTGACACGGTCTGGGCGTGCTGAATGTGAAAGCTCTCCTTGTTGTAACGCTTGATTATCTCCTCCGCCTGTTCCGGGCTGGGTATATAGCTCATATGTCTCTCCTCCTGCTTTTATTTAAGCTATGATAACGCCATATTCCCGGAAAAGCAAGAAAAAAAGAAAGACCGCAGAGTATCTGCGATCCTTCTCTGGCTTACGCGCCGGTCTTTGCTGAGGCTTCCGGTGAGGCTTCGGTCCCGCCTGTGCCTGTTCCGCCTGCGCCGCCGTCGGTCATGTTGCCGGAGCCGCCGTCGGTGACACCTGTGCCGGCGTCAGGTGAAGCGGACGCGCTGGGGCTGACGCTGGGCGCGGCACTGGGTACCGTTGTGGCCGCCATAGTAGGCGGAGTGGTTATAAGGCCCTGGTCATCGGATGCTCTGTCGCTGCCGCAGCCGGAGAGGGCCGAGGCCAGTACCAGCACCATCAGCAGATATACAAAAGACTTCTTCATATCTATCCTCCTTGTTTGTTGACAGAGCTATTATTTGCGTCGTCTGCAATATTATGTACGCTTACTCATTAAATGTTGATATAACTTTCAATTTGTGGTAACATCCAGCTATGGAAAGCTTAGTTAAAAATCAAAGGTATACTGTAAGGATAGAGGCATACAGCTCCGAGGCCTGGGGCGTGTGCCGCATAGAGGGCCGCGCTGTTTTCGTGCCCGGCTCCCTGGTGGGCGAGCTTTGGGAGATAAAGCTTCTTAAGGTGACAGCCACAGCGGTCTATGCTAAGGGAGAGCGGCTGCTGGAGGCATCTACGGAGCGTGAGGCGCCTGCCTGTCCGTATTACGGCGCCTGCGGCGGCTGCGACACATGGCATATGAGCTATGATGAGGAGCTGCGCTTCAAGCTGCAAAAGGTCAACGACGCCCTCCGTCGTATCGGCGGTCAAAGCGTGGAGGCACGGGAAATAATCGGCAGCGACAGCGTGGAGCGGTACAGGAACAAAGGCGTCTTTGCCGTCGCTCCGATTGATGGCCGAGGGGTTTTCGGCTTTTACCGGGAGCGGAGCCACAGCGTCGTTCCCGTGGACAGCTGCCTTATCCAGAACGAGCTAAGCCAGCGGGCTGCGGCAGCGGTGACGGCCTTTATGGACAGCCACGGAGTGCCGCCCTACGACGAGGGCAGCGGTAAGGGCTGTGTGCGCCGGGTGTTCTGCCGCAGGGCTGTGAACACCGGGGACGCGGTGCTGTGTATCGTGGCCGCCGGCGGCTTTGGCGGGGACACTCAGGCCCTGATAACGGAGCTGAGGCGCGCCTGCCCGGAGCTCACGGGCATAGTTTTGAATGTGAACAAAAGCCGGGGCAATACGGTGCTGTCGGGTGATTTTTACACCCTCTGGGGCAGCGAAATTATTCGTGACAGTCTCTGCGGCCTCAGCTTTGAGATAGCGCCTCTGGCCTTTTATCAGGTGAACCCGAAGCAAGCGGAGAAGCTGTACCGCCGCGCCATGGACTTTGCCTTTACACAGCCTGTGTCCCTGGCTCTGGACCTGTACTGCGGCGCGGGCACCATAAGCCTGTGTCTGGCCCGTGAGGCGGAGCGCGTCATAGGCGCAGAGGTAGTCCCGCAGGCGGTGGAAAACGCCAGACGGAACGCCGTGGCCAACGGTATCGTCAATGCTCAGTTCATCTGCGGCGATGCGGCGGAGGCAGCGGAAGCCCTGAACCGGCAAGGGCTGAAGCCCGACGTGGTGGTGACCGACCCGCCCCGGAAGGGTATGTCCCCGGAGGCAGTGGAGGCTGTTGCCTCCATGTCACCCGCCCGAATCGTCTATGTTTCCTGCGAGCCCTCAACCCTGGCCCGGGACATAAAGCGCTTTGCGGCTTTGGGTTACGCTCTCCGTGAGGCGGCGGCCGTTGATATGTTCCCCCGCACCTGCCATGTGGAGACCGTGGCCCTGCTGTCAAGAGTAGGTTCAGATTATTCTTTGACGCCCAACCTATAAAAAACTCTTGAATTGTCAGATTCGTTATGGTATACTTTTCTGGCTGTCAAGTATGTAATATCGAAAGGATTGAAATAAATGTCTGCTCTCACTATCGTTTTCACAGTTCTTCAGGTTCTCTCCGGCCTGGCCGTCACAGCCATCGTGCTGATGCAGAGCGGTAAGAGCGCCGGTCTGTCCGGTGCCATATCCGGCGGTGCCGAGACCTTTATGTCCAAGGGCAAGGCCAAGACTCTGGACGCCAAGCTTGCTAAGGCGACCAAATGGTTCGCCCTGGCCTTTGTCATCCTGACGCTGGTGCTGAACCTTATCTGAACAGGGCTTGCTTTAACAAGCATAATAACACTGCCTCGCCAAAGGTGAGGCAGTGTTATTTTCCATACCTCTAAAAAACTTCCCCGCCTTTAGGCGGAGAAGTTTTTATTTATCTCATTCCTGCTCGAAAGCTTCCTCGGGGGCGTTGCCTGTAGCCTCGCCGTCTGCGGAGACCTCGTAGACCAGCGCGTCCTCGCGGCTGCGCTCGGGCTCACGCTCCTCCTTGGCGGCAGGGGCGGGCTCGGCCAGGGCGCGGATGGAGAGTGATATCTTGTGCTTGTCATCGTCAATGGCGGTTATCTTTGCCTCGACCACATCGCCCACAGTCAGCACGTCCTCGGGCTTGCCGATACGGCGGTTGGCAATCTGGGAAATGTGGATAAGTCCGTCCACGCTGGGCAGTATCTCGGCAAAGGCGCCGAAGGGCATCAGCTTTACTATGGTGGCGGAAACAACGCTGCCCACCTTGTACTTCTCGGAAAAGACGGCCCAGGGGTCTCCGGCGGGATCCTTGTAGCCCAGGGATATCTTGCGCTTGTCTCTGTCGAAGTTAATAACGTAGACCTCGATCTCGTCGCCTACGGACAGCACCTCGCTGGGCTGGTGTATGCGGCCCCAGCTAAGCTCAGACACGTGCACCATGCCGTCCACGCCGCCGATGTCCACGAAAGCGCCGTAGCTGGTGAGGGACTTCACAACGCCGTGATACCTCTTGCCTACTTCTATCTCGTTCCAGATGTTCTCG
>CAYSFK010000129.1:0-4978 GCA_964430345.1 uncultured Oscillospiraceae bacterium | reverse complement strand
GCCGAGGGCGCGGCGGTGATGCTGTTTTACCAGATAGGCGAGCTGTTTCAGGACAGGGCCGTGGGCAAGAGCCGGGAGAGCATTGCGGCGCTGATGGATATTCGCCCGGACTTCGCCAATCTTGAGCAGGGGGCGAAGCTGGTAAAGGTATCGCCGGAGCAGGTGCCTGTGGGCAGTGTTATCGTGGTGAGCCCCGGCGAGAAGATACCCATAGACGGGGAGGTCATCGAGGGTGAGGCCGCGCTGAACACCGGCGCGCTCACCGGCGAGAGCCTGCCCCGGGACGTGGTGCCCGGGGACGCGGTGATAAGCGGCTGCATAGACATGACCGGGGTGCTGCGCATACGCACCACCAAGGAGTACGGCGAATCCACCGTGTCGAAAATACTGGAGCTGGTGGAAAGCGCCGCCGACAAAAAGGCCAGCACCGAGCAGTTCATAACCCGCTTCGCCCGGATATACACACCGGCGGTGTGTTACGGCGCTTTGGCTCTGGCGGTGCTGCCGCCGCTGGTATCTCTGCTGCTGGGCGGGGCGCCCATGTGGCAGCAGTGGGTCTATCGGGCGCTGACCTTCCTGGTGATAAGCTGCCCCTGCGCGCTGGTCATAAGCATACCCCTCACCTTTTTCGCCGGCATGGGCGGATGCAGCCGGGCCGGTGTGCTGGTGAAGGGCGCGAACTATCTGGAAGCGCTGGCAAAGACCGGTTACGTGGTCTTTGACAAGACCGGCACCCTGACAAAGGGCGTGTTTCAGGTGATAGGCGTACACCACAGCCAGCTTGCTGAGCAGAAGCTGCTGGAATACGCGGCGCTGGCGGAGAGCTTTTCCTCCCACCCCATAAGCCGGAGCCTGCGGGCGGCCTGCGAAGCCGAGCCGGACGCCGCGCGTGTCTCAGACGTCCACGAGCTCTCCGGCCGTGGCGTCACCGCAAAGGTAGACGGCGCCGCGGTTGCCGTGGGCAATGACAGGCTCATGGAGGAGCTGGGCATAAAGTACATACCCTGCACCCATGTGGGCACCTTGGTACACGTGGCCATTGACGGCGGCTACGCCGGGCACATACTCATATCCGACGTGGCCAAGCCCGGCTCCGCCGGGGCAATAAAGGCGCTGCGGCAGCTGGGAGTGAAAAAGACCGTCATGCTCACCGGCGACGCGGAGGCGGTGGCAAAGCAGGTGGCCACGGAGCTGGGCGTGGACGACGTACACAGCCAGCTGTTCCCGGCGGACAAGGTGGACCGGATAGAGGCGCTGCTGGCCTCCAAGGGGCCGAAGGAGACTCTGGTGTTCGTGGGCGACGGCATAAACGACGCGCCGGTGCTGCGCCGGGCGGACGTGGGGGTGGCCATGGGCGCGCTGGGCTCCGACGCCGCCATTGAGTCCGCCGACGTGGTGCTGATGGACGACGAGCCCATGAAAATAGCGGTAGCTATCCGGGGCGCCCGCCGCTGTATGCGTATAGTCTATGAAAACATCTGGTTCGCCCTGGGGGTGAAGCTTATCTGCCTGCTGCTGGGCGCCCTGGGCATAGCAAATATCTGGGTGGCTATCTTCGCCGACGTGGGCGTGATGGTGATAGCGGTGCTCAACGCCGTCCGGGCGCTGAGGATATAGTGACAGCAGACTGTCAAAAACCATAAAATAGACCCTCGCTAACAGAGCGGCGGAGGTGCGCGAGGACTTCTTTGGCAAGCATAACAAAACCACCTGCGGCAGGTTCCGCAGGTGGTTTTGTTATGATACTACTGATACGTTTTCAGAGCATGGAGGAGCCGCCGGTCACTATCCAGCAGGCCAGAGCCGCCACCGTGAAAGCGCCGGTATAGACGCTGCCGGTGCGGCGGTAGACCGCGGTGCAGATAACGCTGAACACCAGCACCTGGGGCACGAACACTATCATCAGGGACATAAAGGGCCCGCCGAAGGTGGAGCCGAAAAGCAGATCCGCGCCGGGTCCGGCCCCGGCAAAGAAGGGTATGTACTCCAGCAGCACCAGCAGCAGGATGCCGCCCACCATGCACACCGCGTGCTTCCACCAGCAGGACATAAAGCCCTTGAAGCCGGGACGGCTCGTGGCCGGCTGGCGCATCTGTGCAAATATCTTGCTGTTGTTCAGCAGGAAAAACAGGGCAAACACCGGGATGTATATAAGGAACTGCACAAACCGTTCCCCGGTAAAGCCCTTGAAGAAGGGCCAGATATAGCGGAAGTCCAGCTTGAAGGCGCTTTCGCAGATAAGCACCAGCACATACATCATGCCAACCATGCACAGGGACAGCAGCGCGGATTTGCCGCACAGCGCCCAGTCTACCCGCCCGGCCTTGGCCTCGGAGGAGAGGCCCAGGTCGTAGTAATCCAGGGGCGCGCCCTTTTTGCGGGATTTCTTCCAGGATATGACCGTGGTCAGCAGCATAATGATTATTAGCAGCAGATACCAGGATAAAAAGCCGTTGCCAACGGTCATGCGGAAAACATTTTCGGGCAGGGGCAGCAGGCCGTGGCCCAGCTGGGTCATGAACGGATAGGTGGCCCCGGCGATAAGCACGGTTATTATGGCGCCCTTCCACCACTTCCAGCCGCTTCGCGCCTTTTCCGGGCGATCCGGCAGCGGCTGCGCCGCAGAGGCAAAGAACGGAAGCCCCAGCAGCAGCTCCATAAGAGGCAGCATAGCCCCGATGGCAAGCAGCATGGCGGCAAAGACCAATGCCTCCTTCACCGCGTACATCTGCTGGGTGGGCGCCAGGCTCGTGGATATGCCCAGGGCCTCTGTCATCCAGCCCAGGGCCGCCGCCATACCGTTGGGGTCGTGAGTAGTGAGCCTGTGATTGGTCATAAGCAGCTGGATACGCCGGGCGCTGCCGTCGTCAAAGCTGCCGTAGGTGGTGTTCCAGGCGGCCGCGTCGGCAGTGCAGCCCAGAAACTCCGTGCGGATATCCGTTTTCAGCAGCTCGTCCGTCACAGTATCGGCGTAGTCCCTGAAGTAGTTGAACTCGTCATACTTGGCCTGAAGCAGAAGGACATTGTTAAAGGAGATGCTGCCGCTGTCATACGCGCTTTTTCTGAACAGCTCGCCGCACTGGAGCACCGTACACTTAGGTGAGATGTCCCGGCCCTGCTGGTCCACCGCCCCGGAGTACGCGGCGGCAACAGACCAGGATGCCCAGGTTCCCATGGAATGTCCGCTGACGCCCATGCGCGCTGCGTCCACGCAGGGCATATCCGCCAGCACCGCATAGGCAGCCACGCCGCCCATGGAGCTGTCCTTGATGGAGTTGCCCTCTCCGTCTGTGCTGTAATGGGGATCAAAGAAAGACAGATTGGAAAAATTCATCATGACCCTATACCGCTTCTGGCCGCCGATGGACACATAGGTCCCGTCCTCGGCGCTGTCGTTGCCGTAGTTGACGGTGACCTTATGATTGACATAGCCCCGGTTTATCATGCCGATATCTGTGGCGCCGTGACCGTACTCGTCCAGAGCCATCACCACAACGCCCCGGCGGGCCAGCTCCACGGCGTAGGCCGCGCTGGTCTCATGGTCGTTTTGATATCCGTGCAGCAGCAGCACGGCCGGCGCGGGACTGTCGGCGCTGGCGCTGCCCGGAGTATAGAGCTTATAGCAAAGCTCCCCCAACTCCGTATCGATAACGCCCAGCTCAACGCTCACTCTCCCCTTGTCCGTCTGTATCATATTGGCAAAGAGCATACAAACGAACACCGCCGCCAGCAGCACCGCCAGCAGCACCGCTGACTTCTTCGTACCTTTCTTCATTTTCTACCTCCCGTATTCTCTGGTCTGACCAGACCGTGTTTTGATTATAACATTATCGCCTGGCTTGTCAATCAATTTTCGGCAAAACAGTTGATTTATTGAGCGATACCATGTATAATAGAAGTAATGGTCTTGGTCTGACCAATGATAGGAGGCAGTGTTATCAGCTTTAAAGAGATAGTCGCTCCCACTATAAAGGAGCTGTTTGTCCGCGAGATCGAGGACATGATAATCAGCGGGGAGCTGGCCATAGGCGACAGGCTGCCCAGTGAGCGGGAGCTCGCCGAGAGGATGAAGATAAGCAAAACGGCCGTACACGGGGGCATAGCGGACATGGTGCGCATGGGGTTTTTGGAGGTCGTTCCGAGAAAAGGGATCTTTGTGGGCGATTATGCCGGGAACGGTACGCTGGAAACGCTGACCGCCATAATGCAGCACGACGGCGGCAGCATGGATTCCCGCAATGTGCGCTCTCTTATGGAAATGCGCTACGCCGTTGAGAGCGTGGCTATTGAGCGGCTCATTGCCAAGGGCGACGGCGCCGCCGCCGCGCGGCTTCGGGAGCTGACCGCGGAGGCGCGTGAAATTGCCGAGAGCAGGCAGCCCACAGATTATCGGGCATTGGCCATGCTGTACTTTCGATACCACCACCATATCTGCGTGGCCTCGGGGAACACCATCGCGCCGCTTATCTTCAACGCTTTCAAAACTCCCAGCGTCACCTTCTGGACCAATTCGTCCCGCGCGCTGGGGCCGAAGGAGAGCGTCGATCGGCTGGCCATGTTCACCCGCTACATTGAGGCCGGTGACACAGCCGGGGCGCTCCGGCATCTCAAAGCCATCACCGACACGGCGGCGGATATCGTATGCGACTGAGGCAGACCGTGTAGGGGATGGGCGGCTGTCGGAAATATTCAAACCGGGCTTCGTATCGAATGTATACGAAGCCCGGTCATTTTGCTATACAAAAGAATTAATGATACGCCATTTTCTCGTCGCTTACGCCGCCTTTTCCTCGATGCCCGCCGCCTTCAGCATATCCTGAATGCTTACGGCGTAGCCCCTTGTTGGGTCGGAGACGAACACGTGGGTCACCGCGCCCACTATCTTATTGTTCTGGATGATGGGGCTGCCGCTCATGCCCTGGACTATGCCGCCGGTCTTGCCGATAAGCTCCGCGTCCACCACGCTGAGCATGGCGTG
>CAYSFK010000128.1:603-5026 GCA_964430345.1 uncultured Oscillospiraceae bacterium | reverse complement strand
TGGTGCCGGTGACCGGACTCGAACCGGTACGCTGTTGCCAGCGAGGGATTTTAAGTCCCTTGTGTCTACCATTCCACCACACCGGCGTGTGATATTGATAATTTACCACCGAGGCGGCAATTAGTCAAGCTTGATGACGGAGCTGCGTAAACCTTGCGATAATTAATCCCACTTTATTGACGGCAGGGCGGCAATGGGGTAGAATGACGACATAGCTTCGCGCGGAGGATGGATATGAACGACGAAAGCAGACCCTATCCCTACGGCTACTGCGGTATGCCCTGCGCCCTCTGCTCCCGATTCAGAACTCAGGGCTCCAGCCGCTGCCCCGGCTGCTCCTGTGACGGGTATTATACCGATGTGTGCAAGGTGCACCACTGCTCCCGGGAGCGGGGGCTTGAGCACTGCGCCATGTGCCCGGATTACCTATGCCCGCGGCTGGGGAAAATGGGCGATTTCAGCGACCTGAACACTAACAATGTGAAGCGCAGGACAGGCGACGCCATAGCGGCGGAAGGATTTGAGGTCTGGTATAACGAGTATTCCAGACGCGCGGATATGCTCACAAGGGCACTGGAAAACTACAACGACGGGCGCATGAAGCGCTGGCTCTGCGAGCTGTTCATACAGATGGATGCTGAGTTTCTCGGTGAGCTGATGGACCGGGCGGAGGGACTGACAGGTACTCAAAAGGAGAAAGGCAGGGCCTTCCGGGGCCTGGCGGAGTCGCTGAAAGCGGAACGGGAGGCTAAGTAGCTTATGCGTATACTGGAGACTGTGCTGCCCCTGTTCGTTATGATAGGCTTGGGTATGCTGTGCCGGGAGAAGCGGATATTTACCCCAGAGGGTATTGGAGCGCTGAAGTCACTGGCTGTGAATATTTCGCTGCCGGCAGTGCTGTTCTCCGCCTTTGCCACAGCCGAATATTCGGCGGCCAGCGCCCTAATTCCCCTTGTTATGTTCGGCGTTTGCGCTCTGGCGTTGGCGCTGGGCTCCGCGCTGTGTCGGCTGCTGCATCTGCGGGGCAGGCTGACGCCGTATATGGCCAGCGGATTTGAGGCGGGTATGCTGGGCTACGCGCTGTTCGCCCTGCTTTTCCCCAATGAGAGCAGCTCCAGCTTCGCCATAGTCGATTTGGGTCAGGTGCTGTTTGTGTTCACGGTATACAAGGCGCTGCTGGTGGGTAGAGGCGGGCTTAAAAGCGCAGTAAATGACGCCCTGCACTCCCCGGTCATATGGGCCATACTGGCGGGGCTGGCTTTTGGGATAAGCGGTCTGTACGGCAGACTGTCCGCCATGGGGCTGGGCGGCGTTATTGACCGGGTGGCGAACTTCATAGCGGCGCCTACAGGGGCGGTGATACTGCTGACCATAGGCTACGATCTGGTGCCCCGGGAGCTGCGCTGGCGCAGCACGGCGGCGCTGGTGGGGCTGCGGCTTGCGGTAATGGCCTTTATGTTCTGCGCGGTGCTTGGGATAAACCGGCTGTTTCTGGGCGGCGCCATACACACTGGGGCGCTGGCGCTGATGTTCATTCTGCCTCCGCCCTTCGTGCTGCCCGTATTCGCGGACATGGGCACGGAGCGGGCGGATGTGGTGTCCGCGCTGTCGGCACTGACGCTGCTGTGCCTGCTGCTTTTTGCCGGACTCACGCTGGTTTTCGCGTAAACTGCGGGTAAACTACAGCTAAACTACAGCTCTACCAAGCTAAACTGCGGGTCGGTTGATATATTAAGGGAGGCTGCGCTATGCTCAGGACATCACAACAAAGGAGTAATACACCGATGAAAAAGAAAACCCTTGGCTCAATGATAGCCGACCTGAGAAAAGCGCATGGCATGACCCAGCTTGAGCTGGCCGATAAAATGGGAGTGACCGACAAGGCCGTCTCCAAATGGGAACGGGATCTGTCCTGCCCGGATATAAACTCCATGCCGAAGCTGGCGGAGCTGTTCGGCCTATCCGTGGATGAGCTTATGCAGGTCAAGTCCGCTCAGGAGCCGGGACGCGACAGAAAGAGCATTGACGCCATGGTAGCCTTGGTGCTGAAAGCGCTGGCCGTAGGCATGGGCGTGGCCGTGGTGGTGCTGTCGGCGGTTGGCGATTTGGAGCTCAACTCCGCGGTGACCATGCTGGGCATAGGTCTGGCCGGTCTGGCGGTGTCCCAGCTTATGGGCGGCGATACAGAATAATTAATAATTATAGAGGAGAGAAGGCTATGGAAGTAGATCTGAAGGAGCTGGAGCGCGCGCTGGACGAGGCGGAGGTCATATATCTCGCCACCGGCGTGAACGACCGCATATCCGCAAGACCAATAAGCGTGATGAACATGGGGCTGCGCGTGTTTATCAGGACCTCCGGCTCCAGCAGGAAGGCCGTTCAGATGACGGCCAACCCTAATATCGCGGCCTGCGTGGGTCACTTTTATTTCACGGGCCGGGCTATCCCGCTGGGCTCCGCCTACAGCCAGGAGAACAGTCAGGTGCGGGCGGCGTATCTGCTGCGCTACCCCGGCGCCTTCGGTCAGGAGGACGAGTACATCAGACCCGATGAGCAGTTCTTTGAGCTGGTCATAGAGCGCGTGTCGGAGTGGATATACCGGGACGGTGTGCCGGTGGGCTTCGCGGAGCAGGATATGTGAGGGCTCTGCCGAATGGAATAAGCAAGCACCCGCGTCCCGTTAGAAAGCAATAGTGAATAGTGAAGATGTAATAAGTAAGAATCCCGACTGCGTAAGCAGTCGGGATTCTTGGTGGGGGAAGGTGGATTCGAACCACCGAAGGCATCGCCAGCAGATTTACAGTCTGTCCCCTTTGGCCACTCGGGAATTCCCCCATATTATTTTTCCGCGTCCATTCTGACGCTGGAGCTGGTGGACGGACTCGAACCCCCGACCTGCTGATTACAAATCAGCTGCTCTACCAACTGAGCTACACCAGCACAGGACGCCGGCCCCGCCCAATATGCGGCGAGCGACAACGCGCAGGCTTTGAACCGCTCAGTTATAATAGCAAAAGAGCCCGGTTTTGTCAACCTAATTTTATCATATTTGAGAAAAATCCGCAACGCCGGGAAGAGGCCTTCGGATTGAATTATTGAAACGCTTGTGGTATAACATATACTTAGAAAAAGAAACGAATGGAGAGCCCCATGAGAACTGCACGCAGAAACAGAACGGCGATAATACTCACGGCGGTCATAGTGTTGGCGCTGCTGGCGGCGCTGGTGATAGACCTGCTGCATAAGGAAAAGGAGAAAGAAGAGTATATCGA
This sequence comes from uncultured Oscillospiraceae bacterium, assembly GCA_964430345.1. Lineage (GTDB taxonomy): Bacteria > Bacillota > Clostridia > Oscillospirales > Oscillospiraceae > Limivicinus. The sequence goes on along the minus strand of CAYSFK010000128.1, from coordinate 1,754 downwards.
CCCCCACGCGGGCCAGGTCTACATTGACGACGGCTTCGGCATGGTATGGATGACGCCGCTGGAAGGCGTAGACGTGAACGACCTGGACAAGAGTGAGCTGCGTACCGTGAACGGCAGTCCCCAGTACACCGGGGGGCGCTATCAGACCATGTACGGCGTGGATGTGTCCGAGCACCAGTGGGATGTAGACTGGAACAAGGTGGCGGGCTCCGGCGTGGATTTCGCCATGGTGCGTCTGGGCTACCGGGGCTACACCGAGGGCGGACTTTTCGAGGACCCCTATTATAAAACTAATATGGACGGGGCACTGGCGGCCGGGATGAAGGTTGGTGTATACTTCTTCTCCCAGGCTGTGTCGGTGCAGGAGGCTATCGAAGAAGCCCAGTACGTGCTGGAGCGGTTAGAGGGCTATCAGGTGGATATGCCAGTGGTCTTTGACTGGGAGAAGATCGAGACCGAGGGCTATGCCCGCACCGACGGGCTGGACAGCGCCGTGATAACCGATTGTGCCGTGGCCTTTTGTCAGACCGTGGCCAACGCCGGTTACGACGCCTGCGTGTACTTCAACCGCCATCTGGGCTACTACGAACTGGATCTGTCCCGGCTGACCAACTATAAATTCTGGCTGGCCCTGCCCGGAGACTATCCCGACTTCTATTATAAAAGCCATATGTGGCAGTACAGCTTCAGCTCCTCCGTGCCGGGAATAGAGGGCGAAACCGATATGAACCTGTTCTTCGTCCCCACAGCCACCGAGCCGCCCTCAACCACACCCATCCAGTGACAGATATCCGACATCTGCTGAATAAGACGACGGAATATATATTGAAAAAAGCCTTGACAAGTCGCGGAAAAGCTGGTATGGTATCAGGGCAAAACAAAGTAGGCACGGCATCCCCGTCCTCACCCGGCGACAGCAGGTCGGCCGCGGTCAATAGGAACACCGGAAGGTTATGAGTGTTTTTATGTGCGGATGCTGTTCATCCGCACATTTTTATTCGGAGGTGTTAATTATAGCAAACGCTGTTCATCAAATCAACGAAGAGATTCTTGACAAGGAAGTGCGCCTGATAGGCGAGGCAGGGGAGCAGCTGGGCATTATGCCGGCGGCGGAGGCCCTGAGGATGGCCGCCGAACAGCAACACACCATC
>CAYSFK010000128.1:0-593 GCA_964430345.1 uncultured Oscillospiraceae bacterium | reverse complement strand
GTGCGCCTGATAGGTGCTCAGGGCGAACAGCTCGGTATCATGTCCGCAGAGGAAGCTCTGAAGGTCGCCGCCGAGCATGACCTCGATCTGGTCAAGATCGCTCCGGGCTCCAATCCCCCAGTCTGTAAGGTCATGGACTACGGCAAGTTCCGCTTCGAGCAGACCAAGAAGGAAAAGGAAGCAAAGAAGAATCAGCGGATCATCGAGATAAAGGAGATACGTATGTCTCCGGGCATCGGTGATAATGACTTCAGCACAAAGCTGAAAAACGGTCAGAAGTTTCTGACCGACGGCGACAGGGTCAAGGTATCCGTCCGCTTCAGGGGCAGAGAGATGGCTCACACCGAGATAGGCGAGGTGCTGCTGAAGGATTTTGCGGAAAAATGTGCGGAGCTGGCCTCCATGGATAAGCCTCCCAAGCTGGAGGGCAGGAGTATGTCCATGTTCCTGTCTCCCAAGCCCCAGACGCCGCCCAAAAAGCCTGCAAAGCCCAAGGCCCCCAAGACCGACGAGGTCAAGGCCGCGGAATAAAAATATATTATAACGCAGGAATTCCCTGTACTACCCAGTTACGGAAGGAGAAATTATCATGC
>CAYSFK010000127.1:0-5172 GCA_964430345.1 uncultured Oscillospiraceae bacterium | reverse complement strand
GACGAGATAAGCGAATTCTCCGTGAAGAAGAAGGCCGAAAACACCCTGCCGGAGATGGCGGGCTACACCTTTGACCGATTTATCGTTGGCAACTCCAACAAATTCGCCCACGCCGCCGCCGTGGCCGTGTCGGAAAAGCCCGGCGTGACCTATAATCCCCTGTTTATCTACGGCAACTCCGGCCTGGGCAAGACCCATCTGCTGCTGGCCATAGGCCAGGCCATCCACGAGCGGGAGCCCAATAAGACCATCGCCTATATAAAGGGGGACGAGTTCACCAATCAGCTGGTGAAATCCATTAAGGACGGCACGGCGGAGGAATTCCGCACCAAGTACAGGAACGTTGACCTGTTTCTGGTGGACGATATCCAGTTTATCGCAGGAAAGCAGCAGACCCAGAACGAATTTTTCCACACCTTCAACAACATCTTTGAGGCCGGCCATCAGATAGTCATAACCTCCGACAGACCCCCTCTGGAGATGTCCCTGCTGGACGACAGACTTCGCACCCGGTTTGAGGGCGGGCTTATGGCGGATATCCAGCCCCCGGATCTGGAGACCCGCATGGCCATCACCAGAAATAAGGTCGCCCAGCTTGGCCTGCTTCTTTCGGACGACGCGGTGGAGTATATCGCCGAATGCATCACCGCCAATATCCGCCAGCTAGAGGGCGTTATAAAGCGGCTGACGGCTTACAAGGAGATACTGGACGATATCATAACCATAGACTCGGTGAAGCGGGCCATAAAGGACGTTATCAGGATAGGCAACGTTATCCCCACCCCGGAAATAATCATCCGGGAGTCCGCCAGGTATTACTCCTTGAAGGAGGATGAGCTTCGGGGCCAGAACCGCACCAAGAATACCACCATCGCCCGTCAGGTCTCCATGTATCTCATGCGCTCCCTCACAAACCTCAGTCTTAAGGATATAGGCGCGGAATACGAGGACAGGAACCACGCCACAGTGCTCAGCTCCATTCGCAAGGTGGAGGACCTGCTTAAGACAGACCCTGCCATGGCCGGCACCGTCAGGGACATCACCTCCAATATAACCTCCAATATCAATTCAGGCTGAGTTTCCACATTTTTTGTGGAAATGTTTATTCAGTCCTGTGGAAAGAATTTTTCCTCCACCCGCCGGTGGAAAACCTCAAATTCTCAAACATTTTTTTCCACACCGGATATCCTTGCGGCGCAAGCCTTTCAGGCACTTTTCCACAGTTTTTTCTTCTACTACTAGCACTACTAAAAATTATAGATTTATTTATATATAAGCTCCATTTTTAAGGAGGAACGAAAATGAAATTCACCTGTGATAATTATATACTGCAAGCTGCCTGTGTAACCGCCTCCCGCGCTGCCGCCGGGAAAAGCGCCATCCCCGCTCTTGAGGGTCTTTTGCTGAAGGCCGAGGACAAGGTCACGGTCACCGGCTACGACCTGAAAAAAGGCATATACACTGACATAGAGGCTGACATTGCCGAGAGGGGCGCAGTTGTAGTAAACGCCCGGCTCTTTGGGGAGATGATACGCCGTATGTCCGACGGGATAGTGACGGTCTGCTCCGACGACAGCTATAACGTCAACGTCAAATGCGGCAAAAGCGAGTTCAACTTCATGGGCATGAGCAGTGAGGAATACCCGGAGCTGCCCAGCGTCAGCGAGGAAAACTGCATCAGCCTGCCCCAGAACACTCTGAAAAGCATGATAGACCAGACCATCTTCGCCGTCTCCACCAATGACGCCCGGCCTATTCATACAGGCACTCTTTTTGAGGTAAGCGGCGGGGAGCTGACCATGGTGTCCGTAGACGGGTATAGGCTTGCCAAGCGCACGGAGAAGCTGGAGGGCGAGGATATCGGCGACTGCAGCTTTGTGGTGCCCGGCTCCGCCCTTTCGGATATAGAGAGGATATGCGCGGCTGAGGATGATAAGGTCAGCGTATCCGTAGGCGCCCGCCACGTCTCCTTTGTCATCGGCGGCACGGTGGTGGTCTCCCGCCGTCTGGAGGGAGAGTTCCTCAACTACAAGCGGGCCATCCCGGACAGCTTTAAGTACAGCCTCACGGTGGACAGGGGCGAGTTCATATCCGTAATTGACAGAGTGTCCCTGATAATCAGCGAGAAGAACCTTAGTCCAGTGCGTATGTGCTTCAACGACGGCAGCATAGACTGCCTCTGCATGACCCCCATAGGCAGGGCGGAGGACGTCTGCTCCTGCGAGGGCAGCGGCGAGGGTCTGCAAATAGGCTTCAACGACAGGTATATGAAGGACGCCCTGAAAGCCGCCGGTGTGGAAAAGCTGAATATTAATATAAATTCCGCCTCCTCCCCCTGCATCATAAACGCCGCCGACGGCAGCGACAAGTTCACCTTTATGATACTTCCCGTACGGCTCAGGGCCGGGGACTGAAAGATAAATAAATGGAAAAAATAACTATAAATACAGATTTTATAAAGCTGGAGGCTCTGCTTAAATTTGCCGCCGCTGTTGGCACCGGCGGCGAGGCCAAGCTGGTCATCTCCGAGGGCATGGTCAGCGTCAACGGCGCGACCTGTACGGAGCGGGGCAGGAAGCTGCGCCCCGGCGATAAGGTGAGCTTTCAGGACATGGAATTTCTCATAGACAAGGCATGATAATTAAAAGAATAGCCCTCAACGGTTTTCGGAACTTCGAGTTTGAGACGGCGGAGTTTGACGGCGGCACCAATGTCATAAGCGGCGAAAACGCTCAGGGGAAGACCAATCTGCTGGAGAGCGTGTATATGCTTTCCTGCGGGCGCAGCTTTCGCACACGCTTTGACAGGGAGCTGGTGGGCTTCGGCTTTTCCGGGGCGGATATCCTGGCGGAGCTGTACAGTCACGACAGGGAGCAGACCGTCAATATCCAGCTCAAGCCGGGACAGCCCAAAAAGATACTGGTAAACGGCGCGAAGAAATCTTCGGGGGAGCTTTCCCAGACGGTGAACGCTGTGCTGTTCTGTCCGGACGACCTGAATCTTATCAAGGACGGCGCGGCGATAAGGCGGCGGCTGCTGGACAACGCCATCAGCCAGATACGCCCCCGCTACGCCGAGATACTGGCGGATTACAGCCGACTATACGAGCACAAGACCCGCATATTGAAGGACTGGCATGAAAAGCCTGCGCTGCTGGACACGCTGGACGAGTTTTCAGATGGTATGTGCCGGGCCTCGGCCCAGCTTATCCGCTTCCGTGCGGCCTTTACGTCCCGGCTTGCCGAGGCGGCGGCGCCTATACACAGCGATTTTTCCGGCCAGGGCGAAAGGCTGGAGCTCAGCTATAAGACCGTCAGCACGGTGACAGACCCGTTGGCCTCGGCCAAGGATATATACTATCAGATATGCGAGCATCAGGAGCGGCACCGACAGGCGGAGCTGGACAGCGCCCAGTGCCTCACCGGCGCCCATAAGGACGATCTGGAAATAAGCATCAACGGCAGTCCGGCCCGGGCCTTTGCCTCTCAGGGTCAGACCCGGACGGCGGCCCTGTCCATAAAGCTGGCGGAGCGGGAGATATTTCTTGCGGAGACCGGGGAATACCCCATACTGCTGCTGGACGATGTGCTGTCGGAGCTGGACATGAAGCGTCAGGAATTCGTGCTCAACCGCATTGGCGGCGGCCAGACCCTTATCACCTGCTGCGAGGACGAGGGCATTTCCGGGCGCACCGGCGGTCGGCTGCTGTTCGTCAGCGGCGGACGGATAAAAAGGAGCGGCTGATGTATCTGCATCTGGGCAAGGGGCGTACCGTGGACGAGAAGGATGTAATAGGCGTGTTCGACCTTGACATCACCTCCCAGTCCCATATCACCAGAAGGTTTCTTGCAATGGCGGAAAAGGCCGGTCAGGTGGTGAACGCCGCGGAGGACATCCCCAAATCCTTCGTGCTCTGCTGCGACGGCAGAGGAACCACACTGTATCTCAGCCAAATGGCCTCGGCCACCCTGCTGAAACGGTCGGAGAGCGCCATTTAAAGGCTTCCCCGAAGGGGGAAGGCAACAATGAAATTTTATTAGAGACTTGGAGAAGTATATGTCGGAAAACATGGACAGCATGGAAATAAAGGAAAAGGCGGCGCAGGAATACGACGCCTCACAGATACAGGTGCTGGAGGGCCTTGAGGCGGTTCGTAAGCGGCCGGGTATGTATATCGGCTCCACTTCATCGTCGGGCCTGCACCATCTGGTATACGAGATCGTGGACAACGCCATTGACGAGGCGCTGGCGGGCTTCTGCTCCCATATCGAGGTGGTCATCGAGCCGGGGGACATCATCTCCGTCACCGATAACGGCCGGGGCATCCCTGTGGATATCCAGGAGCAGACCGGCAACAGCGCCCTTGAGGTGGTGTTTACAGTGCTCCATGCCGGCGGCAAGTTCGGCGGCGGGGGCTACAAGGTCTCCGGCGGCCTCCACGGCGTGGGCGCTTCTGTGGTCAATGCGCTTTCGGAGTGGCTGGAGGTGCAGGTATATAAGGACGGGAAAATATACCAGATGCGCTTCTCCCGGGGCGATATAACCGAGCGGATATGCGTGGTGGGCAAAACGGACCGCACCGGCACGAGAGTCCGCTTCAAGCCCGACGCCGAGGTGTTCGACGAGCTGCGCTACGATTATGAAACGCTGCACACCCGTATGCGGGAGCAGGCCTTTCTGAACGCCGGTCTTGCCATCACCATTGAGGACAGGCGCGAAGATCAGGAGCAAAAGGACACTCTGCGCTATGAGGGCGGCATAAGGGAGTTCGTCTCCTTCCTTAATAAGCACAAGTCCCCTATCCACGAGGACGTCATATATCTCAGCGGCAAAAAGGGCGACGCCATCGCGGAGATAGCCTTGCAGTATAACGACGGCTATACCGAGACTCTGGCCTCCTTCGCAAACGACATTCACACCCCCGAGGGCGGTATGCACGAGACCGGCTTCAAGACCGCGCTCACAAGGGTGATAAACGCCTACGGCGTCAAGAACAATATCATCAAGGGCGACGACAAGGTCTCCGGCGACGACGTGCGCGAGGGCATATCCGCCGTCATCTCCGTCAAGCTCCCCGAGGCGCAGTTCGAGGGACAGACCAAGCAGAAGCTCGGCAACGCCTATATCAGGACGCTGGTGGACAGCCTTGTCAACGACCAGCTCGCCGAGTAT
>CAYSFK010000126.1:0-5348 GCA_964430345.1 uncultured Oscillospiraceae bacterium | reverse complement strand
ACATCAAGGCCATCACCGGCGGCGGCGGATGCCAGGAGTACTTCAAGATGATAGCTGACGAGCAGTACGCGGGCCTGGGCCTTGCCTCCGCTCTGTACAGCCCTGCTATGATCCAGGATGCCATCAAGACCGCCATCAAGGTCCTCAACGGCGAGACCGTTGACCCCGTCCTTGTCATCCCCACCACCATTGTCAACGCCGACAACGTGGCCGACTTCCTTGACGAGAACAACGACGTCTACTGATAACAACAGCATTCGCGCATAACCTAAAAACGGGCTATGGCTCAATAGCCATAGCCCGTTTTTAGCAATGGGAGATCCCGTGAAAAAGTACCGATATGCTCCCGGCAGTTTTTTGCGGGGTGTCGGAAAAATGAAAAAGAAATTGGATGTGATCGCTTGGACCTTTTAATGGAAAAGATATGCAAATCCTTCGGCGCAAACCAGGTGCTCCATGAGGTGGATTTCAAACTGGCTACCGGGGAGATATGCGCGCTGCTGGGGGAAAACGGCGCGGGCAAATCCACCCTGATGAATATTCTGGGCGGTGTGCTCCCGGCGGATTCGGGCAAGGTGTTCATTGACGGGGGGGAGGCCTCCTTCCAGACTCCCATGGAGTCGCTGGACGCCGGGATAGGCTTCATCCATCAGGAGCTGAACCTGATAAACGATCTGACCATATATGAGAATATGTTCATCACCCATCTGACGAGAAAGGGCCTGCTGCTGGACGCAAAGCAGATGCAGCAAAAGACCCGTGAGCTGTTTGAGAGAATGAACATAGAGCTGGACCCCTGCGCTATGGTCAGGGACCTGGACGCCTCCTATAAGCAGATAGTGGAAATATGCCGGGCGCTGATGCAGGAGGCCTCCATCATTATCATGGACGAGCCCACCACCTCCCTGACGGAGCCGGAGATACAGCGGGTCTTTGCCATGATGCGCACCCTCAAGGAGCAGGGCGTGGGTATAATCTTCATCTCCCACAAGCTGGGCGAGGTCATGGAGATATGCGACAGATTCACGGTGCTGCGGGACGGCAGCATGGTGGCCCAGGGCAAGGTTAGCGATACCAATACAAACCAGCTGGCGGCCTACATGGTTGGCCACGAGGTCAAGGCGGAGGCTGCACCGGAAAAGCGCGGGCTGGGCGAGGAGGTGCTGAGGCTGGAGGAGCTTTCTGACGGTCGGAATTTCCACGGTATCTCCCTCAGCGTCCACGCCGGTGAGATACTGGGCGTTACCGGGCTTCTGGGCGACGGGCGCAGTGAGCTTTTTCAGACGGTATTCGGCGCCATGGGCTCAAGATACACCGGCCGGGTCTTTCTCCAGGGCAAGCCCATACATATGAGCGCCACTCACCACGCGCTGGACGCGGGCATCGCTTACCTGCCCCGCAACCGCAAGGAGAACGCCATACTCAAGGATATGAGCATCCTGGACAACGGCTCCATCGTATATCTGCCCAAGCTGAAAAAGCGGGGGCTTATCGATTTCCGGCGTCAGGAAAGCCTGTTTACGCAGCAGGTGGACAGCCTGCATATTAAGATGGGCGATATGCAGGATATAGTCACCAGCCTTTCCGGCGGCAACCAGCAGAAGGTAGTGCTGGCCAAATGGCTCATGTCCGACCCCAAGGTGCTCATCCTCGATAACCCCACCCAGGGCGTGGACGTAGGCGCCAAGGAGGAGATATACGGGATAATCCGCCGCCTTGCTGACAGCGGCGTGGCCGTCATCGTCCTGTCCTCAGAGGCCCAGGAGATAATGCGGGTCTGCCACAGGAGCATAGTCATGTTCCACGGCCGACAGGTGGGCGAGGTCAGCGGGGAGTCCATGAACGAGCACAATATCATGTATCTCGCCACAGGCGGGGCGCAGAAGGAAAGAGAGAGTGTTTGAGATGAAAGACAGACAGACGGAAAAGACAGGCGCCATGGCCTGGATAAAGGATAAATGGTCCCACAGCCCCATGTTCTCCACCCTGTTCGCCCTGCTGGTCATGGTACTGATACAGTGTGTGGTCATGGGCGTCAACGCCGGTTCCTTCGGCGGTATGTTCGGCAAGATGGGCATGGCCTGGCTGAACATCATGCGCAACAATACCTATGCCGGTGTAATTGCTCTGGGTATGTGCTTTGCCATCATCTCCGGCGGCATAGACCTGTCCGTGGGCTCCATGCTCTGCGCCCTGGGCGCGGTGCTCATGTATCTTATCGAACCCACCAACGGCCTGCTGGTGGGTCTGGGCATTACCGGCGCCCCGGCCTACATTCTCGCCATAGCTATTATCCTGGCCCTGGGCTATATGCTGGGCCAGCTCAACGGCGCTCTGGTGGCCTACGGCAAGCTGCCCCCCTTCATAGCCACTCTGGGCACCATGAAGATATTCCGCTCCGTCACACAGCAGCTCACCAAGACCTTTAACCCAGAGGTACCCTCGGGCTTCAAGCTTATCGCCTCCGCCAAAATAGGCGGTCAGGTGATACTGCCTATATTCTACTGGCTGCTCATAGTGCTGATAATGCACATCATCTTTAAAAAGACAGCCTTTGGCCGCCAGACCATTGCCATCGGTTCCAACGAGCGGGCGGCCAAGCTCTCCGGCATCAACGTCAACCGGGTCAAGCGCAATATCTACGCGCTGGTGGGCGTTATGTGCGCCATCGCCTCTATTATTTACGTGGCCCGCATCGGCTCCATGGACTATGCCAACGCCGGCAACGGCTATGAGATGGACGCCATCGCCGCTGTTATCGTGGGCGGCACCGCCATGTCCGGCGGCCGGGGCAGCCTTATCGGCGCCTTTATCGGTATGCTTATCATGGGCGTCATGAACAATATCCTCAACTCCGTGGGCGTCCCCACCTTCCTGTGCGACGCCGTTAAGGGCGCAATAATCATCTTCGCCGTGCTGCTCCAGAAGAAGGACAGCGTCTGATAATATAAGGAGGTCGTATCTATGTTCAAGATAGGCATTCTGGGCTGCGGCAAGATAGCCCAGGTCAGGCATATCCCCGAATATGCGGAGAACCCGGACGCGGAGCTGTACGGCTTCTATAACCCCACCAGAAGCAGAGCTGAGGATATGGCGGCAAAGTACGGCGGCAGGGTCTTTGACACCCCGGAGGCGCTGCTTTCGGACCCGGAGATAGACGCGGTGTCCGTCTGCGCCGCCAACTACGCCCACGCGGAGCTGAGCATCAAGGCCCTGAAGGCGGGAAAGCACGTGCTCTGTGAGAAGCCTATGGCTACAACGCTCCAGGACTGCGAGGCCATGGTAAAGGCCGCGGGGGACAGCGGCAAATTCCTCATGATAGGCCATAACCAGCGGCTGGCCAAGGCCCACGCCGAGGCGAAGAAGCTTATTGACAGCGGCCTTATCGGCGATATCATCAGCTTCCGTACCACCTTCGGCCACGGCGGGCCGGAGACCTGGGCCATAAAGCCCGGCAAGGACGTATGGTTCTTCGACAAAAGCAAGGCAGCCATGGGGGCAATGGCCGATCTGGGCGTCCACAAGACCGACCTTATCCAGTTTTTGACCGGTCAGAAGGTGGTGCGCACCACAGCGCGGCTGATAACGCTGGATAAGCGGGACGGCAGCGGCGCCCTCATAGGCGTGGACGACAACGCCGTGTGCATCTACGAGCTGTCCGGCGGCGTTATCGGCACCATGACCGCCAGCTGGACCTACTACGGCGCGGAGGACAATTCCACCGTGCTCTACGGCACCAAGGGCATCATGCGCATCTATGACGACCCCGCCTGCTCCATCGTGGTGAAGCTGGCCGACGGCACGGAACAGCGCTTCGATGTGGAGCAGATACAGACCAACGACAACCAGACCAGGTCCGGCGTTATCGACCTGTGGATAGACTGCCTGAAAACCAATACCCCGCCGGAGATATCCGGGGAGGAAGCCCTTTACGCCATGCGGGCCGTTTTCGCATCCATTGAATCCTCCCAGACCGGAAGGACTGTGGAGATAGAAGCCAATAAACACTGATAAGGGGGATATGCTCATGATGAAATTCGGACTGCTCACCGCCATTTTGGACGGCTGGAGCTTTGAGGAGGCCGTGGACACTGCGGCGGAGATGGGCTTCAAATGCCTGGAGGTGGCCTGCTGGCCCGCAGGGAAGGCGGAGCGCCGCTATGCCGGAGTCTCCCATATCGACTGTGCGCGGGTGCTGGCGGACGACGCCTACGCCAAATACGTGGTTGATTATGTAAACCAGAAGGGCATGACCATCTCATCACTGGCCTTTTACCCCAATACCATGGACCCGGATTTGAACAAACGCGCCGCCGCCATAGAGCATTTGAAGGCCGTCATTCGGGCCTCCGGCAAGCTGGGCGTGGGCATGGTCACCACCTTTATCGGAAAAGACCAGCATAAAACCGCGGAGGAGAATATTGAGCTGTTTTGCGCCGTGTGGCCTGGGCTCATTGAGCTGGCGGAGGACTGCGGCGTCAAGGTAGCCATAGAAAACTGCCCCATGCTTTTCGGCGCCGACCAGTGGCCCGGCGGGCAGAATCTCATGTGTACTCCCGCCATATACCGGCGGCTGTTTGAGATAATCCCCTCCGACAGCTTCGGGCTGAACTTTGACCCCAGCCACTATGTCTGGCAGCAGCTGGATTATATCAAGACCGTGTACGAGTTTAAGGATAAAATCTTCCATATCCACTTCAAGGACATCAAGCTCTACCCCGAGAAGCTGGCCGACTGCGGTGTGCTGGCCTACCCTCTGGATTACATGAGCCCCAAGATACCGGGCCTGGGCGACGTGGACTGGGCCGCATTCGTCTCCGCGCTGAACGACATCCGCTTTGACGGCTGCGCTGTAATAGAGGTGGAGGACAAGGCCTTCGAGAGCTGCCGGGAGGATATCTTAAAGTCCATCCGTCTGTCCAAGCGATATCTGGACAACTTCATAATGTGAGAGGTGGTTGAACAAGTTCAACCATCGGATTCAAGTGCTTTTTTCTCGCCGCTGGCGCGGCAACCGAAAAAAATGCACATTATGACCATTCCTTTTCATGGTCATTTGTGCCTGACAGCCAAGCAGAAAGGAATGGTCATATAAATGAAAAAGCGCATTATCGCCGTCAACTCCAACTGCTACCACGGCTATTCCATAGAGGAGGCCGCGGCGGGCATCAGCGCGGCGGGCTTTAAGTATATAGAGCTCACCGCCACCAAGGGCTGGACGGAGCACGTCTTCCCCGACCAGAGCTTTGCCCGGGCCCTGGAAGTGCAGGACCTGTTGGAGCGAAACGGCCTCATCCCCTTTGCCATGAGCGGCCACACCAACCTGATGGACCCCGCCCGCATCGGCG
>CAYSFK010000125.1:0-5359 GCA_964430345.1 uncultured Oscillospiraceae bacterium | reverse complement strand
CATAAGCTGACTATGATGGGCTTGTCTCTGGCCAGCGACGACAACCAGTAAACAATACTGCTGCAAGAACGCTCTCAAGAAGGAGGAAACGCAATTATGCCCGGAACAAGAAAACTCGGTAAGGCCACCGCACCGCGCATGGCCATGCTCCGTCAGCAGGTCACAGATTTTCTGGACAAGGGCCGCATGGAGACTACCGTTACCCGCGCCAAGGAGATCGCACCTCTGGCCGAGAAGATGATAACCCTCGGCAAGGCGAAGGATCTGGCCGCATACCGTCAGGCTCTGGCCTTCATCACCCGCGAGGATGTGGCCAAAAAGACCTTTGACGAGATAGCTCCCAAGTACGCCGAGCGCAACGGCGGTTACACCCGTATCACCCGCCTGGGCGCCCGCCGCGGTGACGCCGCCGAGATGGCCGTCATAGAGCTGGTCTGAACCCAATAAAAAATCCCTCGAGCGTCAAGCTCGAGGGATTTTTGTTTTGCTTTTTGTTATTCCGAGGTGTTGTCCTCGAACACCTCACCGGATACCTTCTTTTCAAACTTATCCATAAGCAGGGGGGAGAATATGCCGATAATGCTCAGCGCGATAAGCACCCAGCAGACCACGGAGCTGAAGAGGATGGAGATATCTCCGCCGCTGACGCGCAGCGCCCCTCGCAGCCCCTTCTCGCTGATTGGGCCCAGAATAAGCGCCAGTACCACAGCCGCCGTGTTCAAATCGAACTTCCGCATAAAGTAGCCCAGCAGACCAAATATGAGCATTACCACCACGTCGGCAAAGTTTCTGTGTATGGCGTAGGAGCCAATGAAGCACAGGACCGTCACGCAGGGGATAAGTATGGCGTCGGACAGTCTGGATATCTGGGCAAAGCCCCGACAGCCCAGCATTCCCAGAGCCAGCATGATAAACTGCACCAGCACAAAGCCGGCAAAGAAGGTGTAGGTCATGGCGGCGTGCTTGGTAAAGAGCTCCGGTCCGGGGGAGAGGCCCTGTATCACCAGACCGCCCATCAGCACCGCCGTTACAGACTCGCCGGGAATGCCCAGGGTCAGCATGGGTATGAGGGAGCCGCCGGTAACGGCGTTGTTGGCGGCCTCCGAGCCGCAGACGCCTTCAATGGCCCCGTGGCCAAAGTCCTCCTTGTGTTTGGAGAACTGCTTGGCGTTATTATAGCCCATGAAGCAGGCGATGGAGGCACCGGCGCCGGGAAGTATGCCGATGATATTGCCGATTATCCAGGAGCGTATCACCGTGGGGAAGAGCATCTTTTTCTCGCCCCGGGTCAGCATGATCTTGTCGGAGAACTTGGAGGCCTTGGCCCGCTGGACGATCTTCTTCTCTGCCAGGATGAATACCTGGGACATGGAAAACAGTCCTATAAGGGCGCAGGTGGTGTTGATGCCCTCCGCCAGAAAGGACTGGCCAAACATAAAGCGCTTGGTGCCGTCGATAGGGTCAAGGCCGATGGTGGAGATTATAAGGCCCATGGCGCCGGACATAAGTCCCTTGACTATGGACTTGCTGGATACACCGGCAATTATCGTAAGTCCGAAGATACCAAGCCAGAACTTCTCCGCCGACATGAACTTCAGCGCCAGCTGGGCCAGCAGGGGAGCGAAGAAGTACAGGGATATGCAGCTTAAAAGCCCGCCCCAGAAGGAGCTCCAGCAGGCTGTGGCCAGGGCCTTGCCGGCCTTGCCGTTGAGGGTCATTTGGTAGCCCTCTATGGCTGTGGCGGCGGAGGCGGGGGTGCCGGGAGTATGTATGAGTATGGCGGAGATAGAGCCGCCAAAGATAGCGCCGCAGTATATGGCGCCAAGGACTATGAGCCCGGTGTCCGGCTCCATGGTAAAGGTCAGCGGCAGCATAAGCGCCACGCCCATGGCAGCCGACAGCCCCGGCAGACAGCCGATGACTATGCCAAGGGCCGTGCCGCCCACCATGGCGATGAGATTTGCCAGGGTAAGGGCGTTTATAAAGCCGCTGCCCATCAGTTCTAAGGTCTCTAACATATCAGTGCCCTCCTTATATCAGCAGTCCCGCCGGCATACGTACGCCCAGAAACAGCACAAAGGCCACGTATATCAGCAGGTTTATGGACACCACGGCTATCACCGCGTGTAGAACGGGCACCTTGAGATATATTAGCGCCGCCGTCATGAATATCACTGTGGCGCTGAAAAAGCCCAGATATCTCATCATCAGCAGATACAGCAGCGTCAGTCCCACGCACACCAGCATCTGCACAGGCTTAAAGCCGGCAAAGACCTCACCCGCGCCGCTTTCCACCCCGTTGCGTCGCGCGTTGATTATCATGTTCACAAGGTACAGAGTGGTAAGGGCGAACAGCAGCATGATGGTAAAACGGGGATAGGTTTTGCTCTCGTCAGAGAGAGCGAAGCTCTGCCAGTAAAAGAAGCCGCAGAACAGGTACATGAACGCGACCACTCCGATGTCGGTCTTTTTTGTTTTCAATTTGACCTACCTCCAATGGATAAATCTAAAAGAAGGGCGGGTATTGCCCGCCCTTCTAAAGCGCAAATATGTTTTACTCGTACCAGAAGCCGGTAGCCAGGCCTTCGGTGAACTCCTGCTGCTGCTTGATAAGCTCGGCAGTAGCGGCGGCATCCTGGAAATCGGTGGCGAAGGAAGCGGCAGCCTCAAGATAGGCGGGATCCTCCATGGCGGCCTTAAAGGCCTGCTCATAGAACATTACCATCTCCTCGGTGACGCCGGCGGGAGCCACAACGCAGCGGGAGGAGCCCAGCCACTGGTCATACAGACCCAGCTCGCCCAGAGTGGGTACGTCGGGGTACTCGGCCAAACGCTCGGTAGAGAAGGAGGCCAGAACGCGGATCTGGTCGGAGGTGTAGGAGGAGATGTCGGCCACCTTGGCCACGCAGAAGTCGGCCTCGCCGCCCAGCAGGCTCACCAGCTCGTCGGCGGTGTTGCCCTGGGGCAGGTCAATGTACTTGAAGCCGGCGGAGTTGGCAAAGGCCTGAGCGCCGATGTGGTTGGAGGCCTGAGCGCCGTTGGTGGAGGCCACCAGCTCGCCGTCGTGGGCCTTGGCGCACTCCACGAAGGAGGCCATGTCGGTGAAGCGGTCGTCATCGGCGCGAACCAGCACCAGAGAGGTCTCGGTGACATGGTTGCAGATGGCGGTGAAGTCGTCAATGGTGTAGGTACCCAGTTCCTTGACGATGGAGCTGTTGAAGTTGGGCAGGTTCATGAAGCCGATGGTCATGCCGTCGGGCTTGGCCTCTGCCAGCTGGGACCAGCCGATGGAGCCGGAGCCGCCGTCCACGTTCTCGATGACGATGGTCTGGCCAACATACTTCTCGGCGTACTGGGCCAGGATGCGGGCGGTGATGTCGGTGCCGTTGCCGGCCTTGTATGCGATTATCATGGTGACAGGTCCGTCGGGAGCCCAGGCCTCGGGGGCGGCCTCCTCGGCGGGTGCTTCTGCGGGAGCCTCGGCAGCGGGAGCAGCGGGCGCCGGAGCGGCAGCCTGTCCGCAGGCGCACAGGGCAAATACCATGCAGAGGGCAAGGAGCAGTGCAAACAGCTTTTTCATATTATATCCTCCAAAATTAATTGAGTTATTAGCTCCTTTTAATTATAGTGTTCCGACAAATTATTGTCAACATCTTTTCACGCCCTCGAATTTTCTGAACGGAAACTTATCGGCAGATCAGCTCTCCGCCGTTCTCGTCCACAACGATGCGGCCATCGGCCACGTCTCCGGAGAGTATGCGCCGTGCGATAAGCGTCTCTACGCCGCTTTGCAGATACCGGCGCAGAGGTCTTGCGCCGTAGAGTGGGTCGAAGCCCCGGTCTATTATCAGCGCCTTGGCCTTTTCCGTTATGATAAGCTCTATGCCCCGCTCCGCCAGCCTGTCCTTCAGTGAGGCCGCCAGAATGTCGATAATACCGCTGAGGTTTTCCCGGGTAAGGGGATGGAACATGACGGTCTCGTCCAGCCGGTTGAGAAACTCAGGCCTGAAGGCGCGACGCAGCTCCGCCATCACCGCGTCCTGAGCCTGCTGAGATATGCCGCCGTCGGCGGTAATGCCGTCCAGCAGGTACTGGCTGCCCAAATTGGAGGTCAGTATGATGATGGTGTTCTTGAAGTCCACGGTGCGGCCCTGGGAGTCGGTGATGCGGCCATCGTCCAGAATTTGCAGCAGGATGTTGAACACATCGGGGTGGGCCTTCTCTATCTCGTCGAACAGCACCACGCTGTAGGGCTTGCGGCGCACGGCCTCGGTAAGCTGCCCGCCCTCGTCGTAGCCCACATATCCCGGAGGCGCGCCTATTAGCCGGGACACTGAGAACTTCTCCATGTACTCGGTCATGTCTATGCGCACCATGTTCTTCTCGTCGTCGAACAGACACTGGGCCAGGGATTTGGCCAGCTCCGTCTTGCCCACGCCGGTGGGGCCCAGAAACAGAAAGGAGCCTATGGGCCGGTCGGGGTCGGCGATACCGGCTCTGGAGCGGAGTATGGCCTCGGTGACCCGCTGCACGGCCTCGTTTTGACCTATGACCCGCTTGTGCAGATATTCGTCCAGATGCAGCAGCTTTTCCCGCTCGCCCTCCATGAGCCTTGCCACCGGGATTCCCGTCCACTTGGAGACTATGCCGGATATCTCCTCCTCGGTGACGGTATCGTGTACAAGTGTGCTGGCGCTGCGCTCCTCGGACTCACGCTCCGCCTCCTGAAGCTTCCTCTCCAGCGCGGGCAGGTCGGAGTACTTCAGTCTTGCCGCCGTCTCGTATTCGTAGCGGAGCTGGGCGTTTTCTATCTCGGCGTGCATCTTCTCTATCTCGGCCTTTATCTGCTTTACCTGGTCCACGCTGCTTTTCTCGCCCTCCCAGCGGGACTTCATGGCATTGAAGCTGTCCTTGAGATTGGCCAGCTCCTCCCGCAGCTTTGCCAGCCTGTCTAGACTGAGCTTGTCGTCCTCCTTCTTCAGCGCCATCTCCTCTATCTCAAGCTGCATTATCCTGCGGCGTATGTCGTCCAGCTCTGCCGGCATGGAGTCTATCTCCGTGCGGATAAGGGCGCAGGCCTCGTCTACCAGGTCTATGGCCTTGTCCGGCAGAAAGCGGTCGGAGATGTAGCGCTTGGAGAGAGTGGCGGCGGCAACCAGGGCGTTGTCGTGGATGCGTACGCCGTGGAATATCTCGTAACGCTCCTTCAGGCCCCGGAGTATGGATATGGTGTCCTCCACTGTGGGCTCGTCTACCTGCACCGGCTGGAAGCGCCGCTCCAGCGCCGCGTCCTTCTCGAAATACTGCTTGTACTCGCGCCAGGTGGTCGCCGCGATGGTGCGCAGCTCGCCCCGCGCCA
>CAYSFK010000124.1:0-5454 GCA_964430345.1 uncultured Oscillospiraceae bacterium | reverse complement strand
ATATCATGATGCTCAAGGACGGCACCGTCAAGGTGGGCGACTTCGGCATCGCCGCACTGGAAAACGAGCTGTACGAGAACAGCGGTCAGGCCATCGGCTCCATCTACTATATCGCCCCGGAGCAGGCCAGAGGCGATTATCCCGACGCCAGAAGCGACCTGTACTCCCTGGGCGTGGTGATGTATGAGATGCTCACCGGCCACAAGCCCTACGAGGGGGACACCATCGGCGAGATAGCCGTCAAGCACATGAACGCGGAGCCGGATCCCCCCAGTGATTTCATCCCGGACATTCCGCCGGAGCTGGAGCGCATCTGCCTTAAGGCCATGAGCGCGCCTATAGCCAGCCGCTACCAGTCCGCAAACGAATTGCTGTCTGACCTGGACGCCTTTCTCCAGTCCCAGCTCAAGCCCGACGAGGAGTCGGCGGAGGAGGAGCCGGAGGTTCCGGGTGTTGTGCCCATCCGCTCGGTAAGCGAGCTTTCCAGAGACGTGTTCGTGCTCCGCCGCAAGCGGGCGAAAAGGGTGGCCTTTCTTTCCGGCACACTGGGCGCCCTGCTGGTCTGTGTGGGCCTGTTCGTGTTCCTCTGGCGCTTCTGGCTGGGCGATGTGTTCGCTCCCGCCCAGCGGCTGGACCTGCCCAATTTCGTGGGCAGCAATTACGAATCCGTGGTCAATAACGCGGAGCTGGCCACGCTGTACAGCTTTAAGGTCACCTATGTTATAGACACCGAGACCGACGCCGGACTTATACTGGGTCAGGAACCGGACGCCGGCCGCAGCATGATGATCACGCCGGAGGGCATAGCCGTGGAGCTCACGGTAAGCACCGGCATGGTTTTCTCCCCGGTGCCCGACGTAGTGAATTACGATTACAGGGAGGCAAAGAACATACTCCAGCAGGCTGGCTTCTTCGTGGAGATCGAAAACTCCACCTCTGATTCCGTCACCAAGGACTACGTCATAGGCAGCAGCCCCTCCGCAGGGGAACAGCTCAGCTCCGGCTCCACCGTGTATCTCACGGTAAGCACGGGCCCTGAGATAAGCTATGTGCAGATGCCCAATCTTATAGGTCTGTCGGAGTCGGCGGCAATTTCCAAGCTGGAGAGCGTGGGTCTCAGCTTTGCGGAGTCGGAGCGTGTGGACAGCGACGTGGACGCCGGCACAGTGGTGGGCCAGAGCATCGACGCCTTTACGGAAATAGAGGAGCACTCAAAGATATATCTGCGCATCTCCATCGGACCGGAGGGCTGAGGGCCTATGACGGACGGTGTGATAGTCAAGGCTCTAAGCGGTTTTTACTACGTTAGCTGTGACAAAGGCATATTGGAGTGCAAGGCTAGGGGCCGCTTCCGGCTGGACGGCACCTCCCCGCTGGTAGGCGACAGGGTGCAGTGTACCATTGAGGGCAGCGGCCGGGGCCGAATAGACAAAGTGTACGATAGGCGCAATTGGTTTGTCCGCCCGGCGGTAGCCAATGTGGACGCATTAGTCTTTGTGGCCGCCAACGTCAATCCCATAACCGACCCCTTTCTGATAGACCGAGTATCGGTCATTGCGGCTGAGGCCGGCTGTGAGATTATTGTCTGCGTCAACAAAAGCGACCTTGACAGCGGAGCAGAGCTTATGAGCGTGTACAGCAAGGCCGGTTTTACGGTCGTCTCCACCAGCGCCGAGACAGGGGAGGGCATAGACAGGCTGCGTAAGGCCATAAGCGGCAAGGTATGCGCCTTTACAGGCAACTCCGGCGTGGGCAAGTCCAGCATTATGAATCTGCTGCTGCCGGAGGCGAATATAGCTGTGGGCGAGGTAAGCGAGAGGCTGGGCCGAGGCAGGCACACCACCAGACACGTGGAGCTGTACTCCCTGGGCGGCGGCACCTTTGCAGCAGACACGCCGGGCTTTGCCTCCTTTGATCTGGAGATGATGGAGCCCATACCCAAGGAGCGGCTGCAATACGATTTTACCGAGTTCTCGCCCTACATAGGCTCCTGCCGCTTCAGCGACTGCGCCCATCTAAAAGAGCCGGGCTGCGCCGTTACAAAGGCAGTGGAGGGCGGGGAGATAGACTCCGGCAGATATCGCTCCTACAGTCGGCTGTACGAGCTGACAGCCCAGCATAAGCCCTGGGAAAATAAAACCGAATAACAGTAATTATTGACCTCCCCCTGCGTATAATGTAGAGAATACATATGGCAGGGGGATATCTATATGCATAAGGGGCGTCGCGGTAAATGGGGCTGCGCTGCGATAATCGCGGGAGCGGTGATATTATTGTCTCTGGTCCTGCCCACGGAGTTCTGGTGGTTCCTTCTGGCAGCCCTGCTTATCGGCGTTGGGGTCTGGTACATACGGTGCTGCTGATTGGAGGTATGAGCATGAAGGTATACATATTCAAGCTGCCCCGGTTTCTCTCGTCACTTCTTCGGAAGATAGGGCTCAGGGCATAATATGTCCTGCCGCTTCATATGTTGTACAAACTGTGCAATAAGGAGCGGTGATAAATGGAGATAAGCTTTGAGAATAAAGTAATGACCTACTATCGGGAGATATGCCGCCAGAGCAAGCGTATACAGATAAGCGCCGAAAGCGTGGTGCCGGACACTGACGAGGACATTGGCCGTCTGGCCTCGGTACACACCTCTGTGATGCTCAAGAGTAAGGACCTGACGGGCAGGGGAGTGCTTATCTCCGGCGAGGCGGCGGCCTCCCTGCTGTATATCACGGAGGACCAGCAGTCCGTGTCCTTCGTGCGGCTCACCAAGCTCTTCACCATAGAGTACGAGGCGGCGGACATAGATACGGATACTGTGGCCCAGATAAGTCTCAGTGTGCTCAATACCGAGGCCAGGGTCATCAATCCCCGAAAGGTTTCCGTGACCTTGGAGCTCTGCGGCGACTTGAGCTGCTATAAGCCTGAGGAGCTGTGCGTTGAGAGCAGCCTGCCCAAGGACAAATGCAAATGCCTTCACGCCCGGTACGACAATGCGGAGCTGGTGCTGGCCTGCGCCGCCTGCGAAAAGACCTTCTCCATCAGCGAGCAGTTTCCCTTCCCCAGCGGCAAGCCTTGTCCCAGCAGGCTCGTGTCTCAAAAGGTGGAATTTATTATCGGCGACTGCCAGCTCATAGGCAGAAAGCTCATAATTAAGGGCACTGCGGAAATAGGGGTATGCTATTTATCCCAGGAGGCCAACTACCCTGTAAAGGCAGAATTCTCCACTCCATTTTCCCAGATAGTGGATATAGGCGAGGAGAGCATGGACGGCTGTACCGTGCTGCCGGAGCTGACCTCCGGTTACTTTGAGCTGACAGACACCATCAATGGTGAAAAGGCTCTTGACACGGAGCTCCACGGTGTGCTGCAAATAGTCTGCCGCAGCCGTCGGGATGTGAGCTATGTGGCGGATGCTTACTCCAATCTCATGCCCGCAGAGTGCGTAAGGGAAAGCTGCCAGTACGGTGTGCTTTCCGACACCCAGCGCATAAAGCTCAGCGCCGACGAGCGCATAAGTATAGTGGACGACTGCGAGGACGTGCTCAGCGCCTTTGTGAGCATTGCCCATCTGTCTCAGGAGCAGGCAAAGCTCAGCGCCAGCGTGAATATTGACGTGGTGTATAGGACTACAGGCGGTCTGCTGTCCTCGGCCCGGCGCAGCGTCAGCATGGAAGGCGACTGCGGCAGCGCCGGCATACGTCTGCTGGGCTCCCGGCTTACGGACGTGTATCTCAGACCCGACAATCAGTTCATCGACGGCCACATCTCCGTGGAGCTGAGCTATCTTATGTGCTCTGCTGTGGAGATAAGCAAGGTGGCCGCCGTGAGTCTGGACGACGAATCGCCCTACGATACGCGGGAGTACCCCACGGTGACCATGGTCAGGGCCGGAGATGAGAGCCTTTGGGAGCTGGCAAAGACGTATCACTCCTGCGTGGAGAAGATAAGCGAGATAAACCCGATGGAAGGCGAGCTTAAAGGCCGGATGCTGCTTATACCCAAAACCGTGTAAACTGGCCCAAAGGCAGTTTTTTCAATATGAGCTTGCCATTGCCGCCGCGATGTGCTAAAATATCAGCCGACAATGTATCTGGTTTTTATCTACACATAAGAGGAGCTGTTAGTATGTCAGGACATTCCAAGTGGCACAACATACAAAAAACCAAGGGCGCGGCCGACGCCAAAAGAGCGCAGGCCTTTACCAAGATCGCCCGTGAAATGATAGTTGCCGTCAAAGAGGGCGGTGGGGGCGACCCGCGCAGCAACTCCAAGCTGGCCGCAGTAGTGGCCAAGGCCAAGGCCGCCAATATGCCCAACGACAATATCAAGCGCACCATTGAAAAGGCGCTGGGCTCAGGTAACTCCGAGAACTATGAAAAGATAGTCTACGAGGGCTACGGGCCCAACGGCGTCGCGGTGATAGTGGAGACCATGACGGACAACCGCAACCGCACAGCCGGAGAGATGCGGCACTACTTCGATAAATACGGCGGGAATATGGGCCCGGCCAACTGCGTCAGCTGGTCCTTCGAGAAGAAGGGCGTCATCGTTATAGACAACGAGGACGAGGAGCTGGACGAGGACACGGTCATGATGGACGCTCTGGAGGCCGGCGCCGCCGACTTTGAGTCGGACGGCCAGGTCATGACGGTATACACCGGAGTGGACGATGTGGCCGCCGTGGCCGACGCGCTGACCGCGTCCGGCTATACTCTGCTCTCCGCACAGGTGGAGATGCTGCCCCAGAACGGTTACGTCAAGCTCACCGGCGAGGACGACCTGAAGAATATGCAGAAGCTGCTGGATATGTTCGACGACAACGACGATGTCCAGAACGTATGGCACAACTGGGAGGACGCGGAGTAAGCTCCGATATCCGAAGAATACAGCGCATAAATATACGGGGGCATCATTGCTGATGTCCCCGTTTATTCATACCTGTACATTTTATTCACTTTGTGACAAAGCAGCATTAACGAAGTCGGAAAGGAAGATATGTGAAAGAAACCCATCAGGGGTGTCTTTCACGTTCAATAATCGAATATACGGGAGCATCAATGATGCTCCCGTATATATGAGTAAGTCTGTAAGCCGGGTTCAGTCTTAAACGACCATCTATCTAGACCCACCGTTGCCGTTGGGTTCAAGCCACCTCCTGAGGACGGCCGGGCCGACCATATGTCCTCCCACGGTGTTGCTCCGAATAGAGTTTACAGCACCCTCATGTCTCCATGGGGCGAGTGAGCTCTTACCTCACTTTTCCACCCTTACCACGTCGAAACACGCTCCGCTCGGCTCAGCCGTCCCGTAAACGGGCCGGCCTCATCGCTCCGCGGTTTCTCCTTTTCCACTTGAAACAGGCTTCAAGTGGATGGGAAACGGTTTCGATGCGGCGGTATATCTCTGTTGCACTTGTCCGAGGGTCACCCCTGGCGGGCGTTACCCGTTATTCTTGCCCTG
>CAYSFK010000123.1:0-5493 GCA_964430345.1 uncultured Oscillospiraceae bacterium | reverse complement strand
CCTTGCCCACATAGCGGTAATGCCAGGGCTCGTAGATGGTGCCGGTGATGTCGCTCTTGTCGCTGGGATAGCGGAGGATGAAGCCGTAACGCCAGGAGTTTTCCATAAGCCATATCTGGGTGGAGGTGTTCTCCTGCTGCTCCGTCAGATTGGGGTAGTAGAAATCGATGATGTCCGCCGCAAGGCCGGTCTGGTGCTCGCTGGCCCCAGGAATGGCCACAGACATGGCGGCAATGTGCGGGGCCTCCGCCTGACTGACGCCGGAATCCACCAGCCGGGCGATCTTGTTGTTATAGAGATAGCTCTGCTTCTCCATGGTGCGGTAGCCGGAGCATACGTAGGGGGCGTTGCCGGCGTCGGTGCAGTCGGCCAGCATCTGCATGAGCGCGTCGGCGCAGCGGGCGTCTATCCACTCCTCCTCGGACACCTGGACAAGCTCCGGCTGGTAGTCCTCGGTTATCTTATGCTGAGGGTTCACAAGAAACAGGAACTCCGTTCGCTCCCGCAGGGCGGGCGTGAGCTCCGGCGTTGGTTCCGGGGTAGGCGTGGGTTCCGGCGTGGGCTGTGGAGTGGGCTCCGGCGTTGGCTGTGGGGTAGGCACTGCTGTGGCCTCCGGCGCCGGGGCAAAGGCCTCCGCCCAGCCCGGCTGCGCGTTGATGATGACCAGCAGGCCCGCCGTCAGCATAAGGATCATAAGCAGCAGGATGATTATTTCTACTCTGTCTCTGGTTTTAAGCTCCATATTCACGCCGTCCCGTCAGAAGTTTATAAGGCCCAGATGCTCCAGCAGTATCTTCAGACCGATTAGTATAAGTATAACGCCGCCGGCCAGCTCCGCCTTTGACTTGTACCTCAGACCGAAGCTGCGGCCGATGTATATGCCGGCGGCGGAGAGGCAGAAGGTGGTGACGCCGATAAGGGCGGCGGCAGGCAGGATGCGCACGGAGAGCACCGCGAAGCTGATGCCCACGGCCAAAGCGTCGATACTGGTGGCCACGGCCAGCAGCAGCATGGTCTTGAACCCGAAATCATCGCTGAGCTGCTCCGCCTTGCCGAAGGCCTCCTTTATCATGTTGCCGCCGATGGCGCAGAGCAGCAGAAAGGCTATCCAATGGTCAACGCTGCTGATAAGGTTTTCAAAGCGGCTGCCCAGCAGCCAGCCCAGCAGGGGCATGAGAAACTGGAAGCCGCCGAAATACAGGCCCGCCAGCAGCGCGTGTCCCGGTCTCAGCTCCTTGACGCTGAGGCCCTTGCACACCGACACGGCGAAGGCGTCCATGCTCAGGCCCACGGCTATAAGCAGCAGCTCGATCAATCCCATACCTTAAATATTCTCCCGCCCTTGATTAAATAATAAAAAGAATGTACAATATCATTGATGAAAAGTCAAGAAAAGACGGAGCGCGGGAAACCCCTACAGACCGCGCCCGCAACATACAGGGAAAGGACAGATATAATGCAGGAAGTCTATGAAATGCTCAAAAAAGCCGGAACATACTTTCTGGCCACCTGCGAGGAGGCCCAGCCCAGAGTACGCCCCTTCGGCACGGTGAATCTCTATAAGGGCAAGCTGTACATCCAGACCGGCAAGGCCAAGGCCGTCTCCCGCCAGCTCCACAGGAACCCCAAGCTGGAGCTCTGCGCCATGGTGGGCCATGACTGGCTGCGCATAGAGGCCAGCGCCGTGGAGGATGACGACAGGGAGGCGCGGGTGAGTATGCTGGAGGCATACCCGGAGCTCCAGTTCATGTACTCGCCGGACGACGGCAACACCGAGGTCTGGTATCTGAGAAACGGCACCGCCACCCTGTACTCCTTCACGGAGCCGCCCAAGGTATACCGGTTTTAGAACCTGTCGTCCAGCTTATAGGTGATGTCCTCCTCAAAGCTGAGCTTCTCTTCCCGGCCGCTGAACACCCGTATCAGCGCCGGGATGTGTTTTATCAGCACCAGCGCCGCCGTGATGATGGCAAGCTTCATGATAAGCGTATCGTCCAGCACCATGACGGAGACCACCGCGCAGGTCACGGCGGCGATCACAGCGCTGAGGGACAGATACTTCGTCAGCCAGAGCGCCCCTGCCGCCATCACCAGCGCCGCCACGCCCACGGAGGTATCTATAAAGAAGCCGGCGGTCACCAGACACAGGGTGGCGTGGCTGCCGCTGAACCCGTAGTACACGGGATAGAGGCGACCCAGCACCAGACACAGCCCGGCAAAGGCCCGGCCCACATCGGCGTGTTCCTTTATGCCCAGCAGCAGGCCGCCGATAAGGATGGGCAGCACGTCCCGCACAGCCTCCACCAGCAGCAGCTTTATGAAGCCGCCCACGCCGTAGACCCGGCGGAAGTTGGAGAGCCATACATTGCCCCGGCCCAAGCGGCGCAGGGAGCGGCGGAAAACGAAGTTGGAGGCCAGCACGATGGTATCCAGGCTGCCCATAACATAGGCTATCAAGGCGGTGGGCAGCAGCAGGAGCCAGTATACCATTATTCCGTCTCCCCCTTCTGCCGGATAACTATACGGATAGGTGTGCCCTCCAGACCGAATACGCCCCGTATCTGGTTTTCCAGATAGCGCTGGTAGGAGAAATGGAACAGCTCACGGCTGTTGCAGAATATCACGAAGTTGGGGGGCTTTATGCTGGTCTGGGTCATGTAGTATATCTTCAGCCGGCGGCCCTTGTCCGTGGGCGGCTGCATCCGGGCCTGAGCGTCGGCCAGGACATTGTTGAGCATACCGGTGGTGATGCGGGTATTGCTCTGTTCGTTCACGTAGTTTATAAGCTCAAAGAGCCTGTCGGTGCGCTGACCTGTAAGCGCGGAGATAAAGAGCACCGGAGCATAGCTCATGAAGCTCAAGTCCCGCATGACGGCCTTGCGCATCTTTTCCATGGTACCGGTCTCCTTGTCCACCAGGTCCCATTTGTTGACCACGATGATGCTGGCCTTGCCCGCCTCGTGGGCCAGACCCGCTATCTTGGTGTCCTGCTCGGTGACGCCCTCTCTGGCGTCTATCATGATAAGGCATACATCGGAGCGCTCTATGGCAAGCTGAGCCCGCATGACGGAGAACCGCTCCACCCGCTCGTCCACTCTGGACTGGCGGCGGATACCGGCGGTATCGATGAACATATAGCGGCCCATATCGTTTTCAAAAAGAGTGTCCACCGCGTCCCTGGTGGTGCCGGCCATATCGCTGACCACCAGCCGCTTCTCACCGAGTATGTGGTTGATGAGCGAGGATTTGCCCACGTTGGGCTTGCCTATGACCGCCACCTTCACATAGTCCTGCTCCTCGTCCTCACCGTCGGCGGGGGGGAAATGCTTGAGGCACTCGTCCAGCAGCTCACCGGTGCCGTGGCCGTGGATGGCGGAGACGGGGATGGGGTCCCCAAGGCCCAGGGAATAGAACTCGTATACGGCGGGGTCCACAGTGCCTGTGGAGTCCGCCTTGTTTACCGCCAACACCACCGGTTTTTTTGAGCGCAGCAGGATATTGGCAACGTCCTTGTCCGCCGCTGTGACGCCGGTGCGGATATCCGTGACCAGCACTATCACGTCGGCGGCGCCGATGGCTATTTCCGCCTGCTCACGCATGAACAGCAGCAGCTCGCTGTCGGTACTGGGCTCTATGCCGCCGGTGTCCACCATGTCGAAGCTGCGGCCGCACCAATCGCAGGGGGCGTAGAGCCTGTCACGGGTGACGCCGGGGGTGTCCTCCACGATGCTGAGCCGACGCCCGGCCAGCTTATTAAAGAGCATGGACTTACCCACGTTGGGGCGGCCCACTATAGCTACAAGAGGTCTTGACATTATTCAAACCCTCCTTCTTTTCTTTCAATTTTGATTGTACCTGTAAAATTGCTCCCCGCCGTCCGGGCGGAGGGGCGTTTCTATTTCCGGAAGCTGACCGCTTACGGCGTCCCAGAGGGCGAAGCCGTCCTGCTCCATAGGATATATGGGGACGCCCAGCGCCTTTGAGGCCTGCTCCAGCGTTACGTCGTCCAGGAAATCCATCTCCTGACGGCGGAGCATATTCTGGGATATGAGCAGCCGCTTTCCCAGCGCCCGGCCCTTGAGCTGACCTATAAGGTCGCCCCCGGTGACAAGGCCCGCCACGGTTATCATATGCCCAAAAAAATCGTTTTCTATAGCGCAGATGCGGCCTTGAAGCTGCGGATATTTCTCTCTGGCCTTGTCCAGCAGCCTTTTGAAAAAGGGCGCCGCGGCCACGCCGGTGGCGATGGTGAAGTCCTCGCCGTCTACCCCGTCGGAGAGGCGAAGGGCGGACATGAACTCCGTCTCCATAAGCCTGAGCATTCCCACGCCGTTTTCCAGTTGGGTATACTCCTCGTAAAACCCGTCCTCCGGGATGGGAACCTCCGCCTTAAGATAAAACTCGTCGCCGCAGAAGAAGATACGGCTGCCCCGCCTTTTTAGGCAGCCACTTGAGTATTCCTCCACCATGCGAAGGGTCTCTCCGGCGTGTTCTTTGGTAAAGGGCGTCAGCGGGTACAGGCCCTCGCGATACTTGGTAAGACCCACGGGCACCACGGACACGCTTTTCACCTGGGGGTACAGCGCCTCCAGCTCTCTCATGGAGCGCAGGAGCTGCTCCCCGTCGTTGAGTCCGGGACAGCAGACTATCTGGCAGTTCATGACGATGCCCGCCCTCGCAAGGCGACTCATGATATCCATGCACTCCCCTGCCTTGGGGTTTCGCAGCATACGGCGGCGAAGCTCCGGGTCGGTGGCGTGGACAGAGACGTTGATAGGGCTGATATGCAGGGCGATGATACGCTCCAGCTCCCGCTCGGACAGGTTTGTGAGGGTGATATAGTTACCCAGCAGAAAGCTGAGCCGGGCGTCGTCGTCCTTGAAATACATGGTGGGGCGCATACCACGGGGCAGCTGGTCGATGAAGCAGAACACGCAGCGGTTCCG
This sequence comes from uncultured Oscillospiraceae bacterium, assembly GCA_964430345.1. Taxonomy (GTDB): domain Bacteria; phylum Bacillota; class Clostridia; order Oscillospirales; family Oscillospiraceae; genus Limivicinus. Next base: position 547 of record CAYSFK010000123.1, on the reverse strand, counting down.
GCAGGCTCTGGGGGCGTCCATAAGATAGCTCTCAAAGTCCAGGCCCAGCTCGCCGCCTTCCGCCTTGCTCACGTCCAGCCCGTATTCCGAGCCGTCGGGCCGACGCAGGAGGACATGGAGCCTGCTGTCGTAGGCGAAGAACTTATAGTCCAGCACGTCCAGTATCTCCCGGCCGTTTATGGAAAGCAGGCAGTCACCCGGCTGCGCCCTGCCGAAAAGGGGGCTCTCCCCGTCTATGGATTTTATGGCGTTATCCATTAATTAACCTCGGATATAGCAAAAGGAGGAGAGGCCTGACGCCTTTCCTCCTCATGCATTTACTTGCTTTCCTCAACAGTGATGACCGCACGGCCCTTATACTGGCCGCAGGCCTTGCAAGCACGGTGAGGCATACAGAAGGCTCCACAGTTGGGGCACTTTATAACGCCGGGGGCTGTGAGCTTCCACACGGAAGAACGTCTTTTATCACGTCTCTGTCTTGATACTTTTCCCTTTGGGACTGCCATATTGACACCTCCTGATTTCGGCTGTTTTGAGCAGCACTGTT
>CAYSFK010000122.1:0-5539 GCA_964430345.1 uncultured Oscillospiraceae bacterium | reverse complement strand
GATGGGCGACACGGGCCATGGCCAGATACATACCGACCTCGCAGCACTCGCCCTCAAAATTGCACTTGAGACCGTCGATTATTTCTTTCCTGACTTCCTCCGGCACGTCCGCGCCAAACTGCTTGCCAACGCCCAGCACGTGCTCGGCGGCCCAGCTCAGGCCTTCCTTCTGCTCGATGAACTTGGAACCGGGGACCTTGCACTGGGGGCAAAACTCGGGGGGCGTGTCCCCCTCATGAACGTAGCCGCATACGGGGCAAACCCATTTCTTCATAATAATTTCCTCCTAAAGTAAATTTTAATATATTTATATTTACTGCCTCGCAGTAGAAAGCGTATCGGGGCGGCACAGGGAGCACAGCCCTGTGACGGACAGGGAATAGCTCTCGCTCATACAGCCGCAGCTTCTGTCGATATCGCCGAACAGGCCGCTCACCATGTCCGGCAGCTCCAGGTCTATCACCCTGTGGCAGCGACGGCAGACGAAGTGGGGATGGGAGGCGGTGCGGGCGTCATATCGCTCCTGCCCGTCCACATTGCCCACGCTTATCACCAGGCCCTCCTCCGCCAGCACCGACAGGTTCCTGTACACCGTGCCCAGGCTCAGCTCCGGATACCGGGGCTTCAGGACCTTGTACAGCATCTCGGCTGAGGGGTGCTCCTTGGTGTCCAAAAGCGCGTCCAGCATGGCCTGTCTCTTTTTGCTGGTTTTACGGATGTTTTCCATATCGACCTTAAAACAATAATAATTCTTATTACTGAAATTAATATAGGACAGCTTTCCGTGTTTGTAAAGGGGTATTTTAAAATTATTTATTCCTCCGGCGGGGGTTCCGTCAGGGCAAGGAGAGCGGGGGCGGCAGAATTGCCGAAAAGCCGCACGGCGGCCAGAGCCTCCTGCAACGTATTGCCGCTGCTGCCCACCTCCATGATAAGGGAGCCGGGACACAGGTGCTGGTTGAAGCGCTGGGTCACCAGATCCACCGGGCGCATCAGCGTGGGGCTCACAGAGTTCACGGCGTTTTGCAGATACAGGGCCAGGGCCAGGTTGCTCTGCCAATTGGGATGCTCAAGGCCGCTCTCGTCGGTGCCCACCAGCAGCATGACCTGGCTGGCACAGACTCCCTCCTCCTCCGCCATGGTTTTGTACACCACTCCGTCGGAGCCCAGGGCGTCCCGGTGCATATCTATGACTATGCCGATACCGGGGTAGTCGGCCAGATACTGGCTCACCGCCTCCCCGGAGCGGGTGTAGGAGCCGGTGTAGCTGGGGTAATCGTAGATGCCCCTGTCGTGTATTACCCGAAGCCCCGCCTGCTGGAGTATGGCTGTCAGCTCGTCGCCTACCCGCACGATGTTGAACTCGGTGTTCTCCGTGCGGTTCAGGTCGCTGGGCTCATAGCGGTCAAGGCCGGCCTGTGTGTACGCCTCACTGGAGTGGGTATGGATTATCAGTATCTGAGGCCCCTCCGACGGCAGGATCAAGCCGGGGCCTTGGGAGAGGATCTGGGCGGCGTCCACCCAGTAAGCAGTTTCGTTTTTCACGCTAAGTCCGCCCCGGATGGTGGTCTCCTGTATTTCCTCCTGGGCAGCCTCCGGCTCCGGCTCCTGTTGGGCTCCGACTGACTCCGGCTGCGGCTCCATTCGGGGCAGAGACAGGGGCTGGGTGCTCATGGCGGGAAGCGCTTCCTCCTCCGGCGGCTCCGCCGACACAGGTCGGCTCTCCGGCAGCTGGGTCACCACCACGTTTTTCATCCGCTGGCTGTCCGCCAGCCGCAGCATCCGCTGCTCCAGTACGTCATAGGCCGCCGCCATGTACAACAGGCACAGCAGCAGCGCCAGGATCATCCCGGCCGCGATCTTTTCCCTCAAGCGCACCGTCCCACCCGCCTTTCTCGTCCGCTCACATATATGGATATGTGGAATTGCCTTGAAAAAGACCGGGGGGCATGGTATATTCTATTCAATAAAAAAACCGCCTTTCGGCGGAGAAACGGAGAAGCGCATGGAGATATCCTTCAGACCCAGGGGCGTATGTTCCCAGCTTATGGAGATAGAGACGGAGGGCGGCAAAATAGTATCGGCAAAGGTGACCGGAGGCTGCTCCGGCAACTCCCAGGGCCTGTGCAGCCTGCTGAGAGGCATGGATGTTAACGAGGCCATAGAGCGGCTGGAGGGTATAAAGTGCGGCTTCAAGCCCACCTCCTGCCCCGACCAGATGGCAAGAGCCCTCAAGCAGATGAGAGACGCAGAGAGGGAAGGTCAGACTTGAGAGCTTACCGACTCGCCCTGGTATCGGTGGGTCTGGCCCTGTGGATGCTGCTGGCCTGCGCCGTCCCGGCCTTTGCCGCGGCGCCGCCGGAGGAGTCTGCCGCCGCGCAGGTGACGGAGGCCACCGATGAGCCGGAGTGCCTGCCGGTATATCTGGACGGGCTGCTGTTCGCGCGGGCGCTGCTGTGGGAGGGGGAGCTTTTCCTTCCGCCGGAGCCTTTGTGCGTCTATTTAGATATGGAGCTGAACTGGAACGCGGACGATAAAAAGCTGCGGCTGGTGCTAGCGGGAGTGGAGCTGACGGGGGAAGCCTCCGAGGAGTACATGAGGGCCGACGGGCGCTATCTCTACACCCCCCAGGGCTGGCACGTTAATAACGGGGAGCTGTATCTGCCGGAGGACACTGTGACCCGGCTGTTCGGCGTGAGGACGCAGCGGCTGCCGGACAGGGTGGAGATAAGCACGGCGGGCATGGCCCTCATTTCCGGCGGCGACAATTATTACGAGCTGAATTACCACAACGACGACATCTACTGGCTGATGCAGGTGATAAACTCCGAGTCCCGCTTTGAGCCCCTGGCCGGTATGATAGGCGTGGGCAACGTGGTGATGAACCGGATAGCCTCCAAGGACTTCCCGGACACCGTGTTCGACGTGGTGTTCGACGTGGAACACGTGGTCCAGTTCGAGCCTGTGTCCACCGGCGGCATTTACGTGGAGCCGGACCCGCTGCCCCGGGTGGCCGCGTATCTGGTGCTTGAGGGCTACAACACCGTGGGTGACAGCCTGTATTTTGTCAACCCCTCCAAGGGCAGCTACTGGTTCGACGATACTCTGGAGCTGGTATTGGCCATCGGCAACCATAATTTCTACAGATAACGGGGGGCTTGCCCATGCTGGAAAAGCTGATACAAGAGGGCCTGGGAGAGCTGGGCCTGACTTCCGACGCGGCCGGGTCGGAGCGCTGCCGGATATACTACGACTATCTGACTCAGATGAATCAGGTGATGAACCTGACGGCCATTGAGGGGGAGAGCGACGCCGCCCGACTGCACTATCTGGACAGCGCCGCCCTGCTGACGCTGGACGAGTTCCCCGGCGGCCGCGTTATAGACATCGGCACCGGCGCCGGATTTCCGGGGCTGGCGCTGAAGATATTCCGCCCGGAGCTTAAGCTTACCCTGCTGGACAGCTTGGACAAAAGGGTGGGCTTTCTGCGGCAGTGCTGCGAAAGACTGGACTTTTCGGACGTGGCCTGCGTCCACGCCAGGGCTGAGGAGATACCCACGGGTATGAGGGAGAGCTTTGACGCGGCGGTGTCCAGAGCGGTGGCGCGGCTGAATGTCCTGTGCGAGCTGTGTCTGCCGTACGTGAAGCCCGGCGGGGTATTCATCGCCATGAAGGGGCCGGACTGCGCAGAGGAGCTCAGAGAGGCGGAAAAGGCCATCCACGCTCTGGGCGGGGAAATCCGGAGGAAGGCGGACTACCGCATCCCCGGCACCGACGTTGTACACAGCGCCCTTGTCATTGGCAAGACCGGGCCGACGCCGCCTAAATATCCCCGCCGCTGGGCGCAGATAAAAAAAGCGCCGCTGTAGCGGCTATGAAAAAACATCATCCGGAAGCGTCGTGTTGACGCTCCCGGATGATTTGCGTTTTATAGATCCAAGCCGGATAAAAACTCACGCACTATCCTGCCGTAGCGCCGGCTGTCCGCCAGATAGCTGAGCCCGTGGCCCGCGCCGGGGAAGGTGTTGAGGGATATAAGCTCCGGCTTGGCTGCGTACAGCCGCCGGGACATCTCCACAGGCACATAGCGGTCGTCCTCGCCGTGTATCAGCAGAATGGGGACGGAGGCCTTTTTCACAGCCTCAAGGGCGCTGCCGTCCTCCGGCGTGAAGCCGCCGAATACTATCGCGCCCAGCCGGATGAAGGGCCAGAAGAACCACGGTTCCAGATGTATTTCCCGGGCCACCTTGCAGATTATCTCCTTCACGGAGGTGTAGGGACAGTCGGCCACTATGCCCCTGACATTCTCCGGCAGCTCGAGAGCGGAGGCCATCAGTACCGTGGCCGCGCCCATGGACACGCCGTACAGAAGTATCCGCGTATCCGCGCCGAAGCGGGAGACAGCGTAGCGCGTCCAGGAAAGCGCGTCGAAGCGCTCGTTGACGCCGAAGCTTATGGTGTGGCCGCCGCTGCTCTCCTGAGCCCGCTGCTCGACCAGCAGAAGGTTCTGCCCCAGCTCCATACACAAAAGGCTGCCGCCGCAGAAATCCCGGACGCCCATGCCCCGGTAGCCGTGAAAGCAGAGAGCCACCGGCGCGCCGTCTCTCACATGGTAGTACTTGCCTCGCAGCGTCAGCCCGTCCGCTGATACCACGGACACCCGCTCATAGGGCAGAGCGTCCAGCGCGTCTATCATGGAGAGCATCAGGTCCCGGTTTTTATCGAACTGAGGGCCTTTGGGCAGGTTGTGCAAAACGTTCTGGTCCTTCCGGGGGGAGTAAAACACAAAGCGGTACATCCCCCAGCTCAGCCCCAGCGCCGCCGCGGCAACCGCCGCCAGCAAATATACGACGATCATGGTTTATTTCTTGTGGTACAGCTTCTTGGCCTGATATCTGGGCTCGAAGGATATATTTATGCCCAGCTTCTTGAACAGCTCCTCGTCCACTCTGGCCAGTATCACCGAGGAGTGGGCCTCGCAGCCTCGGAGCTTGTCCAGCTGGTCTATGGCGTAGCCCGCCAGAGGATTGGTGACGGCGCATATGGACAGGGCTATAAGCACCTCGTCGGTGTGGAGCCGTGGGTTGTGGTTGCCCAGATGCTCCACCTTCAGGTGCTGTATGGGCTCAATTACGCCGGGGGCTATGAGCGGCAGCTTTTTGTCTATACCGGCCAGCTTTTTCAGCGCGTTCACCAGACAGGCGGAGGATGCGCCCAGCAGGGGACTGGTCTTGCCGGTGACTATGGAGCCGTCGTTCAGCTCCAGCGCCACGGCGGGGCCGCCGGTTTTCTCGGCCTTATCCAGCGCCGCCGCTACCACCGGCCTGTCCTTGGGCCCTATATCCAGAGAATTCATTATTATCTCGATCTTCCGCAGCTCATGAATCTCCGACAGCCCCTGCCTGACGGCGCAGGCGGTGGAGTACCAGCGGCGGATTATCTCCTGCTTGGAGGCCTCCTGGCAGACCTCGTCGTCGGTGATGCAGAAGCCCGCCATGTTGACGCCCATGTCTGTGGGGCTCTTATAGGGGCTCTCGCC
>CAYSFK010000121.1:0-5713 GCA_964430345.1 uncultured Oscillospiraceae bacterium | reverse complement strand
CGAGTGCACGGCTACGACGGGACTGGTTTATCTCCTGGGGGAGATTACGACTGACTGTTATGTGGACATCCCGAAGATTGCGCGCGGCGTGGTGCGAGAAATCGGGTACGACAACGCGGACTACGGCTTTGACTACAACACCTGCGCCGTCATCACCAGCATCGGCGAGCAGTCCGCCGATATCGCCATGGGCGTGAATCAATCGCTGGAGAGCAAGGAGGGCGCGGAGGAGGCCGAAATGGCCGGCGGCGCCGGAGACCAGGGCATGATGTTCGGCTACGCCTGCGACGAGACGAGTGAACTCATGCCGCTGCCCATCTCGCTGGCGCATCGGATGGCCAAACGCCTCGCGGAGGTGCGCAAGACGGGGCTGCTCCCCTATCTGCGGCCGGACGGCAAAACCCAGGTCACGGTGGAATACGGGGAAGATAACCGCCCTGTCCGAATCGACACCGTGGTCGTCTCCACCCAGCACGCGCCGGATGTCTCGCAGGAGCGCATCCACCGGGATGTGATTGAGCATGTAATTCGGCCTGTCCTCCCCGCGCAGCTCGATAAAGGGGATATTCGCTTCTTTGTTAATCCCACCGGCCGCTTTGTGGTCGGAGGCCCGCAGGGGGACTCGGGTCTGACGGGGCGCAAAATCATCGTGGACACCTACGGCGGCAGCGCCCCCCACGGCGGCGGGGCTTTCTCCGGCAAGGACCCCACCAAGGTGGACCGCTCCGGGGCTTATGCCGCCAGATATGTGGCCAAGAACGTGGTGGCGGCGGGGCTGGCCCGGCGCTGTCAGGTGCAGCTGGCCTACGCCATCGGTGTGGCCGCGCCGGTGTCGGTACTGGTGGAGAGCTTCGGCACCTCCGACTATTCCGACGGGGAGCTGGCGTCGGCGGTGCAGAAGGTGTTCGACCTGCGGCCTACGGCCATAATACGGGACCTGGAGCTGTGCAGGCCTATCTACCGGAAGCTTGCGGCCTACGGGCACATGGGCCGGGAGGATCTGGGCGTGCGCTGGGAGGATACCGACAGGGTGGACGCCCTGCTGGCGGCGCTGAAATAAATAGTACTCGAATTAAAACAGACCGCTTTACCTGCGGCCTGTTTTGGTTTATTATCAGCAGTAAGAAAAGCAGGAGGATACTCATATGATAAGCCTGTGCGACGGCTGGGAGTTCACAAGAGAATGGAGCGGCGATTTCCTCGCGGGTCTGGGGGAGGCAGAGCCTGTGCGGCTGCCCCATACCGCCGGGGAAACGCCCCTGCATTACGCCGCCCCGGAGGACTACGCACTGGTCTGCGGCTACCGGCGGCGGCTCGCTATCCCGGAGGAATATCGGGGCAGGCGGCTGTTTCTGCAGTTCGACGGCGCGTCCCATCAGGCGCAGGTGTATATCAACGGCGTCATGGCGGCGGAGCACCGCTGCGGCTATACGGCCTTCCGTGTGGAGATAAGCGGGCTTGCGCGCTTCGGCGAGGACAATACGGTGGCCGTCCGTCTGGACTGCCGGGAGGATGGGGCTATCCCGCCCTTCGGCTTCGTGATAGACTATCTGTGCTACGGCGGGCTGTACCGGGAGGCTTGGCTGGATGTCCGGGGTCAGAGTTATATTGAGGATGTGTTCGCATACACGCCGACACTTACGACCCTCGCGGTAAAGACCGCCATAGACGGACAATACGGCAGCCTGCGTCTGAGTGTATTGGACGGCGAGGTTATTATTGCTCAGTCTGAGGGCGGTGCGGAGCAGAGCTTGGGAGTCCCTTCGGCGGAGCATTGGACCGTTGACAGGCCACGGCTGTATACCCTGAGAGCGGAGCTGCTGTCCGAGTCCGGGGAGCCGCTGGACGTATCGGAGCGGAGCATAGGCTTCAGGACGGCGGAGTTCAAGGCCGACGGTTTCTACCTCAACGGGGAGAGGCTTTTCCTCCGGGGCCTGAACCGGCACCAGTGCTGGCCCTATATAGGTTACGCCGCCCCGGAGAGCCTCCAGCGGGAGGACGCCCGCATACTTAAGGAGGAGCTGCGCTGCAACGCCGTGCGCACCTCCCACTACCCCCAGAGCCGGTATTTCATCGACCAATGCGACAGGCTGGGCCTGCTTGTGTTCACTGAGCTGCCCGGCTGGCAGCATATAGGGGACGAGAGCTGGAAGCGGCAGGCGCTGGAGAACCTGCGGGAGCTTATCGTCCAGTACCGCAGCCACCCCAGCATAATACTCTGGGGCGTACGGATAAACGAAAGCGCCGACGACGATGAGTTTTACGCCGGGGCAAACGCTCTGGCCCGTGAGCTGGACCCCAGTCGGGCCACCTCCGGCGTGCGCTTTACGGAGAAAAGCCATCTGCTGGAGGACGTGTACGCCTATAACGACTTCTCCCACAGCGGTACCAACCCCGGCGCAAAGCCCAAGAAAGCCGTGACGCCGGACATGGATAAGTCCCTGCTCATCTCCGAGCACAACGGCCATATGTTCCCCACCAAGTCCTTCGACACCTGGGAGAAGCGGCAGGAGCAGGCCCTGCGCCACGCAAGGGTGCTGTCTGCCGCCGCCTCCGACGGAGGCCATGTGGGCTGCTTCGGCTGGTGTATGTTCGACTACCCCACCCATAGGGATTTCGGCTCCGGGGACAGGGTGTGCTACCACGGGGTGCTGGACGCCTTTCGCAACCCCAAGACCGCCGCCGCGCTGTACCGCAGTCAGGGCGGGGGAGAGTATATGCTGGAGGTGGGCAGCCCCATGGATATCGGGGACTACTCCGCCGGTAATCTTGGGCCGGTCTACGTGTTCACCAACGCCGAAAGCGTGGAGCTGTATAAAAACGGCGTATTCGTCAAGAGCTTCCGGCCTGCGGGCTTTCCGGGGCTCAGCCATCCGCCGGTGCTCATAGACGACACTATAGGTCAGCTTCTGGAGACTCAGGAGGGCTTTGACCGCAGGAAGGCGGAGCTGCTGAGAGCGGCGCTGGTCTCCGCGGGAAAATACGGTCTTGCGGGTATGCCCCTTAGGGATAAGCTGAAAATGCTCCGCTGTATGCTGAGATATAAAATGAGCCTGGCTGACGGTGTGGCGCTCTACGGGAAGTACGTGGGCAACTGGGGCGGCGAGGCCACCCAGTGGCGCTTCGAGGCCAAAGCCGGGGACAAGACCGTTGCCCTCAGTACCCGCGGCCCCTCGCGGCTGCTGCGCATGGAGGCCATACCCAGCCATACCGTATTACGGGAGAGGGCAAGCTATGACATGGCGGCGGTGCGCATCCGGCTGCTGGATGAGTTGGGCAATACCGCCTGCTATGCCCAGCTCCCGGTAAAGCTGGAGGCACACGGCGCTGTCGCCATCGTCGGCCCGGACACCGTCACCGCCGAGGGCGGTATGTGCGGGACCTATGTAAAAACACTGGGCAGAGCGGGCACGGGCTCGCTGAGGATATCCACAGCCCAGACTGATAGCGTTACTATTGATTTTGAGGTGAAGGTATGAAGCTTGATTATGTCATAGAACTGCAAAGCGGCGAGAGAGTCAGCGGCAGCCGGGAGCTGACGGCGGGGGAGAACCGGATATCCGTTTCTCTGCCGCAGGGCGTTATACGCTCCGCGAGCGCAAGCCTAAAGCTTCCGACGGCGGCGGATGAGAAGATATTTATGAACGGATATCAGACCTGGACCTGGTGCCCGGAGCAGGGCAGGGAGGGCCGTACACCGCCGCCCAAGCCCATGCCGAGGTTCATTACCAGATACTTCGGCATCGACCGCTACGGGGACTACCACTTTGTGGACTACCCCAATAAGCCCGGCGTTACCCACGGCGAGAGCTACTGCTATTTCCGCCTTGGGGACGGCTACCGGCTTTTCGGCTCTCTGGACGAGCGCCCCGGCTATACGCTGTTTAAGTACGACAGCGGCGCGGGAGTCCTGAGCATAAGCCGGGACTGCGCCGGGCTTTGCTGCGGCGGGGACTTTCATGCTTTCGACTTTTTCTACGGGGAGGGCGGCGAGGACGCGGTGTTCGACGGCTGGTTTGCCGCCATGGATGTGAAGCCCCGGACGGCGGAGCGGCTGGCTGGCTACTCCAGCTGGTATAACCGCTACCAGCGCATAGACGAAAGCAGCATCCTCAGCGACCTTGAGGGCTGCGCCCAGGTCTTTGAGCCCGGTGACCTTTTCCAGATAGACGACGGCTGGGAGCCTGCCGTAGGCGATTGGCTGGAGCCGGACGGGAAGAAATTCCCCGGCGGCATGAGGGCTCTGGCCGACGATATCCATAGCCGCGGCCTGAAGGCGGGGCTGTGGCTGGCGCCCTTCGTGGCTCAAAAGGGCTCGAAGCTGCTGCGTGAGCACCCGGACTGGCTGCTGCGTATAGACGGCAAGCCCTGGTATTGTGGCTGCAACTGGGGCGGCTTCTACTCTCTGGACATCGACAGGCCGGAGGTCTGCGACTACGTGGAGCGCTCCCTGCAAAGGGCGCTTATGGATTGGGACTACGACCTTGTGAAGCTGGACTTCCTGTACGCAGCCGCCCCCTTCGGCAATGAGCGGGAGAGCAGGGCCGGCCGCATGATACGGGCCATGGAGCTGCTGCGCCGCGCCTGCGGCGATAAGCTTATTCTGGGCTGCGGTGTGCCGCTGATGCCGGCCTTCGGCCTTGCGGACTACTGCCGTATAAGCTGTGACGTGGGCCTGGACTGGGACGGCGACCCTATCCGCCGGGGGGCCAATCGGGAGTTCGTGTCCACCCGCCGGGCCATAAGCAACACGGTGTTCCGCCGCCAGCTCAACGGCCGCGCCTTTCTCAGCGACCCGGACGTGTTCTTCCTCCGGGAGGATAACCTGCGCCTCAATGAGAGGGAGAAGCATATCCTGGCCACGGTGAACAGCCTTTTCGGCGGAATGCTGCTCTGCTCCGACGATGTGTCCCGCTATTCGCCGGAGGTCATGGAGCAGTACCGCCGTCTGCTCAGAAATCGGGACGCCGCGGACGTCCGTGTGGAGGCTGACGGCGGCCTGCGCGTCTGCTATACGGCGGACGGGGTAAGAGAGATACTGGAGCTTCCGGTATAGTCATATTACACATAGACGGTAGAATAATTTTGGTTTTTTTCTCGACATAATTGACATATGACACAGCGTGTGGTATATTTACCGCGATGTGGAGAGTGTATATGTCCGCCGATATGTCCCGGTACTGTCGGTTGCGTACTTGCTGTCCGCTTCTTTGTTGGATTCATTGGCTTCGCCTTTGAATAAATATTTATGGAGGAATGAAAATGAAGAAAATCGTAGCACTGCTTCTGGCTCTGGTTATGGTGTTCGCGCTGGCCGCCTGCGGACAGACCGCCGCTCCCGCCGCCCCCGAAGCCGCCCCCGCCGAGGCTGCCCCTGCCGAGGCCGCCCCCGAGGCTCCCGCTGCCCCTGCCGCCCCCGAGATAAAGGTCGGCATAGCCGCTCCCGACGCTACCCACGGCTGGGTCGCCGGCGTGGCCTACTACGCTGAGAAGTACTGCAAGGACAACGGCCTCGAGTACAAAGTCACCACCTCTTCCGACGCTGCCGAGATGCAGTCCGCTCTGGCTGACCTGGTCGCCTGGGGCGCCACCATCATCGTCTCCTTCCCGCAGTGGGCCGGCATGGAAGACGCCATGCAGGAGATAATCGACGCCGGTATCCCCATTGTCAACTTTGACGTGGACGTTGCCTGCGAGGGCATCTACAAGGTCA
>CAYSFK010000120.1:0-5788 GCA_964430345.1 uncultured Oscillospiraceae bacterium | reverse complement strand
CTCCGAGGCCACCTCCATGTTCCAGCGCCGCCGTGTGCAGCTGCCGGATATGCCCGTCACCGTGGCCATGATACACAATGAGCCCGGCGCCCACCCCTACACCGCCCAGGTCCTGAGAGACGCCATCGCCTTCATCGAGAAGGAGTACGGCATCAAGTACGACTGGAGCGCGCTGTTCGAGAGAGCCAAGCACATGAACGAGCAGAACACCATTGAGCTGGAGAAATGGGACTACTTCAAGACCCCCTACACCGCTCTGGTGGGCATCGCCGAGACACTGTACAGGCTCTACTCCTGGGCCTCCGTCAACGGCCAGGACGACTACTTCACCGAGACCGACCGCAAGGTAATAAAGCTGATGCGCCGTGCCTACGAGGAGAAGTATCAGCCCTTTGCCGGCAAGACCCGCCACCGGGCCTTCCTGTGGGGACCCTCCGCCGTGTACTACACCGACTTCCCCACCTGGACCCAGAACTGCTGGGGCATCAGCATAGTGCTGAATATGGACTCCACCATGGGCCACAATATGATAAGCACCACCGACCCGGAGCAGGCCATAAACGACCTGGCCATGTTCACCGAAAAGGCGGTCATGCGCCATCACGCCGTGGGCGGCTGGGACAATGTCAACGCCGTATGGGAGTGGGCCAAGAACTTCAACTGCGACATGGTGCTCTTTAACGACAACGTGGCCTGCAAGGGCATGAACGGCGTCCACGCGCTCATGGAGGAGCAGGCGAGAGACCTGGGCCTGCACTTCGTCTTCATCGAGCACGACCTGGAGGACAGCCGCACCATCTCCCGCCGCGACATGAGAAAGTTCGTCAGCAACTACATGTCCATCGTGCTGGGCGAGGAGCCGCTGGATCCCACGCTGGTGGACTTTGACGACTCCGACGCATACTGATGAAAGGCAGAGAGAATATGAAGAAAGCACTGAAACTTATATTTAAGCTGCTGGGCAAGCTGATACTCATAGCCCTTATCGCCTTCGTGGCCACCTTCGCCCTGTATATCACCAACGGCGAGAACAAGCTCATTTATTACGTGGTCCGTCCCTTCCTCAACAAGCATTACGACTCCCAGGTCAGAGACAGAAGAATATAACAAGTAAGCGCCCTTCAAGACAGCCGGGACGTCTCGGCTGCATTGAAGGGCGCGTTGTTATAAAAAAACATACTTTTTATGGCGGTGGGGGATAAATATGGTATTAAAAAACCAGGAAGTAATTTCATTTGGTGCCGATTACAAAATAGTTAATGAATTTGTTTTAAACACTATAGTTGAGCCAGAAGATGTTATTATCGTTATGAACGATTTGCCAATTAATTACACGTATTCTGGCATTGTAATAAGCGATGATGATGACGATGACGGCTTTTTTACCAGCTTTAGGACCGTAGAAGAATTCAAACGTCATTATGGTATTCGCCCTTTACCTGTATCGACAGACAAATTTGCGTTTCGAGTATATTCTGGGCGGAATAATGACAACTTATTCACTGTTTGCTTCAAGATAGGAACTGATGAAGTTAGCCTTGCCAGTTTCGATCCAGGAAATGATGGCAGTCAGTTCATAAAGAATATCGAAAAAATCTTGGATGGAATAAAGCGTGTATAGAAACTAATATATAAACAAAACAAGACGGTCACCCGTCTTGCTTTGTTCAAGTCGGCGGCAGCCGACTTGAATACTATTGAACGTGAAGAGGGGACTCACCGTCCCCCCTCCACACTTCCCCCTTGAATATCGGGACACTGCCGACAGCATATACTGCGAACTAATGCTCATATAACAAAACAAGACGGTCACCCGTCTTGTTTTGTTATATGGTTGAGGACAAAATGAAAAAGATGAAAACTGCTACTTGCAATTATTATAATACAGACCAGATGTTTCGTAATAAACCCAAATAATGTTACAAAAATATTAAATGCTGGTTTTTTCAAAAATATTTTCAGTCAAAGCTGAGATTCCACACACAGTCGGCGGGAATAATACCGGGCACGGCGGCGATATAGGGCTCTCCGGCCTTGGCGGGCAGCCAGTATTCCGACCGCTCCGCTCCAAGAAAAGCGCCTACGGAGGCGGCGATGCTTGCGCATTCGGCCTCGTCCATGCTCACCAGCTCCCTTATTACGGCGGAGTGGCCCTCCTTATAGGCCGCGCATATACCGCTGCCGCAGGCGTAGAGGCCGCCGCCCAGACTTTCGTAAAAGAGCCTTGCGAACTCCAGAGTGGGATTGGAGGGCCGCAGATGGGGCCTGCCTCTGAGCATGGTCTCCCGCCACAGCATATACTCGGTGGAGCTTAGGGCCATCACCGGCTCAAGGGCCGCGCTTTCCACCTCGTACCGCTGCCGATACAGGGCGCATTTTGTGCCCAGCAGCTTGTTGTACCAGCCGTAAAGCGAGGGCTCCGCAGGCAGGGTGCAGATAAGCTCCGCCTCCCGCTGTCGGGCCTTCTCCGCCGCCGCCTTGACCAGTGCCGCGCCCAGACCCTGGCTGCGGTGGGGTCTGTCCACGGCCACAGCGTATATATAGCCGCAGACCGGGGGCTTTTTCCCGCAGTCCGCCAGCTCCAGCCCTGCTATCACATAGGCCGCGCCCAATAGCCGATCCCCGCAGACGCAGACCATAGCCGTACCCATGTCAGGCAGCCATTTGAAGAAGGCCTCCGTGAGACTGTCAGGGTCGCCGAAGGCCTCATGCCACAGGGCTCTCAGCTGCGGAATGTCACCGCTGCGGTATTCCCGAATAGTATAGTCTGTCATCCTTATACCTCTGACGCATACACCTGGGGACAGAGACGGCGTATCTCCTTCCTCAGCTCCCGCAGGTCGGAAAAAGCCTCCGGCCGCTTGTCCATATCCCTCAGCAGTGCGGAGGGGTGGTAGGTGGCCATGACCCGGCAGGAGTCCACGTCGAACCACTGGCCGTGCTGCCGGGTTATCCTGAAATCCTCGCCCAGAAAGCGCATGGCGGCGATGCGGCCCAGACAGACGATTATCTTCGGCTCCACCAGTTCTATTTGCCGCAGCAGCCATTTGGCGCAGGCGTCCTGCTCCACATTGAGGGGGTCGCGGTTTTTCGGCGGGCGGCATTTGACGGTGTTGGCGATATACACCTTGCTCCTGTTCAGGTCTATCATCTCCAGCATACTGTCCAGCAGCTTCCCGGCAGGCCCTACGAAGGGCAGGCCAGTTTTGTCCTCCTGCTCTCCCGGCCCCTCGCCTATGAGCATTATATCCGCCGTCTCGCAGCCGTCGCCAAAGACCAGGTTCCGCCGCCCCTCACACAGAGAGCAGCCCCGGCACTGAGCGCAGTCCTCCTTCAGCTTTTCCCAGCTATCCATGTCTCCATCCCTATTCCTCCGTGCCCTGGGCCAGCGACAGCAGCAGCTCCCGCCGGTTATTGCCCGGAAATTCTATCACATAATCCAGCAGGAAGGCCAGCATATCCCCCAGCTCACGGCCACTGAAGCCCAGCCGCGCCAGATCGTCCCCGTTGACGGCCAGATGCTTCATGGAAAAGCACTCGCCGCTTTTCAGAATGCTTTTCAGCTCCTTAAAGCAGCTGCCGCCGTACAGCGCGTCCCGGCAGCGGGCGGCGCAGCTCACCGCGTCCACCCCGCAGCGCCGCAGCAGCCGCTTCCATTCTGCCCTGGATTCAGGCTTGGGCTCCCGAAGCATGGCGGTACAGCTGACGCAGCAGCGCAGTGTGCGGCTGTCCAGCTTCATGGACAGCAGAAAACCCTCCGCAGAGCTGACGGAGCCCTCGCTCAGCAGCAGACAGCACAGGGCCGCCCAGCGCTCAAGAGCTTTTCGCGGCAATGCGGCAATACGCTTGAAGCCTTCCGGCCTGACCGCCCGACGGCTGAGATATCTGTCCAAAAGCCCCAGCTCTATAAGTGTGAACACCGTCTCCGGCCGGGGGCTCAGCAGTATCTTCTCCGTCTCCTCACGCACCCGCTCCGCCGCCAGTGAGGCGGCCAGAGGGGAACAGGCGGCCATGGCGGCCTGGGTATCGGCCTCTATCTCAAAGCCCAGCCGGGAGGAGAAGCGCAGGGCCCTGAACATACGCAGGGCGTCCTCCTCAAAGCGAAGCGCGGGCTCGCCTACGCAGCGGATAAGCCCGGCCTCAATATCCGAAGCACCGCCGAAGGGGTCCATCAGTCGGCCGTCGGGGGCCAGAGCCATGGCGTTCATGGTGAAATCCCGGCGGCTCAGATCGGAGGTCAGATCCCCAACAAAGCTTACGGTGTCCGGGTGCCGGTGGTCGGCGTAGGCGCCGTCGGCGCGGAAGGTGGTCACCTCCACCTGCCTCTTGTCCGCCGTGACGGTCACTGTGCCGTGCCTCAGTCCGGTGGGCCGGGAGGCAGGAAATATTTCCATGACCTCCTCCGGCAGAGCGCTGGTGCTCACATCCCAGTCCTGGGGACGGGCGCCCAAAAGCATATCCCTCACGCAGCCGCCAACCAGAAAAGCCTTGTGCCCTCTGGCCTCCAGCGTCACAAGTATCCGCCGCACGTATTTGGGTGGGCTTATATTTGACATATTCTTCTCCCAACAAGAGCCTTCACGCTGACCTACACAAATATTCTATGACGCGGCTCCCGGCAATATCTGCTTGCATTGAAACAGCCGCGGTATTATAATAGCACGGTATCGAATAGATTCTAGCATCTTCCGGCCCGAACATCAATACCTTGTGGGGTAGAAACATTTATGACTGAATTCGACAGCTTCCTCTCTCCCGGCAGAAGAGGACATCTAATAGGAATAGGCGGCGTCTCCATGTCATCACTGGCGGAGGTGCTGCGCGGCATGGGGCTGAGCATAACCGGCTCCGACATGAACGACAACCGCAACGTGTGCTCCCTGAGAGCTTTGGGCATTCCGGTGGCCGTGGGCCACGACGCGGCCAACGTGGCCCCGGACGTGGAGTTCGTGGTGCGCACCGCCGCCGTCCATGACCATAACCCGGAGATAGTGGAGGCCCACCGCCGGGGCATCCCCGTGTTCGAGCGCACCCAGGCCTGGGGCGCCATCTCCAAGGATTACGCCAATGCCCTGTGCATTTCCGGCACTCACGGCAAGACCACCACCACCTCCATGTGTACCCATATCATGATGGCGGCCGACAAAGACCCAACTGTCATGATAGGCGGCACCCTGCCCCTTTTAAACGCGGGGCATCGGATAGGCCACGGCAACACCATAATTATGGAGGCCTGCGAGTATTATAATTCCTTCCTGTCCTTCTATCCCACCGTGGCGGTGATACTGAACATCGAGGCGGACCATCTGGACTTCTTTAAAGACCTGGGGGACGTACAGCACTCCTTCCGGGAGTTCGCCCTGCGCGTGCCCGAGAGCGGCTGCGTGGTGGCGAATCTGGACGACAGGAACACCATGGAGGCGCTGTCCGGCATTGAGCGCAACGTCGTGACCTTCGGACTCACCTCCGCCGCCGACGTGTATGCCGCCAACATCGAGTTTATCGGGGCCAATTCCCACTTTGACATCATGTACAAGGGGGAGCTGTTCACGGACGTCACCCTCCACGTGCCGGGGCTGCACAATGTGAAAAACGCCCTGGCCGCCACCGCCGCCGCCATATGCCTGGGGGTGCGGCCGCTGTCGGTGAAGTACGGGCTGGCTGGCTTCAACGGGGCGGGACGCCGCTTCGAGTTCAAGGGAAAATTCAACGGCGCCGACGTCTACGACGACTACGCCCACCACCCCGGCGAGCTGAAGGCCCTGCTGGACACGGTGGAGCGGCTCAA
>CAYSFK010000119.1:0-5931 GCA_964430345.1 uncultured Oscillospiraceae bacterium | reverse complement strand
TTCGCCCCCATGATAGACTCCATGACGGTCTGCGCCGACAACATGAAGCGGGCCGCTCAGAAGGGCTTTATCAACGCCACCGACCTGGCTGACTATCTGGTGAAGAAGGGCCTGCCCTTCAGAAGTGCCTATAAGCTCTCCGGGCAGCTTGTGGCCCTGTGCATAGAAAAGGGTCTGGTGCTGGAGACTCTGCCGCTGGAGGCTTATAAAAGCCTCTCCGAGCTGTTTGAAAGCGACCTGTATGACCAGATAGATTTGAATAACTGCGTTGCGAGACGAGGCTCCAAGGGCGGCCCCTCGGTGGGCTGTGTGGAGGAGCAGATAGAGTATGTTAAACAAGAACTGAACAGAAAGGACGAAACAAAATGAAAAAAATCATTACCCTCACACTGGCGGCAGTCCTGACAGTCCTCTGCCTTACCGGCTGCGGCGGCAGCGACACCAAGACCGTAGCTGATATCCAGAAGGCCGGCAAGCTGGTCATCGCCACCTCCCCGGACTTTCCTCCCTTTGAGGAGCTGAAATCCGACGGCAGCGTTCAGGGCATAGAGATAGACCTGCTGAACATCATCTGCGAGAGGCTGGGCGTTCAGCTTGATATACAGCAGATGGACTTTGATTCCGTGCTGCCCGGCGTCCAGGCGGCCAAGTACGACGTTGGCGTCTCCGGCATCTCCGTCACCGAGGAGCGCCAGAAGAACGTGCTGTTCACCGAGCCCTACTGTCTTGCGGCTCAGGCCATCGTGGTCACCGCCGACAGCGCCATCACCGGCAAGGCGGACCTGGCGGGTAAGACCGTCTCCGTCCAGACCGGCACCACCGCCGAGAGCTTCTGTATGTCTCAGGGCTATACCGTCAGCTCCTTCTCCTCCAATTCCGACGCGGAGACCGCTCTTGTCACCGGCAAGGTAGACGCTTGGGTCATAGACGACCTTACGGCGGCGGAGATGGTGACGGCCTATAACGCCGAGAACCCCGGCGCGCTCGCCGTCCTTGACGAGCCCATGACCACCGAGCCCTACGCCTTCGCCTTTGCCTTCGGCAGCGAGGAGCTGGTGGCGGAGATAAACACCATACTTGAAGCCCTTGTGGCCGACGGCACCGTGGCCTCTATCTTTGAGAAGTACGGCGCGCCCTACACCTCCCCCGCGGCATAAGCCTAAACACATACCCGTCCCCCGCGCCGCACCTGGGCGCGGGGGACGAGCAAGGAGCATACATGAACGCATGGTTTGCAAAGCTGTACGAGACCTTCATCGAGACCGGCTATTATAAGCTTATTATCGAGGGTCTGGGCAATACGATAATCATTACGCTGGGCGCGCTTTGTATTGGCGTGCTTATCGGCACGTTTATAGCGGTAGTAAAATACTTCGCCGAGGACACGCCGGTACTGAAGCCTCTGGCCCTGCTGTGTGACGGCTATGTCACCGCCATCCGGGGCATCCCGGTGGTGGTGCTGCTGCTTATATTCTACTTTATCATCCTCAAATCCTCCAACGGCGTCACCGTGGGCATACTCACCTTCGGCATCAATTCCGGCGCCTATATGGCGGAGCTTATCCGCAGCGGCATAAACGCCGTGGACAAGGGTCAGATGGAGGCCGGGCGCAGCCTTGGTATGTCCAAGCTCCAGACCATGGGCAAGGTCATCTTCCCCCAGGCGGTGCGCTATATCCTCCCCGCCATCGGCAACGAGCTTATCTCCCTTTTGAAGGAGACGGCGGTGGCCGGTTATGTGGCGGTGGTGGACCTGACCCGTGCCGGCAATCTGGTGCGCAACAACACCTACGACGCGGTGAATCCTCTTCTGACCGTGGCGGTTATATATCTCACCCTGGTGGTGGGCCTGTCCCAGCTTATGAAGGGATTTGAGCGCAAGCTCTCCAAGGGCAGCAACAGACAATAACCGTAGGGGCTGCCCTGCGTGGCGGCCCGATACACCCGCCTCCGTAGGGGCCGCCCTGCGCGGCGTTCCGAAACCCCACCGCCGTAGGGGCCGCCTCCGTAGGGGCCGCCCTGCGTGGCGGCCCGATACACCCGCCTCCGTAGGGGCCGCCCTGCGCGGCGTTCCGAAACCCCACCGCCGTAGGGGCCGCCTCCGTAGGGGCCGCCCTGCGTGGCGGCCCGAACCCCCCGTTGCGGCCGATTTTATCACACACGAAACACCCACAAACGCAAAGAAAGGTCAGGTTTCCTTATATGAGCATACAAGGCAAAAGCTTTTTGAAGCTGTTGGATTTCACCCCGGAGGAGATAGACGAATATCTTACTCTCGCGTCAAAGCTCAAGGCCGCCAAAAAGTCCGGCGTCCCCCACCGTCTCTGTGAGGGTAAAAACGTGGCGCTGATATTTGAAAAGACCAGCACCCGCACCCGCTGCAGCTTTGAGGTGGCGGCGGCGGATCTGGGTATGCACCCGGTCTATCTTGAGCCGGTAGGCTCCCAGATAGGCAAGAAGGAATCCGTGGCAGATACGGCCCGTGTGCTGGGCCGTATGTTCGACGGCATAGAATACCGGGGCTACGGTCAGCAGATTGTTGAGAAGCTGGCCCAGTATTCCGGCGTCCCTGTGTGGAACGGGCTCACCAACGAGTTCCATCCCACTCAGGTGCTGGCGGACTTTTTGACTGTACAAGAGCATTTCGGCTCTCTTTGCGGAAAGAAGCTGGTGTACATGGGCGACGCCCGCTACAATATGGGCAACTCCCTCATGGTGGGCTGCGCCAAGATGGGTATGCACTTCGTTGCCTGCGCGCCGGAGAAATACTTTCCCGGTCAGGCTCTTATTGCTCAGTGTCAGGCCATTGCCGCCCAGACCGGCGCCGTGCTGGAATTTGAGAGCGACCCTGAAAAAGCCGTGAAAAACGCCCATGTCATATATACCGACGTGTGGGTGTCCATGGGCGAGCCGGAGAGCGTCTGGAAGGAGCGCATAGCGGAGCTTTTGCCCTACCGGGTCACCGCCTCGCTGATGTCCGCCGCCGGAGAGCAGTGCCGCTTTATGCACTGCCTCCCCGCCTTCCACGACCTGGACACCGGCATAGGCCGCAAGATATACGAGAGCTACGGCCTTGACTGCATGGAGGTCACGGACCAGGTCTTTGAATCCCCCGCCTCCATAGTCTTTGACGAGGCCGAGAACCGTATGCATACCATCAAGGCTGTCATGGCCGCGTCACTGGCCGGAGAAAAGATATGGCATATTTAGTATTAAATAACGGCTCTGTGTTTGAAGGGGAAGCCATAGGCGCTCCGGGCGGCAGCATGGGCGAGCTGGTGTTTACCACCGGCATGACCGGCTATCTGGAGACGCTGACCGACCCCAGCTACGCCGGCCAGATAGTTATACAGACCTTCCCCCTTATCGGCAACTACGGCGTTATGGAGGAGGATTTTGAGGGTGAGTGCGCGGTGAAGGGCTATGTAGTCCGGGAGCTGTGCGACTGTCCCTCAAATTTCCGCGCCCAGTACTCGCTGGATAAGCTGCTGAGGGATAAGGGCGTCTGCGGCATAAGCGGCGTGGACACCCGGGAGCTTACCCGTATACTCCGGGAGCAGGGCACCATGAACGCCGCCATATGCCAGACCCTCCCGGCGGACATGGAGGCCCTGAGCCGCTATAAGGTCGTCGATGCGCTCAGTCAGGTCAGCTGCAAGGCCTCTTACGTCTGCCCCGCCGTTGGTGAGAAGAAGTATTCGGTGGCCCTGATGGACTACGGCGCCAAGAGGAATATAGTCCGCTCCCTCTGCGCCCGTGGCTGTGAGGTCACGGTGCTGCCCTGGAACGCCACTGCCGATGAGGTGCTGGCCCTCTCCCCCGACGGGCTCATGCTCTCCAACGGCCCCGGCGACCCGGCGGATTATCCGCACTGCTCCCTGCAGATAAAGGCCCTTTTGGGAAAGCTGCCTATTTTCGGCATCTGCCTCGGACACCAGCTCACGGCCCTGGCCGCCGGCGGCAGGACGGAGAAGCTTAAATACGGCCATCGCGGCGTGAATCAGCCGGTGTACAGCACGGACACCGGCCGCACCTATATCACCTGCCAGAACCACGGCTATGCTGTCATAGCCGACAGTCTCAGGGGCGTTGGTCGGCAGACCTTTTATAATGCCAACGACAATAGCTGCGAGGGTATGGACTATCCGGGTCTGGATTGCTTTACGGTGCAGTTTCACCCGGAGGCCAGCGCCGGGCCCAAGGACACCGGCTTTCTCTTTGACCGTTTTATCGCTATGATGGGAGGCGCTGAGTATGCCAAGGGATAAAAGCATAGGCAAGGTTCTGGTCATCGGCTCCGGCCCCATCGTCATCGGGCAGGCCGCCGAGTTCGACTACGCCGGCGCTCAGGCCTGCCGGGTCTTGAAGGATGAGGGCGTCAACGTTGTCCTTGTCAACTCCAACCCCGCCACCATCATGACCGATAAGCATCTGGCCGACGAGATATATCTGGAGCCCCTGAATGTGGAGACTCTCCGCCGCATCATAGACAAGGAGCGGCCCGACGGGCTGCTGTCCGGTCTTGGCGGCCAGACGGGGCTTACTCTGGCCATGCAGCTTTGCCGGGACGGCACTTTGGAGAAATACGGGGTGCGGCTGCTGGGCACCGGCATAGAGGGCATAGAGAACGCTGAGGACAGGGAGCGCTTTCGGGACGTGATGCAGCGCATAGGCCAGCCGGTGGTGCCCTCGGACATTGCCGAAAAGCTGGACGACGCCTTGGCTATTGCCGAGGTGATAGGCTACCCTGTTATCGTCCGCCCGGCCTATACTCTGGGCGGCAGCGGCGGCGGCATCGCCGGGGACGAGGCGGCCCTTCGCCTTATCGCGGCCACCGGGCTGGACGCCTCCCCCATCCACCAAATCCTGGTGGAGAAATGCATCTCCGGCTGGAAGGAGATAGAGTTTGAGACCATGCGGGACTCCCTGGGCAACGCTATTGCCGTCTGCTCCATGGAGAACGTGGACCCCGTGGGCATACATACCGGGGACTCCATCGTCGTCGCCCCCACGCTGACCCTCTCGGATAAGGAATACCAGATGCTCCGCACGGCGTCGCTGGACATGATAGCGGCTCTGGACATTGTGGGCGGCTGTAACTGCCAGTTCGCTCTGGATCCTTTGAGCATGGACTACGCCGTTATTGAGGTGAACCCCCGTGTCTCCCGCTCCTCCGCCCTGGCCTCCAAGGCCACCGGCTACCCCATCGCCAAGCTCACCACCCGCATCGCCCTTGGCTACACGCTGGACGAGATAAAAAACGACATCACCAACAAGACCTGCGCCTGCTTCGAGCCCACCTTGGACTATGTGGTGGTAAAGCTGCCCAAGTGGCCCTTCGATAAATTCGCCGGCTCCAGCCGCACCCTCTCCACACAGATGAAGGCCACCGGCGAGGTGATGGCCATTGGCCAGAGCTTCGAGGAGGCTTTGATGAAGGCCGTCCGGGGCGCGGAGATTTCTTTGGACACCCTCAACGCTCCCCCTCTGGACGGCAGACCCGTCCGGGAGCGGCTGGCCGATCAGGACGACAGGCGTATTTTTACGGTGTTTGAGGCGCTGAAATCCGGCCTCAGCGAAAGTGAGATACATGACGTCACGAAAATCGACGCTTTCTTCATCCATAAGTTAAAAAAGCTGGCGGATCTTGAGCAGGAATTGGCCCAAATGTCCGCCGATTTTGGGGTATATTTCAAGGCAAAGCGCCTGGGCTACCCCGACGCCGCCATCCGCCGAATCTCCGGCGTGAAGGACCTGCCGGAGTTCCATTACAGCTATAAGATGGTCGATACCTGCGGCGCCGAGTTCGACGCCCAAACCCCCTACTTCTACTCCTGCAGCGACTCCGCCTGCGAGGCCAGAGCCTTCAGGCGCAGCGGCAAGCCCGTTGTGATGGTGTTGTTCTGCGGCCGTCCGTTGATGATCGGGGAG
>CAYSFK010000118.1:0-5954 GCA_964430345.1 uncultured Oscillospiraceae bacterium | reverse complement strand
GCAGCTTCGCTCTAACAGCTTGAAGTATCAAGCTGTTAGACGGCGGGTTATTGAATCACGAGGCGGGCCTTGCCCCCTCGCGCACCCCCGCTGCTCTGTTATCGGTGGTTGATATTATATTTTTTAGACAGTCTGTAGAGCCCCGCCGGTTTCCGGCGGGGCTTTCGTTTGGATGTCGTCAAAAACTATGTGAATTAAATTACTTTGGTTGCAAAAGCTCATGACAATCCTTATAATAGGAGAAAGACAAATTCTCCATATTGTTCATATTTTTTTCATTTTTAGCTTGCATATTACTACGACAGGCTATATAATATTGACTGATAAATAACTAACAAAAGGGAACTGGGGCGTGTGGAGAGAGCTCTCATACAGATACACGGAATAGTTCAGGGCGTGGGCTTCCGCCCTTTCATCCATAAACTGGTGAAGGAGCGGGAGCTTCGGGGCTTTATCAAAAACACCTCCTCCGGCGTGGAGCTGGAGCTGGAGGGTGAGCCGGAGGCGCTGGAAAGCTTCGTGGGGGACATACCGAGGCTGGCGCCGAAGCTGGCGGTGATAGAGAAGCTGGACGTCAGCTACAGTAATGAGCTCAGGGGCTACGCGGATTTTCAGATACTCAGCAGCAAGACGGAGGAATTTCGCAATACCCTTATATCTCCGGATATCTGCATCTGCGAGGACTGCCTGCGGGAGCTGCGTGACCCCGGAGACAGACGGTACAGATATCCCTTTATCAACTGCACCAACTGCGGCCCGCGCTTCACCATAATCAAGGACGTGCCCTATGACCGGGCAAAGACCTCCATGGGCGACTTTCCCATGTGCCCGGACTGTGACAGGGAGTACCACAATATTGAAAACCGCCGATACCACGCCCAGCCGGACTGCTGCCCCGACTGCGGGCCAAGGGTGTTTTTCCTGGACGCTGACGGACGGGAGCTCCCCGGCGACGCCATAGAGCTGGCAAGGGAATATGTTAAGGCCGGTAAAATAATCGCAGTAAAGGGCCTGGGCGGCATACATCTGGCCTGTGCCTGCGAGGATCCCGAAACAGCGGGGCTGCTCCGCCGCCGCAAGCAGCGGGACGAAAAGCCCTTTGCGGTCATGTGCCGCGACACGGACGCCGCAAGGCGTTTTTGCCGTGTATCCGAGGGCGAGGCCGCGCTGCTGGAGAGCTTTCGGCGGCCCATAGTACTGCTGGAGAAGCGCCGTCCGGGGCTTTGGCATATAAGCGAGAACTCCCGCATCGGAGTGATGCTGCCATATACGCCGCTGCACTACCTGCTTTTCGGCGAGGATATAGATATGCTGGTCATGACCAGCGCCAACCTCTCCGACACGCCCATGCTCTACAAAAATGACGAGGCTGTGTGGAAGCTCCGGGGTATCGCGGACGGGTTCCTGCTCCACAACAGGGAGATACAGACCCGCTGCGACGATTCCTTGTGCTGGGAGCTCTCCGGCAGGGAGTACTTTGCCAGAAGGAGCCGGGGCTACGCGCCCTTCCCGATAAAGCTCCGCCGGGACTGCGCGCCTATCCTGGCCTGCGGCGCGGAGCAAAAGGCCAGCTTCTGCCTGTCCAAAGGCAGCTATGTCTTTCAGAGCCAGCACATCGGCGACCTGAAAAACATGGAGACATTGGAGAACTATACCGGTCAGATAGAGCACTTCAAACGGCTCTTTGACATAGTACCCAAGGCCGCCGCCTGCGATATGCACCCGGACTATCTGTCCACGGACTACGCCTCATCTCTGGGTCTGCCCCTTGTATATGTGCAGCACCATCACGCGCACATGGCCTCCTGTATGGCGGACAACGACGTGGAGGGCCCGGTAATAGGTCTTGTCTGGGACGGCACCGGGCTGGGCGACGACGGTACGGTCTGGGGCGGCGAGTGCCTGATAGGCGGTTATGAGAGCTTCCGCCGCTTCGGCAGCATCCGGGCCATATCCCTTATCGGCGGCGACAGGGCCGTGAAGGAGACGGGGCGGGTGGCCTTCGCTCTGCTGAGGGACTCCGGCTGTGATACCTCCGGCATAGAGAACGCCGCGGCCTATGAGGCTGTGTTGAGCTCTGGGCTCAACTGTCCGCTCTCCTCGGGCATGGGTCGGCTGTTTGACGGCGCGGCCGCCATACTGGGCATCAAGACCCTGTGCAGCTATGAGGGACAGGGGGCGGTGCTGCTGGAGGCCGCCGCTGCGGAGGAGGCCGGGGAATACGGCTATGAGCTGTCCGGGGCGCCGCTGCGCTTCGACTGGCGGGAGACGGTGAGAGGCATGGTCGCCGACAGGGACGCCGGTGTGCCCGTGGGTAGAATAGCCGCCAGATTCATGAACACCCTTGTCAGCATGGCCGTGGATATCTGCGTAAAGGCGCGGCAGGACAGCGGCATCGGCGATGTGGTGCTTTCCGGCGGCAGCTTTCAGAATATGTATATCCTGCGCCGACTGACAAAGCGGCTGGAGGGGGTGGGCTTCCGGGTGTATACCCACCGCCGGGTCTCCCCCAACGACGAGGGCATAGCTCTGGGCCAGCTGGTCATAGCCGACGCTGTTATGAGGAAAAAAGGTTAAAGATATGTGTCTTGCGATACCGCTTAAGCTAATATCCGTGGACGGCGTTAAGGCCGTAGGCGAGGCCATGGGCATGAGCCGGGAGATACGGGTGGACTTCATACCGGAGCCGAAGCCCGGGGATTACGTGATAGTCCACGCCGGCTTTGCCATAGAGCGGCTGCCCGAGAGTCAGGCGCTGGAGGATCTGGAGGCCTGGGAGGAAGTCGAAAATGCCCTCAGATGACAGCCGTACCCAAAAGCTCCTTGAAGCCATAGAGGCACTGGAGCTGCCGGAGACAAGACTTATGGAGGTCTGCGGCACCCATACCATGGCCATTGCCAAGTCCGGCCTCAAAAGCCTGCTGCCGGGGAATATCAGGCTGCTGTCCGGCCCCGGCTGCCCGGTGTGCGTGACGCCGCCGGAGCTTATAGACGCGGCTCTGGAGCTGGCCATGGAGCCGGATGTTATTATCACTACCTACGGCGATATGCTCCGGGTACCCGGCAGCGTTCCGGGGGACAGCCTGCAAAGACGCAAGGCTCTGGGCGCCAGGGTGGAGATGGTCTACTCCCCGGTGGACGCCGTGGATATAGCCCAGGCGAACCCTCACAGGCAGGTGGTGTTTCTGGGCGTGGGCTTCGAGACTACCGCCCCCGGCACCGCCGCCGCAGTGCTGACGGCCAGAGAGCGGGGACTGAGGAATTTTTCCCTGTGGTCCATGCTCAAGACAGTGGAACCGGCGCTGCGGGCGCTGATAAAGCTGGAGGGCTTCAACGTTCAGGGCCTAATATGCCCCGGTCATGTGGGCAGTATAATCGGGGAGCGGGGCTTTCGCTTTCTGCCGGAGCAGTTCTCCATGCCGGCGGTGATAGCGGGCTTTGAGCCGGAGGATATCTTACTGGCGGTATATATGCTGCTGCGCCAGATATCCGAGGGCAGTCCCAGCCTGGAAAACGCCTACCGCCGCGCCGTCTCCCCGGAGGGGAACCTTATTGCCCAGTCGGTGCTGAAAAGCTGCTTCGTCCCCCGGCGGGAGCTGTGGCGGGGCCTGGGCGCCATTGATGACAGCGGGCTGACGCTCAACGGGGAGCTGGCCGATTTTGACGCGGAGAAGCGCTTTTCTGTTAAGTATAACGAGCCCCGGCCTACGGCCTGCCGCTGCGGTCAGGTCATAACCGGCAGGCTATCCCCGGAGGGCTGCCCCCTGTTTGGCGGGCGCTGCACCCCGGAGGAGCCGGTAGGGCCCTGCATGGTGTCCTCGGAGGGCGCCTGCGCCGCGGCCTATAAATACCGTGTACTGTGATAAAGGCGGAATATGAAGCTAAGTACTGGAAAAGTCATCCTGTCCGTTCTGGCAGCCATAGCTGTGATGCTGGTGTGTCAGATAGCGGCGGATATACTGGGCTCTCTGCCCGTGGCTCTGGGCGCTCCTGTGGCCCTGGGCAACGCCGTGGCCGGTATCGTATACACCCTGGGCGGCCTCTGGCTGCTGAGGCTCTACTGCGAAAAGGCTCTCCGCCTCCCCATGGCGGCGCTGAGGATACCAAGGCTCGGCGTCAGGCCGCTGTGGATAGCGGTCAGTCTGGCTCTGCCCCTTGCGGTGTCGGCGGTGTATCTGCTGCTGCCGGGCCGCTGGTCAGTGGGGGAGCTTGACGCCGGGAATGTCTCTGCGGTGCTGGCGGGTGCGCTTATATATACCGGTATGAGCGCCGGTGTGGTGGAGGAGGCGCTGTTTCGGGGCCTCATAATGACCGTGCTGGAAAAGCGGTGGAACAGAGCCGCGGCTGTCATAGTACCCTCGGTGCTCTTTGCCCTGCTGCACGTGTTCAACGCGCCGCTGGACGTCCTGTCCTTTATCCAGCTTTTGCTGGCGGGCACCGCTGTGGGCGTCATGTTCTCCATGATAACCCTTGAGAGCGGCAGCATATGGAACAGCGCTCTTGTACACGCGGTATGGAACGCGATAATTATAGGACGGGTGCTGAGTATAGGCACAGAGGTGAACGGCTCCGCGCTGGTGAGCTATGTGATGGCCGCCGACTCTTTCCTGCTCACAGGGGGCGACTTCGGCATAGAGGCGTCGCTGATCTCCATTGCGGGCTATGGCGCGGTGACGGCTCTGGCCGCGTATCTGATGAAGAAAAAAGGAAGGACGGAGCCGGAAGCACCGGAAGGCAGCGCGGATAATGGATGAAATAATAACCCTTGATTACGGCAGCGGGGGGAAAAAGACCTCCCGGCTTATAGAAAAGCTCATAGTGCCCCGCTTCACAAACCCCGCGCTGGACTCTCTGGGGGACGGGGCGCTGCTGCCGGGCGCGGACACGCTGGTGTTCTCCACCGACAGTTTCGTGGTAGACCCCATCTTTTTCCCCGGCGGGGACATCGGCAAGCTCTCGGTCTGCGGCACGGTGAACGACCTGGCCGTGTGCGGCGCCGAGCCCAAATACCTGAGTCTGGCCCTTATCATTGAGGAGGGCCTGCCTATGGCGGAGCTGGAGCGCATTGCAGACTCCATCGCCGCCGCCTGTGAGGGCGCTGGGGTGCAGGTGGTCACCGGCGACACCAAGGTGGTGGACAGGGGCCGGGGCGACAAGATATATATAAACACCGCCGGAATAGGCTTTCTGAAATATCCGGGGCTGAGCCGGGACAATATGCGGCCCGGTGACGCGGTGCTTGTCTCCGGCACCGTGGGCGACCACGGCACAGCCGTCATGCTCAGCCGCAGCGGCATGATGCAGGGCGACATCCGCTCCGACTGCGCCGCGCTGAACGGACTGTGTGACAGGATACTCAGCCTGGGCGCGGATGTGCGGGTGCTGCGGGACCCCACAAGAGGCGGCGTGGCTACCACCCTCAACGAGTTCGTGGAGGGGACAGGCCTTGGCATTGAGCTCAGGGAGGAGCTTATACCTGTGAGGCCTCAGGTCAGGGCGGCCTGCGATATGCTGGGGCTGGAGCCGCTGTACTGCGCCAACGAGGGCAAGCTGCTGGCGGTGGTGCCGGAAAGCCAGGCGGAAAGAGTGCTGGCGGCAATGCGGGAGACGCCGGAGGGCAAAGACGCGGCCAGGATAGGCACGGTCACCCACAGATACCCCGGCAAGCTCTCCATGAACACCGCCTTCGGAGGCAGCCGGGTGCTCCAGAAGCTCACCGGGGCGCAGCTCCCCAGAATATGCTGAGTCGCCGTCACGGTTAGGCGCAGCGAAACAGGATATTACAAATTCCTCCAGGGGGATTTGCTGATATTTATAAATGGCAGTTATAGCAGCAGGCAAAATTTTTTGTATACGTCAAGAGGTGAAATGAATGCAGGAGTACAAAAAGACAGTAATAACCAAGGACCAGGTAGTACCCATTGCAGAGCGGATGAGAAAAGAGGGGCATTTTC
>CAYSFK010000117.1:0-6126 GCA_964430345.1 uncultured Oscillospiraceae bacterium | reverse complement strand
ATTTTGTGTACGGCCAAAATGCTCGGCGGTTGAAGCGCAGTCAAAGAAGTCCGCGCGGACTTCTTTGACAAGCTGAATAACAGGGAGTCCTTTGACTCCCTGTTATAAAAGCTCCTTATACATGGCGGGGGCGTCGGCCTTGGAAACGGTCTCGGCCACGCTGATGACCTCAACCCGGAGACTGCGCTGGCCGAAGGCTATCTCTATCACATCCCCCGGCTTCACCTGATACCCGGCCTTCACCTGTCGGCCGTTGACGGAGACGTGGGAGGCGTCACAGGCCTCGTTGGCCACACTCCGGCGCTTTATCAGTCTGGATACCTTCAGAAATTTATCAAGTCTCATACTGTCCCTCTAACGCAAAATGGCCGCTCATGGCGGCCATTTTTATCTTAAGCTCTATTACTTTGCGACGGCATCCTTCAGAGCCTTGCCGGCCTTGAAAGCGGGAACGCGGCTGGCGGGGATCTTTATCTCTTCCTTGGTTCTGGGGTTGCGGCCAACGCGGGCGTTGCGCTCCTTGACCTCAAACGCGCCGAAGCCAACCAGCTGAACCTTGTCGCCGGCTGCCATCGCAGCGGTGATAGCGTCAAATGCGGCATTAACTGCCTTCTCGCTGTCCTTCTTGGAAAGAGCTGCCTTCTCTGCAACTGCTGCTACCAGATCTGCCTTATTCATTATAATTCCTCCTGTTTGATTGTGCGGTCTAGGCCGCATTATGATGAGTGTTCCCGAAAAGCCGGGAGCTTACTCATTTTCTATAGTATCGGCACATAAATGCGCTATGCTGAATCTACCATATTTTTGTCTATTTATCAAGTACTATTTACGTTCCGGTGAAAAAAACCGGCCATATCAGCGCATATGCAGCAGCTTTGCCACCTTTTCACCGCCGGGTATCAGCTTCATGTCCTCCCGGGTGACTGTTTTCAGGGCGATAACGCTCACAAGATACACCGCCACCGCCACGATAACTGCGACTGTCATGCACAGGGCCATGCGCTTCCAGCTGCCCGCTCCGATGAAGCGGACACAGAGCCCGTACACCGCCCATGCCGACGCGCCCATCAGCGCACTGGAGACCGCGGCGCCGGAGAATATACGAAACAGTCTGGGCCTATGGCCGAGAGTGCAGCGAATGAACACCAGATTCATCAGCGCCATCACCAGATAGCTAATCAGGGTACCCACCGGGGCGCCGTAGATATTGATGGAGCGCTGGGCCACCAGAAACCAGTTTATCACTATCTTCACCACGCCGCCGCTTATCATGGTCACCATGGTGAGCTTCTCCCGACCGGAGGCCTGGAGCACAGCATTTTCCATCAGTACGATGCACACGAACACCGAGGCCGCGCCCATAATGCTCAACAGCCCCGGCCCTGCTTTGTTGCTGCCGGCGTACAACACGTTCATGATAGGGTAGGACAGCACCGCCAGACCCACGCCCATGGGCAGGCTCAGGGCGGCGGAGATGCGCATGGAGTCCTCGGCGGTCTTGGCCGAAGCCAGTCTGTCCCCCTTGGCTATGGCGGAGGAGATGGCGGGGACTATGGCTATGGTCAGGGGCGTAATAAAGGCGGCGGGCAGATTGAACAGGGTCTGGGCCTTGCCGTACACGCCGTAGAGCACCTTGGCCTGATAGTAGCTGAAGCCGGCGGCGGACTGGAGCCGGTTCATGCAGAGCTTGGAGTCTATTGAGTTGAGCAGAGCCATGATGCAGGCGCCGAAGGCTATGGGTATGCCCACGGAGAGTATCCTTCTTACTATGGCCCAGGAGGAATCCACCAGGTCGTCGTCCTCGGCGTAGTCCGTATCGGAGCGGCCGCCCGTATAGGGCGCGGCCAAGGTGTCATAGTTGCGGCGCTTGTATATCACCATGTACGCCAGTGACACCACCGAGCCTATGGACACGCCCAGTATAGCCCCGGCGGAGCCTGCGGGCAGGCCCTTTCCGGCGTCTATGACCAGCTTTGCGATGATGAGCCCGGAGATGACCTTGAAGAGCACCTCCAGCACCTCGTCCACGGTGGTGGGCACCATGTTGCCGTTGCCCTGACAGTAGCCCCGGTAGGCGGACACCACGCACACCAGCAGTATGGCCGGGGACATGGCCTTGATGCTGAGGGCGGCGTCCGGGTTCTCCAGATATTCCGCCGCCAACCAATCCGGGAACAGGAACATGATAAGGGCAAACAGCACACCTATGACGAAGAAGGTGCGCCTTGCCACCTTAAAAAGCTTCTCCTCCTGCTTCACACGGCCGTTGGCGTCGGCCTCGGCCACCAGTCTGGACAGAGCCACCGGCAAGCCGGCTGTAGCAAGGGTGAAAAAGATAAAGTAGATATTATAGGCGCCCATGAACATGGAATACCCCTCGTCGCCCAGAATGTTCCCAAGAGGTATCTTATAGATGAAGCCCAGTATCTTCATTATCACGACGCCCACAGTGAGTATGGCAGCGCCGTGCATATAGTTTTGTCCCTTTTTCTTCGACATCGCTGTCCTCCGGCTCAGGATAATATCTAGACTATACACGCCCGGCCCCGAAAAATCAAGGGAATACCGCTTATTCTCCCCGGCTGCCCAGGATATGCCGCGCAACATACACGCCGCTGGCGGAGGCGTGGGACAGGGAGTGGGTCACGCCGGAGCAGTCCCCGATGGCGTAGAGGCCGGGGCTGCAGGTCTGGAGATTCTCGTCTATCTCCACCTCCATATTATAGAACTTTACCTCCACGCCGTAGAGCAGGGTATCGTCGTTGGCGGTGCCGGGGGCTATCTTGTCCAGCGCGTATATCATCTCTATTATTCCGTCCAGTATGCGCTTGGGTATGACCAGGCTCAGGTCGCCGGGAGTGGCGGCCAGAGTGGGGGTGACGAAGTTCTCGTCGATACGCCGCTGGGTGCTGCGCCGACCTCTCACCAAATCGCCGAAGCGCTGTATCATCACGCCGCCGCCCAGCATATTGGACAGCCGCGCCACGCTCTCGCCGTAGCCGTTGGAGTCCTTGAAGGGCTCGGAGAAATGCTTGGACACCAGCAGGGCAAAATTGGTGTTCTCGGTATGGCGGCTCTTGTCCTCGTAGCTGTGGCCGTTGACGGTGACTATGCCGTTGGTGTTCTCATTGACCACCACGCCGTGGGGGTTCATGCAGAAGGTGCGCACCAGGTCCTCGAACTTCTCCGTGCGATAGACTATCTTGCTCTCGTAAAGCTCATCGGTCAGGTGAGCAAAGATATCCGCCGGCAGCTCAACCCGGACGCCGATGTCCACCCGGTTGGACTTGGTGGGGATATCCAGCCCCTGGCACACGCTCTCCATCCACTTGCTGCCGCTGCGGCCAACGGATATGACGCATTGGGCGCAGGTGTAGCTGTCCTCCCCTACCAGCACCGCGTAGCCGCCCTCCGTTCTGGTAACTGAGGACACCGCCGCGCCGAAGTGGAAGTCCACCCTGGCCCGCAGCTCCTCGTACAGGCTCTCCAGCACCACGTAGTTGATGTCAGTGCCCAGATGGCGCACCTTGGCGTCCAGCAGATGCAGGCCGTTTTCAAGGCATTTGCGCTTGAGCTTGGTGTTGACGGTGGAGTATAGCTTGGTGCCCTCGCCGCCGTGACTCAGGTTTATCTCGTCCACATAGTGCATCAGCTCCAGAGCCTGACGCTTGCCAATGTGCTCATACAGGGTGCCGCCGAACTGGTTGGTTATATTATACTTGCCGTCGGAGAAGGCCCCGGCGCCGCCGAAGCCGCTCATAATGGCGCAGGTCTTGCATTTGACGCAGCTTTTCACCTTTTCCCCGTCTATGGGGCACTTGCGCTGCTGCAGCGGCTTGCCCAGCTCGAACACGCCCACCTTCAGGCCGGGCTCGTTCTTTGTCAGCTCGTATGCCGTGAATATCCCGCCGGGGCCCGCGCCCACTATTATCACATCGTAATCCATATCTGTACTTCCTTTCAGAAAAAAACGGGGCCGCCCCGCCCTCAGACCTGTATCCCCCGGGAAACAAGCCATCCGGCAAAGCAGCCAAATGTATCCTTATTTAGAGTACCACGGCGCCCCGCCTCTGTCAAGTTAACTGACTGTAAACTGTCACAGCCCCAGCAGCACGATGCTTATGACCGCCAGCGCTATCCCCGCCACGCTGCCCCGGCTCAGCTTCTCCTTGAGCACCAGAGCGCTGAGTATGGCCAGTATCACCATTATGCCGCCGTTCTGGACGGTGTACAGCACCGAGAAGGACACCCTGCCCAGCAGCAGCATCATGGTATACACCGCCACTGCCGCGCCGGTGCTGCTGATGAGCGCGAAGCTCCAGGCTTTCCTGCCCATGCGGAAGCTGCCGAGGCTGCGGCTTTTCTGAGTGACCAGCAGGTAGACCAGGGATACGGCGGCAGAGCACAGGAAGGTGACGATTATCATTTCATTGCGCTCGGCCTGCCGGTTGACCCGCTGTTGGGCGTCCATAAGTATACCGTAGATGCCGTTGGAGAAGAACAGCACAGCCACCCAGGGCAGATATCCCTTTTTCGCCCCGCTCAGGCTCAGGCCCTTCATGTTCAGCAGCACGAAGGCCGCCAGCATTACCGCGATGCCTATGAGCTGGGTGCCCTTCAGCCGCTCCCCCCAGTAGACCACGGAAAACAGCAGCGCCAGAAGCACACTGCCGAACAGCATCATCACGCTCTGGAAGGAATAGGGCCCGCGCTGGGCGGCGTTGATGCCGGAGAGGTTGAACATGAACAGCACGAAGCCGTTAATAAGCCCCAGAGTCCAGGTCAGCGCTCCGGCCTGAAAGGTAAAGCCGTTTACCGCCAGCGTAAATACTCCCACAATGAGCCCGTACAGCAGTGAGAATACCGAGTTCGCCTCCGGGGCACCGCCCGGATACGCGACCGAGTACAGCTTGTTGAAAAAGCACTGGAGGGTGTAGCACATTATGCTGCAGGCGCTGAGTAAGACCACAATACCGTCCATGGAAATAATCCCCCGCTTTCGTTTATCCTGAAAATAACTACATTCCAAGCAGCACGATGCTCACTACCGCCAGCGCTATGCCCGCCGCGCCGCTTCGGCTCAGCTTTTCCTTGAGCACCAGCGACGTAAGCACCGCCAACGCCGCCATTATGCCGCCGTTTTGTATGGTGTACAGCACCGATACCGACACCCGCGCCAGCAGCACCATCTTCAGATACACAGCCCCGGTGGCCCCAAGGCAGCTCACCAGCGCCAGCAGCCACGCGCGGCGACCGATGCGGAAGGCTGCCGCGGTATCGCGCTTCTCGCGCAAGAGCAGGTATACCAGAGATATAAGCGCAAGGCAGAGAAAGGATATGGCTATCATCTCATTGCGCTGGGTACGGTGGCACAGCCGCTGCTGGGCGTCCATGATACTGCCGTATATGCCGTTGGAAAAAAACAGTGTGAGCACCCAGAAGTAATAGCCCTTTTTCACGCCGCCCTGCCTCAGTCCGCCGCTGTTGAGCAGCAGTACCGCCACCAGCATCAGGACTATGCCCACAAGCTGCGCAGCGCTGAGGCTGTCGCCCCAGTACAGCGCCGAAACCAGCAGGGATATCAGCACACTGCCGAACAGGGTCATGACGCTTTGCAGGGCGTAAGGCCCCCGTCGGGCCGCGCTGACGCTGGCCAGATTGAACATAAAGAGCACGAAGCCGTTTATAAGCCCAAAGGTCCAGGTGACAGCCCCCGCCGAAAAGGAAAAGCCGTTCACCGCCAGCACTATCAGGCCCACCACCAGCCCGTACAGCACGGAGAAAACTGGCGCGGCGGTTCTCTCTCCGCTTGCGCAGGCCCCGGAATACAGCTTTTTGAAGAAGGTCTGGAAGGTGGAGCAGGTTATGGCGCATAGAATGAGCAGGGCCGACAGAGCATCCATGTATAGTCATCCTTGTTCTGAAAGACTTTATTTTCGTTAATACGCCAGACAACGGGGCATGAGGGTGTTTTGTCGAATTATACACCGCCGCCGTCTCTCTGTAAATAAAAATCCCCCGGAACCGCAGTCCGGGGGATAATCGCGTATAATGCTCTCCGCTTACTTGGCGTTGCGGACGGAGTCGATGTGGCGGGTCAGGTCCAGCATCTTGTTGGAGAAGCCC
>CAYSFK010000116.1:0-6219 GCA_964430345.1 uncultured Oscillospiraceae bacterium | reverse complement strand
CCCTCCAGCGCGCCCACCACGGCGATGCCGTAGGCGGCGCAGGCGTTCTGGAATTCGGCCACGCCCTTGGCCAGCAGGGGCAGGGTCATATGGGCGCCTACAACATCGGTAAGCCTGCCCTGCACCCGCTCGTTTTCCTCGCCCTGCAATACGCCGCTGTGTCCCTCCGGCTCAAGTCCGATAAGCCGCAGCATGGCGCTGGACAGAGAACAGCTGTGACCGTCGATGTTGTATATCACAATAGCCCTGCCGCCGGCCCAATCGTCCAGCTCCGCCCTTGAGGGCATACGCCGCTGATCGACGGCTGTGAGTATATAGTTGTTGGCGGCGATAACGGCGTCCTTCTTCTGGCGGGAGGCGTAGCCGCGCACTTTCGCCTCCACTCCGGCCATGGTGTTCGGCGTCACGCCCCGGGAGTCTATCTCGCAGATATTAAAGCCCATAGCCATCACCGCGATAGTAAAGAGCAGATGTATATGCCCGTCGATAAGGCAAGGGTAGACGTGGCGGCCGCCCAGAGATACCTCCCGCGAAAAGCGCATATCCTGCGGTCTATCCCTGTATGTCCCTACTATCCTGCCGCCGGACACTGCCATATATGAAAAGCTGTCCTCCCGGCTAAGGCCGGAATGAAACACCCCGTCGCGATACAGCACCATTTCCATCAAACAGGCACCACGCTTCCCACGCCCATGAGGATATATGCCGCCACTATCAGCAGCTGTGTGGGTGTGCCGCCGCAGCGGGTCAGTATGGAGCCGGGCACCTCTTTGCGGGCGTTTCTGTAGGCAGGCACCACCATCACCGCCACGATTATGCCTATCACACCGCCGGCTGTGCGCAGAAAGGACATGAAGCTGCCCATATTCAGCAGGGTCAGCAGCAGGGAGGGCAAAGTGGCCAGGAGCCAGCAAAGCCTTGAACCCAGCTTTGTCTGCTCCTCTACAATAGAGCCCAGCGCCAGGGAGATGGACCAGTAGGTGGTCAGCATGGCGAGGATGGTGAATACGCCGCCCACTATCTCCGCCCAGGCCCCGATGCCCGCGCTCCAGCCCACCATCGCCACCTCGGTGAGCGAGGGCGAGGCCGCCACGGCGCAGACGCTGATGATTACTATGATAACGAAGTTGTTGAGCATACCCAGAAACACCGCCCGGCGTATCTTCGCCACGTCGTTATCCAGCCCCTCCACCGCCTGGGGCACAGAGAAGAAAGCCGCCAGCGCAAACATAGCCATACCGAAATAGGCCAGCGCATCATTGACAGAGCCCACAGCCATCGGCAGCGGGCGAAGCTCTGAAAAGAGAGAGGCCACAGCCAGCACGGCCACCAGCCCGAATATCGCCGCCACGGCGTACTTCTCGCTGACGCCCACGGCCTTCAGACCGAAAAGCACCACTGAGGCCGCCGCCCCGTAGAACAGCAGCTT
Organism: uncultured Oscillospiraceae bacterium; assembly: GCA_964430345.1. Taxonomy (GTDB): domain Bacteria; phylum Bacillota; class Clostridia; order Oscillospirales; family Oscillospiraceae; genus Limivicinus. The sequence goes on along the minus strand of CAYSFK010000116.1, from coordinate 4,790 downwards.
AGCCACAAGGGGCGATACCGGCAGCAGAGTGACTATTATCTCCTCCGCGCCTGCTATGTACGCCGCCAGGTTGACGCAGAGGTTCACCGCCATCAGCGCGAAAAATGTTACTGTGAGAAAGAGCTTCAAACGGCCCCGGAAAAGGAACCGGGACAGGCAGGAGATTATCTGGCCGCCGCCGTTTTTCACAGCCAGATCGGCTATCATCAGGTGCAGCACATAGCTTGCCAGCAGCGCCGCCGCCAGAATAAGGATGGCCAGCGGCAGTCCGTTTCGCTCCGTCAGGTACGGCATACTGAGCACACCGCCGCCTATGCCGTAGCCGGTGATTATGCAGGCGCTCTCCCACACTGTAAGTTTTTTGTTTTTCATATGACGCCACCGCTTTCATACTTTAGTCTGCGCCGTGTTTGTCGACGTCTCGCTTAAATGCTCAAAATTGCTTACAGTATACCACAAGTCCCCCGCATATTGCCATCCTTAAACAAATAATATAAGCTGCAGGCAGGCGGCAAGCTGACCGAGAGAGAAACGGTTCAGAAAGTTTTGCGGAATGTTAACAATTATGGGCTCTCGCGGGTTTCGCGAAGGCCCATAATTGTGTTATTATAATAGTATACAATCTGAACGAAGGGAAGCGATGGAATGAGTTGGCAGGAAGAACTGAGCAAAAGCATATGTACCGCAGAGGAGTTGGCCGCAGAGATGGGCTGGGGCCCGGAGAAGGAGGAGGAGTGCCGCCGGATCGTCCAGCGCTATCCCCTTATGATAAGCCGATATTACCTGTCCCTGGTGGACAAGTCCGACCCGGAGGACCCCATAGGCCGGATGTGCATACCGTCAATGGACGAGTTTGACGCGGGCGGCTCCTTTGATACCAGCGGCGAGGGCACCAACACCAAGCTGGAAGGCCTGCAGCATAAATATGAACGGACGGCGCTGCTGCTGAGTACGAACCACTGCGCCATGTATTGCAGGCACTGCTTCCGCAAGCGGCTGGTGGGACTGAGCAACGACGAGCTCAACAAGCGGGTGGACGAGGCGGTGAGCTACGTGAAGGCCCACCCGGAGATAAGCAATGTATTGGTGTCCGGTGGGGATTCCCTGATAAACCCCAACGCCATAATCGAGCGGTATCTGCGGGAGCTGTCCGCCGTTGACAGTCTGAACTTCATCCGCTTCGGCTCCAGGACGCCGGTGACACTGCCGGAGCGCATATACGGCGACGGGGAGCTGCTGGCGCTGTTCGAGAGGTACGCGGATATAAAGAGCCTGTGCGTGGTGACTCAGTTCAACCATCCCAGGGAGCTGACAAAGGAATCCCGCAGAGCGGTGAGAGCACTGCTGGACAGGGGCGTACAGGTGAGAAACCAGACCGTGCTGCTGAGGGGCGTGAACGACAAGCCGGAGACTCTGGCCGCGCTGCTGTCGGGGCTGACGGAAATGAGCGTGATACCCTACTACATATTCCAGTGCCGCCCGGTTACCGGGGTAAAGGGCCGGTTCCAGGTGCCGCTGACTGAGGGCGTAGACATAGTGGACGGTGCCAAAAGTATGCAGGACGGCTTCGGCAAGGCTGTGCGCTTCGCCATGAGCCATCCCAGAGGAAAGATAGAGATCGTGGGCCGCCTGCCTGACGGAGAGATGATATTCAAATTCCACCAGAACAAGCTCCCGGCAGACAAGGCCATGCTCTTCACCCGCCGGCTGTCCCCCGGCGATACCTGGCTGGACGGAGAGCTCAACGGGATATAAGATAATACGCGGGAGGAATCGTTCCTCCCGCGTATTTCAGCTAGTCAAAGAATTCCTCCCGGCCTTCTTTGACTACGCTTCAACCGCCGGGCATTTTGGTCGTACACAAAATGCCGCTTCGCTCTACAAGCTTGAAATTCAAGCTTGTAGACGGCGGGTTATTGAATTACGAGGCGGGCCTTGCCCCCTCGTGCACCCCTGCTGCTCTGTTATCGGTAGCTGATATTATAGTTTTTTGACAGTCTATAATTTAAAACAAGTGCAGCAGCGACAGCGTTGCGGCGGAGAACATCGTCCAGAAACGAAAGCTCCTTTTCCCCGTCCACAGTGAGAAAACACAGGACGCGCTGCCCATCATCATCACTGCCGCCAGCCAAGTGCTCTGGAGCCGCTTCGGTGTGAAGCCGAAGCAGGAGATGTACAGCGCCAGCTTGGATATGGCCACTACCGCGAAGAGCATCCCGGCGGCCAGCAGCAGCGTACACATAAGCTTTCCCGTCCGGCTTTCCGTCACCGGTCTTTTCCCTGTGCGGGTCACCAGCCACAGCAGAGCGAAGTTTATGGCCATCACCCGGCACAGCTCAAAGAAACCCCGGCGGGCGTACTGAGAGACGATGAAGCCCTCCGGCAGGGTACGGGTAAAAGCGCCGAAAACGTAGCTGCCCTGTATACCGAAGAACAGCAGATACACCGCCGCGAACACGCCCATGCAAATAAGCCACACCGGCTCCGGCACCGTCCTCAGCCTCAGCACGGCCGCCCTCAGCCCACGGGCCTTCTCGTCCAGAGCGGCGCGCTCCCTGCGGCGGCTTCCGGCTATGAGGCCGAAGAGCCAAGCCGCCACCGGCAGGCTCAGGCAGAAGCGGAGGACAAAATCACCCAGCTTCGCCCCCTCGAACAGTCCGAGGAAGCCGGAGACCATGCTTTCAAAGCGTTCGTCCGCGTTTGCCAGGCTGAGGGACGCCCAGTACAGCAGCAGAGCCGCCGCTATGACCGCCGCCGTAACGGGCAGGGCGGATTTTTTATCCCCGCCCCGGCAGCGCCGCAGGCAATTAAGGCGCAAAAAGAAATTGCCGAAGGGTATAGTCACTAAGCCGCTGAGCACATCCGCCGGAAACAGGCTTCCCGTGCCGCCCTCCAGCAGAGCGCCGCTTCTGGACAGGGTCCACCAGACCGCCAGCGCGTGGACAAACAGCATGGACAGCTCATAATCCCAGACCCGGCCCCAGCCAAAGGAAACGCAGGCTGTCATAAGCAGGAGGCAGCCCAGCCACACCCAGCTCTCAGCCGCTCTGGGCCTGCGGTAATTCATATACTCCACCAGCGCCACAAACAGCAGCACAAACACTCCAAACCAAAGTCTGTCGTTTGCGCTGAATATGAGGGTGTACACATATGCGATGGGGTACAGGGCCAAAGCCGCCGCCAGCTCCCGCTTATCCACCGGCTCAAACATCGTGTTGTTTTCAGTTTCCATTATTCTTTATACTCCAGTATGTCGCCGGGCTGACAGTCCAGCTCATGGCACAGCGCCATCAGCGTGGAAAAGCGTATAGCCCTGGCCTTGTTGTTTTTCAGTATGGACAGGTTTGCGGGCGTAATGCCCACCCGCTGGGCCAGGTCCCCCGCCGAGATTTTCCGCCTTGCCATCATTACGTCCAGATTCACCAGTATTTCCATAGCGCCACCTAAACCGTGAAGTCCAGCTCGTCCTTCATGCTCAAGGCCTGCTGGAACACGTTTTTAACTATGCGCACGATAAGCGCCATGAAGCCCGCCGCCATAGCCGCCACCAGGAAGGGCAGATAGTACGCCGCCGAGAGCAGGCATATAAGCGCCACCGCGGCGCAGCACCAGCTAACCGCCCGTAGGAGCGACACATTCTCCGACACAAAGACCCGCTCCCGCCTCATGTTGGCCAGCAGCCGCCACAGCTTCCACAGCACCATCCACGCGAAAACGGAGCAGAGATACACGCTTATCATCATCAGTAGACCCTTGGGAGCCGTCATCCCCCGCAGGCGGATAAAAAAGCCCACGAACCAGTAGGCCCCCGCGTCCAGAATCAAAAGCAGCAGCGCAAAGCCCACCACGCAGCCTTGAGAGAGGCTGATGCTCTTATCACTGTTCCATTCCATATGTATGACCATTCCTTTCCGCTTCCCAAGGCACAAATGAAGTATGGACTTGCTTCAAGCTTATGCCTGCCTTGCTTTCACCGGGAGCATAGCATATGGCATATCGATTGTCAAGCCTTTTTTATTGTTTTTCGATATTTATATATCTAAAAACATACGCCGGAACTTGTCCGGCGTATGTCTTGCTCCTATTCGGTTTAGGCCGGGAGACAGCTCAGCGGGTCGACGCTGCCGCCGTCCACAAAAATGGCGAAGTGCAGGTGGGTGCCCTGGCCGATCTCGCACAGGGCCGTTTCGCCTACGGAGCCGATGATATCTCCGCTGTCCACCCAGTCGCCCACGCTGACGGCAGGGGTGGCGGCCAGATTGGCATACACGCTGGCGGAGCCGTCGCCATGGTCCACGGTGAGCACGGTGCCGTACAGCTCGTCCTCGGTGATATCGGACACGGTGCCGCAATGGGAAGCGGACACGGTGCTGCCCAACGGAGCCAGGATGTCCACAGCCTCATGGGTGCGCCAGTCGTGAAGCGTCACGTCATAGCTCAGCTCCTCGCAGCTGTATAAGCGCTCCAGCTCCCCCAATACCGGCCAGATATATGCCGGCGCGGCCGGTTCTATTACATCCCCCTGACGCCAGACCTCAGCGATCTCCGGCTCCTCCTCTGTGGAGGCCGGCACTGACTCCGGCTCCGTTTCATCCAGAACAGGCAGGGTCTCCACCTCCGGGGGCAGAACAACGGTCTCCACCCTCCTGGCTGCCATGCCCACGTCTGCCGACTTCGACTCCTCCACAGCCCTGTTTCCCGTCGCCATCAGCCAAGCGGATACTCCGATGACCGCTGCGCACAGGAAAAGGACTATGTAGAAGCCCTTACCTGTAAAAAATCCCTCCAGC